>CAYUEG010000051.1:0-14758 GCA_964443245.1 uncultured Burkholderiales bacterium | reverse complement strand
GGCGTGGACGCGGCGCCCGATGCAGAACACCCCCACCACTATGTGGCCGGCTATCCGGCGGCCTTGTCGCGCCAGCATCAGGAATGGCTGGTGGCCAAGCGGCTGCTCCTGATCACCGGCGAGCTGCTCGCGCCGCCAGTGCCCGCTGCCGGGCGCGATCTGCTGCTTGCCTATGGCCGCGTCGCGCCCCGCACCGATGGCACAGAGATTCATACGCCGGCCCTGGAAGGCGTCAGCGGCGCGGCAGTGTGGGCGGTGTGCCGCCAGAACGATCTGCGCATGTTGATGATCGTCGGCGTGCAATCGTCGTTCCGGCACAGCACCTACCTGCGTGCCCACCGGGTGGATGCGGCGCGGATTCGCCGCTTTTGCGCCCCGCCCGCCAGGCGCTGAGCCACGCTCCGGTTCAGCGCGTCAGCTGTTCCAGAGCGGCGCGCGCTTCCACAATCCCGGCGGCGTCGGCCTTGCGCAGCCATTCGGTGGCCGCCGGGCGATCCGCCGTGCCTCCCAGGCCCGCCGCCAGCATGCGGCCCAGATTGAACTGCGCCGGCGCAAAGCCGGCCTGCGCGCCCCGGGCATACCACTGGCGCGCACGCGCCAGATCGCGCACGTCCGCCGGGCCACGTTCGAACAGCGCTGCCAGATTGTTCATGGCGAAGGTATCGCCGCTGCTCGCCGCCTGCTCATACCATTTGATGGCGATGCGCAGATCGCTCTCCGACGGATTGGGTTGGCTGGTCAGCGCCCAACCGAGGACGGGCATGGCGGACGGGCGGCCCGCTTCAGCCGCACGCCCCAGCCATTCCCTGGCGCAGGCCCAGCGCGGCGGATCGGCTTCCACGCAGGCGCGGCCCACCGACTCCTGCGCCCCGGCGTGGCCGGCCGCGGCGGCGGCGCGCATCCAGTCGCTGGCCTGGCGCGGATTCTCGTTGGCAATGCAGCGCGCGCCCTGAAACCAGGCGAACGCAAAGTCGGCGCGGGCAGCGCGGATCGTGGTGGCGCAGCCGGGGCGCACCGCGAGGTCCGGCGCGGGCAGGCCTTCAAGGAGACCGGCCACACCCAGCGCTTCCGGCGTGCCGGACTGGGTCAGCTCCTTCACCAGCGCGGCCAGCGGGACGCGCTGTTCACGGGCGATCTGCGTGGCCAGGCGCACCGTCTCCACATCCCCCACGGACTCGGCATGCCACAACTGCCGCGCCACGTCCGGCGCCAACTGGGGCAGGGTCCGGCGCGCTTCGGTGCCGTCCGTCTGGGCACCGCGCTGCAGGAGAGCGCCGAAGGCCGTCAGCGCCGCCTGTGCCGCCTTGCGGTCATAGCGGGCAAAGATCACCGCGATCGGCTTCTCCAGCGGTGAGGTGCTGGCGGGTGAGGCGCCAGCTGCAGAGGCGCTGCCGCCTGGTGCCGTGGTGGCGGGCGCGGCCGGGGTTGTCGCTGCTGCCGCTGTGGTGGTTGCAGGGGCTGCCTTCGCAGCCGTTGCAGCGGTTGCGCCCGAAGCGGCGTCCGGTGCCGGGCCCGCTCCCAGTCTGGCCAGCAGCGCCACAGATTCCTTGTGCCCTTGCTCGGCGGCCGCGCGCAACAGCGCCACGCCCTTGTCGCGGCTCTTCTCGACACCACGCCCTTCGATCGTCATGCGGGCCAGCAGATACTGGGCTGACGCATTGCCGGCCCGGGCCGAGCCTTCCAGCCAGCCGGCGGCAGTGGGGTCGTCCTGCGGCACGCCGCGCCCCGCTTCGTACATCACGCCCACCAGATACATGGCGCGCGGATCCTTCTTGCGCGCCAGTGGCAGGAGGGTCTTGTAGGCTTTGGTGTACTGGCCGGCGCGGTAGGCTTTCAGGCCTTCGGGATACGGGTCCCGGGCGGCCTGCGCGTGCCACGCCGGCAAGCACAGCACACAGGCCAATGCGCAGGAAAGGAAGTGCCGCAACACCATGCTCCGCATCGAAGTCAGGAAGGAACAGGAGGTGCGCGCATGTTACCCCGGTTGATCGACGTTGCGGCGGCCTGTGCCGGGCGGTGCTGCGCCAGAAGGGCAGCCCGTCCCTACTCCTGCTCCACTGCGGGTGGCCGCAGCATGTACAGCGAGCCCAGCGAGAGGGCGGCGATCACCCCGGAGAGCCAGAGAAAGGCGCGTCCGCCCAACACTTCCAGCACCAGGCCGGAGGCGTAGGGCGCGGCCGCCTGGGTAATCCGCGCACCCACCCCCAGCCAGCCTTGCGTGAGGCCATAGCCGGCCGAGCCGAACAGCGCCAGCGGCAGCGTGCCCTTGGCGATGGTGATCATGCCGTTGCCGGCGCCGTGCAGCACGGCGAATACCGCTGCCGTGGCCACGGCCCATCCCGGTGCGCCCGCCGAAACGGCTGTAAAGAGGAGCAGCACCACCACCGCCAGCGGGTGCAGTGCCGTCGCCGCACGCGCCGTGGTGAGGGCATGTACGTGAAACCGGCTGATCACGCCGAATTCGGCCAGACGTGCGGCC
Organism: uncultured Burkholderiales bacterium; assembly: GCA_964443245.1. Taxonomy (GTDB): domain Bacteria; phylum Pseudomonadota; class Gammaproteobacteria; order Burkholderiales; family JAEUOS01; genus CANJDH01. The sequence goes on along the minus strand of CAYUEG010000051.1, from coordinate 12,279 downwards.
ACCTGCGCCGGCCCCAGCAGGGAGGCGGCGAGCACGGCTCCGGCCGCACCCGCGCCCATCGCCGTGAGCAGCCCGGGCAAGTGGGCGGCGTAGGCTGAGGTGACGAACGCGGTGGTGGCGAAATACACACCGAGCCAGAAGAACTGCGTGCGGCGCTGCGCGCTGCGCCGGGCAACGGTTTCGGCGGCGTGCACCTTGCCGGCCAGGCTGGCGGAGGCCGGCGCTGCCTTGGCCGCACCCTGCGCATCTGCGCCCGCTTCGGGCGCCGCACCGGCTGGCTCTGGAGGTGGCGCGGATACTGCGGGTATCAGGCGCCAGTTCATCGGCAGCGCCAGTACAAGGTGCAGGGCGGCCCACACGAAGCAGGCGCCACGCCAGCCGATCTGCGCGTCCAGATAAGCCGAGAGTGGCCAACCCACGGTGCTGGCAAAGCCGGCAATCAGCGTGATGCCGGTAATCGGCTTGCGCGCGTCCTGGCCATACAGGCGCACCAGTGCCGCGAACGCGGCGTCGTAAAGGCCCATCGCCATGCCGGCACCCAGAATGCACCAGGCCGCGAACAGCATGGCCAGGTTCTGCGTGCTGCCCAGCAACGCCAGGCCCATGGCCAGCACCACGTTCGACACCATCAGCATGTGCCGCCCGCCTGCCTTGTCGATCGCGCGTCCCACTGCCGGCCCGGCCGCGGCCATCACCAGCAGCGAGACCGAAAAGGCCGCGAACACGGTGGCGCGCGAAATGCCCAGGTCGCGCGCCATCGGCGTGGCGAGGATGGCGGGCAGGTAGGTGGAGGAGGCCCACGCCAGCGTCTGCGTCGTGCCCAGTGCGAGCACCACGCCAAGGGATCCGGGGGCAGCCTTGCGGGTCAAGAACCGGTTCCGCAGGGCGGGTTCAGTACAGGGTCTCGGCCACGCGCTGGTCGAGCTCGCGGTCGTACTGCGCGCCATCAAATCCACCCTTGCCAATATCGGCAATCAGGGTGCCGGTGCTGGGCAGCGCGCTGCGCGTAACCTGCGCGGCGGCATCCCAGAGGCGCGAGCGCACCAGCGCCCGCGAACACTGGAAGTACACCGTGTCGATGTCCACCACGATCACGCTGCGCGGCGGCTTGTCGTCCACCGCGAAGCGGGCCAGCAGTGCCGGGTCGATGCAGATGCGGGCGCGGCCATTGATGCGCAGCGTTTCGCCGACCCCGGGGATCAGGAACAGCAGGCCGATGCGCGGATCGGCCACCAGGTTCTTCAGCGTATCGATGCGGTTGTTGCCGCGCCGGTCCGGGATCATCACCGTCTTCTCGTCATGGGCGCGCACGAAGCCGGGGGCATCGCCGCGTGGCGAGCAATCCATGCCGCCCGGGCCGACCGTGGCGATCGAGACGAACGGTGCCGCCTCCAGAAACGCCCGGTAGTGCGGGTGCAGGAACGGCACTTCCTTGGCCAGCGAGTTGGGGTTGGGCGCACCGTACAACGCTTCGAGCGTGGCCGCGGACGTGATCACATGGGCGGGGTCGAGGGCGAGGGTCATGATGGCGGGGGGCGGAAAGAGGGGAGGGGAAGAACGGACGGGCAGAACGGACGATGGTGCTGGCAGTGATACGGGCTGCAATACAGGCTGCAATACAGGCAGGGTCAGGCGATGCACGGCGGAGAGGCCGAGGTGCGACAAGCTTACGCGATTTGCCCGGCGTGCTTTCCCCGCGATGTCCGCCTGCGGCGCCTCCCTATAATGGCGTCTCGCATGTTTCCACGCTTGTTTGATTCCTCCGGGCACAAGCCGTTCTACGGCTGGCGCATGGTCACCGCCGCCTGCCTGATCCAGTTTCTGCAGGCCGGGCTGCTGCACCATGCCTTTGGTGCCTACTTCGCGGTGCTGACGGACGAGTTCGGCTGGAGCAAGACCGCGCTTTCCGGCGCCGCCGCGCTGCAGCCGATGGAGGCGGCGATCCTCGGGCCCCTGCTGGGCTGGATCATCGACCGCTTCGGCCCGCGCGGCATGATCCGCATCGGCGTGGTGATTTTCGGGCTCGGCTTCTGCCTGCTCAGCACCATCAATACGCTCACCGGCTTCTACGCCGCGATCATCGTGATCTCCTTCGGTGCCAGCCTGTGCGGCTACTTTCCGCTCAACGTCTCGGTGATCCGCTGGTTCGATCGCTACCGCGCCCGCGCGCTCTCCTACATCACGCTGGGCCTGGCGCTGGGTGGGGTATTCGTGCCGGTGGTGGCGTGGTCGATGCAGACCTTCGGCTGGCGCGCCACGGCACTCGGCTCCGGCCTCCTGATCCTCGCCACCGGCTGGCCGCTTTCGTCCGTGTTTCGCAGCCGGCCGGAAGAGCATGGCGAAATGGTCGATGGCCTGCCCCCTGCCGTTTCGGCCGAGGGCACCGTCGCCGCGCCGCCGCGCGAATTCTCCACCGGCGAAGCCCTGCGCACCTGGGCGTTCTGGCTCATCTCGCTGGGGCATGCGTTTGCCCTCCTGATCGTCTATGCGGTCAACGTGCATGCCATCACCCACATGAAGGAATCGCTCGGCTACAGCGTGGCGCAGGCGTCGATCTTCATCACCATCACCACCGTCTCGCAGGTGGTGGGGGTGCTGCTGGGCAGCGTGATCGGGGACCGCTTCGAGAAGCGCCGCATCGCCGCCTTCTGCATGCTCGGCCACATGGTCGGCCTGTTGCTGCTGACCTACGCCACCGGCGCCGTGATGCTCGCCGCCTTTGCCGTGATCCACGGCACCGCATGGGGCCTGCGCGGGCCGATGATGCAGGCGATTCGCGCCGATTATTTCGGCAGCCGCTCGATCGGCATGATCATGGGCATTTCGTCCCTGGTGATCGTGATCGGCCAGGTCGGCGGCCCGATACTGGCGGCCGTGATGGCCGATCTCACGGGCGACTACCGCGCCGGCTTCACCCTGCTGGCTGCGCTGGTCGGCGTAGGTTCGCTGTTCTTCTTTTTCGCCAGGAAGCCGCAGTGAGGGCACCAATCCGCGCGCACGCGTTCGCCCTTGCTCCGCCTCGCCGTCACCCGCCTTCCCGCCATACCCTGAAGAATCGCTGAAACCCGCTCCCACCAACGCTTTCCGGCCCATACCTGGTTTCATGCCCGGACCGGTTGCACCCTGCTCCCAAGGAGATGCCATGCTCAAACTGTTCTATTCCCCCGGCTCGTGCGCGCTGGCCTCCCACATCGCACTCGAAGAAGCCGGCGCATCGTATGAAGCGGTACGCATCGACTTTGCTGCGGAAGAGCAATTGAAGCCGGCCTTCCTCGCGATCAACCCCAAGGGGCGCGTGCCGGCGCTGGTGACCGAGCGTGGCATCCTGACCGAGACGCCTGCCATCCTGCTCTACGTGGCGCAAACCTTTCCGGCCATGCAGCTGGCACCGCTGGCCGATCCGTTTGCCCTGGCGCAGATGCAGGCGTTCAACAGCTACCTGTGCTCCACCGTGCATGTGGCCCATGCCCACCTGCGCCGCGCCTATCGCTGGAGCGACGACGCTGCCGGCATCGAATCGATGATCAGGAAGGCGCCGCAGAACATGACCGACTGTTTCGCCATGATCGAGCGCGAGATGCTTAAGGGTCCGTGGGTGATGGGCGAGGCCTACTCGGTGGCCGACCCCTATCTCTTCACCCTGGCGCGCTGGCTCAAGGGCTACGAGATTTCCACTGCGCAGTTTCCCAAGCTGCACGCGCTGATGCAGCGCATGGCCGAGCGCCCGGCCGTGCAGCGGGTGATGGCGGTACAGCAGCTCACCTGAAGGCGGACCCGATCGACGTTCGCAACGTCGATCGCGCCCGCCGCTGCCCGCTTCAATCCATGCTCGGCTTGATCTCGGTGAGGATCGGCCGGAACTGCGCCAGCTGGCCCTTGAGCGTCGCTTCCAGCTCGGCCGAAGTGGAACCCGAAGGCTCGGCGGCAATGTCGGTAAAGCGTTTGACCAGATCCGGCTGGCGCACGGCGGCGGCCACTTCGCGCTGCAGGCGCTCGATGATCTCGCGCGGGGTTTTTGCAGGCGCGAACAGGCCGTTCCAGCCGTTGGCCTCGATCATCGGAAAGCCCAGTTCACGTACCGTCGGCACATCCGGCAGGGCCGGCACGCGCGTGGTCGAGTTGGTGGCCAGCGCTTTCAGCTTGCCCGAGCGGATCTCGGCCAGGGAGGAGGAAATCTGGTCGCCGCCGATCTGCACGCGCCCGGCCAGCAGTTCCAGCTTCATTGGCGCGGCGCCCTTGAAGGGGATGTGCGTCATCTCGAACTTGCCTTCACGCTTGAGCGCCTCGCCCACCACATGCATGAAGGAACCCGGGCCGGTGGAGCCGTAGTTGTATTGCAGGCTCTTGTCGCGTACCAAGAGGGCCACCAGGTCCCTGACATTGTTTACCGGCACCGAAGGATGGGCGGTGATCACCAGCGGCACGTTGACCACGTTGGAGATCGCCGCAAAATCGGTGTCGATGTTGTACGGTGCGCGGCCGGCCAGGCCGAGGGAGATCGAGGCCAGCGGAAAGGTGATGTTGTGCATCAGGATGGTGTAGCCATCCGGCGGTGACTTGGCCACCGCATCGGCCCCGAGCGAGCCGCCGGCACCGCCGCGGTTTTCCACCGTGACCGGCTGGCCCATCGATTCGCTCATCTTCTGCGCTACCAGGCGCGCGGCAATGTCGGTGGTGCCGCCGGCCGGGAACGGCACGATGATCTTGATCGGCTTGTTCGGATACGGCTGCGCGAGCGCGGCCGGTGCCGTGACCAGCACGGCGGCGAGCGCCGTGGCCGTGGCGCTGGCCAGACCCAGTGCGGCGCTGCGCAGTGTGCGAGCAGCGCGCCGCAGGGTGAAGGGGTGGGAACGGGGTGCAGTCATGTTGTCTCCTCGAAAAGGAAAGCCGCTTTGCGCGGTCGGTTGGTCTGGAACCATCTTACTCGCCCGGCTCGTTTAAAGTTGCACGATTCCGGTAGCGGCCGTCCCGGCCGTCCTTGTTCCAGCACGTTGAAGGAGATCTCCATCCATGGCAACCCATACCACCGGTGACGGCGGCATTCCCCCGCGCGACGCAGCCCAGCGCGGCCTGAAACGCGTGATGTCGGGCGGCGGCCACTACGGCATGCGCAACTACACCGTCAAGGACCTGCGCGACATCAAGGGCAAGCGCGTGCTCACCGAAACGCTGCCGTTCTCGCCGGAGGAAGCCGCTGCGGCCGAGGAGGCCGGCATCGACACCCTGAAGGTGCGCTTCGATCCGCGCCAGTCCACCACGCTGGCAGCGGAAATCCGCAAGGCTGCGCCGCATACCTTCATGTCGTTCTCGGTGCCCCTGACGGCGGCAGCCACCGAAGCCGAAGCGGTGCGCATCGGCTATCAGGCCATGGACCTGGGCGCGGACGGCATCATGTGCCAGTGGTCGCCACGCCTGGTGGCGGCCGCCACCGAGGCCGGCATTCCGGTCGAAGGCCACGCCGGCCTGGTGCCGCGCAGAAGTACCTGGACGGGCGGCCTGCGCGCCGTCGGCAAGACCCTCGAGGAAGCGCTCTGGATCTTCCAGGAAATCAAGAAGCTCGAAGCCGCGGGCGCCTGGGCGGTCGAAGTGGAAGTGATTCCCGCCGAACTGCTGGCCGAGATCAGCAAGCGCACCACGCTCCTCACCTCCTCGATCGGCTCGGGTGGCGGTGGCGACATCCAGTTCCTGTTTGCCGACGACATTCTCGGCAACCTCGCGCCGCCGTATCCGCGCCATTCCAAGCAATACCGCAACCTGTACAAGATGAAGCAGGAGATGCAGGCCGAGCGCGTGGCCGGGTTCAAGGAGTTTGTCGAGGAAGTGCGTTCCGGCGCCTTCCCGACGCCCCAGCATGTCGTCAAATCGCCGCCGGGCGTGATCGAGGCCTTCCTCGGCAAGGTGGACGGCAAGGACTGAGCACCGGGCGATGACGGCCGCACCCCATGTGGTGATCATCGGTGGCGGCTTTGGCGGCCTGCGCACCGCCCGGGATCTGGCGCGTGCGCCGGTGCGCATCACGCTGATCGACAGGAGCAACCACCACCTGTTCCAGCCGCTGTTGTATCAGGTGGCCACGGCCGGCCTGTCCGCCCCGTCGATCGCCGCGCCGATCCGCCACATCCTCGCGCGCCAGCGCAACCTCACAGTCCTGCTGGACGAGGTGGTGGCCATCGACCCTTCGAACAGCAGCATCCAGTGCGCGGCCGGCGGGGCGTTGGCCTACGACTATCTGGTGGTGGCCAGCGGTGCCACCCACAGTTATTTCGGCCATGACGAATGGGCGGCATTTGCCCCGGGCTTAAAGACCCTGGCCGATGCGTTCGAGATCCGCAAGCGCATCCTGCTGGCCTACGAGCGGGCCGAACGCGAGGCAGACCAGGCGGCGCGCAGCCGCTGGCTCACCTTCGCCGTGATCGGTGCCGGCGCCACCGGCGTGGAAATGGCCGGCACGCTGGCCGAGATCGCCCACCAGACCCTGCCCACCGAGTTTCGCCGCATCGATCCGCGTGCGGCGCGCGTGGTGCTGCTCGAAGGGGCCGACCGCGTGCTGCCGCCCTATGCGCCCGATCTTTCCGAGAAAGCGCGGCAGCAGCTGGTGCGCCTCGGCGTCGAAGTGCGCACCGGCTCGCGCGTGACCGGCATCGACGCGGAAGGGGTCACGCTGGAAGGCGCGGAGAAGCTGCGCGCCGGCACGGTGATCTGGGCGGCCGGCGTGGCCGCTTCACCGCTGGGCAAAAGCCTGGGGGCGCCGCTCGACCGCGCTGGTCGGGTGCTGGTGGCCCCGGATCTCTCGGTGCCCGGGCATGACAAGGTGTTCGTGATCGGCGATCTGGCCAGCATCGTCACCGATGGCAAGCCCGTGCCGGGCACGGCACCCGGCGCCAAGCAGATGGGCGCCTGTGCAGCCGCCAACATCCGCGCCAGCCTGGCCGGCGCACCGCGCAAGCCGTTCCGCTTTCAGGATGTGGGCGCGCTCGCCACGATTGGCCGGCATGCGGCCGTGGTGCAGATCGGGCCGGTCAAGCTTTCAGGGTTGCCGGCGTGGCTGTTCTGGCTCTTCGTGCACATCTTTTTCCTGATCGATTTTCGCGCCCGTGTGGTCGTGATGTTCGAATGGGCCTGGTCGTATCTGACCTTCGAGCGCCACGCGCGCGTGGTGGCGGCAGCCGACCACGCCGCGCCACCCGACAGGCCCTAAGTGGCCTGCGTGTCGGCCTGCGCGCAGGTCAAGCCGCTTTCAACCCGCTTTAACTTGCTGCCAGCGCTTCTTCGAGCAGCAGCAGCGCCGCGAGGGTAAAGGCGCGCATGTTGGCCAGGCGGTCGCCATGGCCGGTTTCCAGCGTCCGCACTTTTTCGAACGGCCCGCTCACTGCCACGCAGGTGTGGCCGGCCGCATCGCCATAGCGGTTGCCCGAAGGCCCGCTGGCACCGGTTTCGGCCAGCCCCCAGGTGGTGGCATAGCGTTCGCGCGACGTACGCGCCAGGAGCAGCGCATAGGGTTCGGAAGAAGAGCGCATGCCGCGCATCTGCTCATCCGTAATGCCCATGAGCAGCGTGCGCGCCGGTTTGGTATAGACCACGGCACCGGCGAGAAAATAGGCCGAGGCACCCGGAATCGCCAGCAGCGAAGCAGCGAGCAAACCGCCAGCGGAGGATTCGGCCACCGCAATGGTCTCTTTGCGCTGCTTCAGGAGCGCGGCCACGCGCCCTGCCACCGGCAACAGCGTTTCCATCAGGCCGTGACCTTGGCCGCCCCGAAGCCCGAACCGGCCTTCTTGTATTCCTCGCGCGGCGGGCTGAAGATGTCCAGCACCTTGCAACCTTGTGCGCCGGCGCGGATGCCGTGCACCGAGCCGCCGGGCGAACACCAGAAGTCGCCCACTTCGCAGGCGATCTCTTCGCCGTTCTGGATGCGCACGCAGCTACCTTCAAGCAGCACGCCCCACTGCTCTTCCGGGTGGCTGTGGATCGAGCCCTGCGCATGCGGCTCGATGCTCACCACCGAGAGCATGACCTGTTCGCCGGGGAAGACTTTCGTCGAGAGGCCCGGCCCGAGAATGCGCGCAATGCCGCGCGGATCGTCTTTCAGGTTGAATACCCATGAAGCTTTGGTCATGCTGATGTCTCCTGTATTGAAATGGAATGGGCAGGCCTCGCCGGCCAGCAGGGTTACGAATCAAGCAAGGGAAAGGCGCTGAGCACATGCGGGTTGTGCACGGCCGGCCCGCTGGTTACATGCCGTGGCGTGAGCTGGCTGTAGTGGGTCACACCCAGCATGCCCAGGCACAGGCGGATTTCTTCTTCCAGCAAGGTGAGCGCGCGCACCAGGCCCGGCACGCCCGCTGCCGCCAGCCCCAGGCACATGAAGCGCCCCAGCCCTACGGTGGTGGCGCCGAGTGCGATCGCCTTCACCACGTCCGAGCCGCGCATGAAGCCGCCATCAATCCACACCTCGGCGCGGCCCTTCACTGCGGCCACCACTTCGGGCAACACCGCGGCGCTGCCCAGGCCGTGGTCGAGCTGGCGCCCGCCGTGGTTCGAGACATACACCACATCGACGCCGTGGTCGATGGCGATCTGCGCATCTTCGGCCGTGGCAATGCCCTTGAGGATGATCGGCAGGTCGCACACCTTGCGCAGGCGCGCCACTTCGCGCCACGACAGCGCTGACTGATACCCCATGCCCTCGTTGTCCACCGGGCGCCAGGGCTTGGCAAAGCGGCCGATGATGTCGCGTTCGCGCCGGCTGTAATAGGCGCTGTCCACCGTCAGGCAGAAGGCCTTGTAGCCATGTGCCTTGGCGCGGTGCACGTAGTCATCCACCCAGGCATCGTCGCCGCGCACATAGAGCTGAAAGGTGCGCAGGTTGTCGGCGGCGGCAGCGGTGGCTTCGAGCCCCGGCATGCAGACGGAGGAGAGCATCTGCGCAATGCCGAATTCGGCAGCCGCCTTGGCCGCCGAAGCGGCGCCGCCTTCGACAAACGATTCCATGCCGCCCACCGGCGCCAGCATCACCGGCAGGCGCACCTTGTGGCCGAGAAAGGTGGCAGAGGTGTCGACATGCCGCACATCGTTGAGCACGCGCGGACGAAAGGCGATGGTATCGAGCGCGTGGCGGTTGCGGCGCAGCGTGGTTTCGGTTTCGGTGCCGCCGGCCAGATAGGCCCAGGGGCCGGGAGCGAGTTTGGCGCGCGCGGCGACCACAATTTCCTGCAGGGTAAGAAAGGAATCGACGGAAGTCATGAAAAGGGGAGGGAAGACCGGGTAATGGGCCAAATTGGCCAAGCCCGAAGCCTACCACCGGCGGGGTTCACGCGCGGTGGAATGCGGGCCTCGGCGTTAACATGGCACCTCGGCTGCGCGTTGCCGCACCCGCCCCTCGACCATCCAGAGTGACCCTGTTGGAAACTGACCCGATCCAGCGCCGCACCGTGTTTGAAAGTGCCTCGCTGACGATCCGCCACATCGTCTGCCGGCCGCGCGATGAAGCCTGCGGCGACCTGCAGGCGCCGGAGCAGGATGTGCTGGTGCTGCCGCTGACGGGCCTGTTTGCGCGGCACGACGGACCGCGCCGCCACTTCATTGCCAATGCCAACCATGCCGTGCTGATGCGCCGCCAGCAGCCCTATCGGCTCAGTTTTCCGGGTGCGGTGGGTGACACCGCGCTCTCGTTTGCCTTTCATCCTCCCGCCGGGCAGGGCTTGCCGGCTGCGGCTGGCCTGGCGGATCAGGCACTGCTGCCACCCCGCGCCATGCTGGCGCGCAGCCTGCTTGCGCGGCGGCTCCTGGCTGCGCCACAGGCCGGGTCCGCCCCATCACCCCTGGCGATTGAAGAGGGCAGCATGGCCTTGCTCGATGCCGCCATCGGAGCCAGCCAGGCCGGTGAACGCTACCGGCGGCGCAGCGCCACGCACCAGCGCCACCGGCGCCAGGTGGAGGCGGTCAAGCAGGCATTGGCGCAGGAGCCGGCGCGTGACTGGAACCTGGCCGAGCTGGCCCGGCAGGTGCATGCTTCGCGTTTTCATCTGGCGCGCCTGTTTCGCGCTGAAGTCGGCGTGCCGATTCACCAGTATTTGCTGCGCTGCCGCCTGGCCGCTGCGTTGCCCGCGGTGCTGCAGAGCGGCGCTGACCTCACCCCGATTGCGCTCGAACACGGCTTCTCCAGCCACAGCCATTTCAGCAGCCGCTTTCGCAGCCTGTTCGGCATGGCACCTTCGCGCCTGCGCCTGGCGCCGCCTTTGATCAACCGCGCAAGTTCCTGATAGCGCACCGCCGCCTTCGCTGCCTACCATCGGGGCTCCTCGTTTGATCTGGAGTTCGCCTTATGGATGTCGCCAGCTTTCACGCGCAGCGGCGCTTTGTCTCCACCCCTTCTGGCCGCATTGCCTATGTGGAGCAGGGCGCAGGCCCGGTGGCCTTGTTCATCCACGGCGTGCCGCTCAACGGCTTTCACTGGCGCCACGTGATGGGCGGCGTGCGCGATCTGCGCCGCTGCATTGCATTGGACCTGATGGGCCTGGGCTACACCGAGATTGCGCCGGATCAGGATGTCTCCTTCACCGCGCAGGCGCGCATGATCGGCGAGTTTCTCGATGCGCTCGGCATCGAGCGGATTGACCTGATCGGCAACGACAGTGGCGGCGCCATCTGCCAGCTCTTCGCCTGCCAGCAACCGCACCGCCTGGCGAGCCTGACGCTCACCAACTGCGACACCCACGACAACTGGCCGCCGGAGCAGATCGGCCCCGCGCTGGAACTCGCCCGCGCAGGGCGGCTGGCGGATGTCTACGGCAGCTTTGGCACCGACCCCGCGCTCGGCCGCCAGCGCCTGGCACGCTCCTATGTGCGCCCGGAGATTCTCACGGACGAGATCCTGCAGCTCTACTTCGCGCCGATCGTCTCCACGCCCGAGCGCAAGGCCAACTTCAACCGCTACTGGGCCAGCTTCGATGCGGCGCAGACAGTGGCCATCGAACCGAAGCTGCGCGCCCTGAAGGTGCCCACCCTCATCCTCTGGGCGCTGGAAGACATCTTCTTTGACGTCAAGTGGGCACACTGGCTGAAAGCCACGATTCCCGGTGCCACCAAAGTGGTGGAAGTGCCGAAAGGCAAACTCTTCTTCACCGAGGATTGCCCGGAATCGGTGATCCCCCACCTGCGGGCGCATCTGCTGGCGGCAGCCTGAAGCCATGCAGGGTGGATGGGCGGAGAGGCGCTCCCACCAACGGTTTCAGGCCAATGCCCGTCCCGGCCGGCCTATTTCGTGAAGCGGTAGAAATCCTGGTTCAGGTAGGCCACCAGGTCTTCCAGTTCCTGTTTGGTGAACTTGGGGTTGTAGCGGTCGTTCCAGCGATCCACCTCTTTCCTGAGCGCCGAAAGTGATTTCACCTTGGCGCGCCCCGGCACATAGAGCTCCGTGCCGTGGCAGCCCAGGCAAGCCGCATGCAGGGCCGCGCCGCGCGCGGCATCCCCTGCGGCGAAGGCGGGAATGGCAGCCAGCCCCCACAACAGGCCAAGGGCGGATGCGAGCAGACGGCGCTTCATGGCTTGACCCCTGTCTGCTTGGGGGGTTCCGGCTCGCGCAACGCAAGGCCGCGCACGCGTGCCCGCTCGCGCATCTGCGCGGTGTGGTCGCTGCGCACCTTCTCCTCCTCGGCCGGGGTCTTGGCGGCGCGAATGCGCTGGCGGTAACGCTCGCGCTCCTGCGAAGTCATCAGTTCCGAGCCGGGGATGATCTCCCGCTTTACCGGGGTGGCAGAGGGTGTCGCCGTCTGCGCGATGGCGCTTGCGCTGCACAGTGCAAACGCAAGTAGGGTGAGCATTGATCGGCGCTGCATCGTGACCTCCTTCCGCACAAGGGGATGCGGAACCTGATGGTGATTCTCGCGCAGTGGCGAGGGAGCGGATTGACGAACGTCAACCGGCCGAGGGATCGTTGCACTTGGGCTGCGTTGGAAGGATCGAAAACTATCGCTTGATGGTCGGCAGATCTCGGCGCACCGATTCCAGATAGCGCTTCAACTTGGGATCAACCGTCAGGCCAATCGCCGTCTGGTAAGCCTGATCGGCCAGGCTGTGCGATGGAGGCTCATCCAGGCTGAGCAGGTAACCCCGCGCCACCCACCACGGCTGAAAGCTTTTCGTGACGGCCGGGTCCATCTGATCGAGTTGGCCAAGCGCTTCCCTTACCTTGCCCGCTTCGCCCATGGCAATCGCCCCGGCAACCAGGGAGCCTTGCGTCGGAAAATGGGCGTTGATCTGCTCGTAAAGCTGGGCAAT
>CAYUEG010000050.1:18812-24998 GCA_964443245.1 uncultured Burkholderiales bacterium | reverse complement strand
CGGTGATCTGGTTAGCTGGCTACCTGCTGACCGGCGTGGTGGTCGGGTTCCTGGCGGGCTTGCTGGGACTTGGCGGCGGCATGACGATGGTGCCTATCCTCTCGGCTCTCTTCGCAGCGCAAGCGTTTGCACCTGACCACATCGTGCACCTTGCACTCGGCACCTCGATGGCATCGATCGTGTTTACGGCAACCTCGAGCGTGCGTGAGCATCACAAGCTGGGTGCGGTTGACTTCGGCATCGTGCGTCGCATGGCACCCAGCATGGTGGCCGGAACCCTGCTCTCGACCGTGGCGACCGGCTGGATCTCGCAGCGGCACCTGGCATTGGCCTTCTCTGCCATTGTGCTGGCCGGCGCGACGCAGATACTGATCAACCGCAAGCCGACCCCCGGCCGCGGCTTGCCGGGCCCGCTCGGCATGTGGGCAGTGGGCGGGTCAATTGGCGTGATCTGCGGCCTGGTTTCGGCAGGTGGTACGTTCCTGAGCATGCCGTTCATGGTGTTTTGCGGCGTGCCGGTCCGCACCGCCATCGGTACCGGTGCCACCCTGGGCATACCGATGGCCGCGATCGGCCTGGTGGGATACATGATTTCGGGCTGGAATGTACCCAACCTACCTGCAACGTCGGTCGGATTTGTCCACCTCACCGCCCTGGCCGGGATTGTGATTGCCAGCGTGTGGATGGCTCCTGTGGGGGCACGCGTGGCACATCGGGTGCCTGTCGTCATTTTGCGGCGCATCTTCGCCTTTTTCCTCTATGTCCTGGCGATCCGCATGTTGGTGGTGTTCTGGTAGTCCCGAACCGGTTTGATCGGCGTCAAACGCGCCTGCCCGACATGTTCTAGAGTATCTGCCATGGCGGCCGCAACCCAACCCCTGCCCCCCTTGCTGGCCAAAAGCGTCGAAGGATTTTTTCGCCAGCACAGCCCCTTCTCCGGCATGTCCGGCGAGCACGTGGCAATGCTGGCCCGATCTGCCCGCATGACGTACTACGCCAGTGGCGAGCGCTTGCTTTGGGGCGATGACGGGCCGCCTAGCACCCTGTTTCTCGTGCAACGCGGCGAAGTTCGAAGCTTCGAAGCGGCCGCTGATCCTGCCCGGTCAGAGCACATCACGGCCTTGACCGCGGGCGAAATGTTTCCGTTGGGTGCGCTGATCGAAGGCCGTGCAGTCGTCAACAAATATGTGGCTGCGACCGACACGTTCTGCTACGAATTTGACAAGACGGTGTTCGAGCAGCTTCTCAACGATAGCGCCCCGTTTGCCAGCTTCTGCACGCGGCGCGTGGCCCACTTGTTGCAAGAATCGCATCGTCAATTGCATGCGGAGGCGCATCAGGAGGCCCATGAGCGACAGAACATGAGCAGCCTTGTCGCCACGCTGATCCGCCGTAATCCAATCACGTGCATGACGAGTGCTTCCCTGCGTGAAGTGCTACAGAGCATGCACAAGCAACGCATCGGTTCCATGGTTTGCACCTCCCGGGAGAATGTGCCCCTTGGAATCTTTACAGAACGCGATGTGATTGACCGCGTCGTCCTGGCTGGCGTGCCGCTGGATGACGCAATCAGCACGGTGATGACGCCGAACCCGGTCACGCTGGACGAAACAGCCTCTGCCTTTGATGCAGCACTGCTGATGGCCAGGCACGCCATCCGGCACGTCCCGATCACACGGGGCGGCAGGCTTGTGGGGGTAATCTCGGAGCGTGACTTGTTCTCCTTGCAGCGTGTCGGGATGCGCGAGGTGAGCCGCGCAATCAGGCACGCCGAGGACATCAAGACACTGGCGGCAGCAGCCAGTGACGTGCGAGCTCTTACCCGGAACATGCTCGCCCAGGGTGTGGCTGTAGCCCAGCTGACCCAGTTGATCGTTGCCCTCAACGACCAGCTTGCAGCGCGCGCCATCCTGTTCGCACAAAGAGAGCTTAATGTGAGCCGCTTCACCTGGTGCTGGATTGCCCTGGGCAGCGAGGGACGGATGGAGCAGACCATCAGCACGGATCAGGACAACGGGCTGGTGTTCGAGGTTGAGGCGGGCATGGATGCCGACACCGTGCGTGCGGAACTGCTGCCGTTTGCCCATCGCGTCAACACCCTGCTGGCCCAAATCGGGTTCCCGCTGTGCAAAGGCAACATCATGGCAGGCAACCCCAAATGGTGTCTCAGCCTGGCAGAGTGGAAGCAGTGCTTCGGCAGTTGGTTGCGCAGCCCGACACCGGATGCCCTGCTGAATGCCGCTGTTTTCTTTGACTTTCGTGGCTTGCATGGGGCCACGCAACTGGCAGATCAGCTCAGCTTTTGGCTCGCCGGAGAAGCGCCGCACCACGTGAGTTTCCTTCGCATGCTGGCCACCAACGCTGTCGCCAATACTGTGCCGTTGGGATTCCTCGGTGACCTGCCTGAATCAGGCAGGATCGACCTGAAGGGCCAAGGGGCAAGACCCTTCGTAGATGCGGCCCGGGTACTGGCACTGGGGCGCAGTATTCAGGCTTCCCACACCGGGCAGCGACTGCGCCTGGCCGCCAACCAGGCGGGGTTGCTTCAGGAAACGGAGGCAATGATCGACGCCTTTCATTTCATCCAGACGCTGCGCCTGAGACAGCAGTTCAAATCTCTGGAGGATGGCGGTGCCCCCAACCAGGTAGACCTTTCCCATCTGAACGAACTGGACCGCCGGATCCTGCGCGAGGCCTTCCGGCAGGCGCGCAAACTGCAAAGCCGTATCAAGCTCGACTACGGCCTGTGATGCTGTTACGCAACTGGTTCAACCCGGGTGTCCGTCTTCCGGCCGAGCTCCAGGCCCGTATTCAGTCCTGGCAGGCCATTGTTCCACCGCAGCCTGAGATGCCGATCCAGAACATGCGTTTTGTCGTGCTCGATACTGAAACCAGCGGCCTCGACACGCGCCAGGACGCGCTGCTTTCCATTGGCGCAGTAGGTCTATCCGGCCTCACGATTCGCCTTGACGACACTTTTGAGGCGGTCCTGCGCCAGGCGACCGCGAGTCAGACGGCCAATATTGTTGTGCATGGAATTAGTCATACAGAGCAATTGCATGGGGAAGATCCTGCGACGGCACTTGTCCGCTTCCTGCAATTTACCGGCAAGGCTCCCTTGATCGCCTATCACGCGCCGTTTGACGAAGCCTTTGTGAAGCGCGGTATATCGACCGCGCTGGGCCTGAAACTGGGCTTGCCCTGGCTTGATCTGGCCGCTGTTTTGCCGGCGCTATTTGATGAAAAGCGGGTCCAGGCGCCGCTCGATTACTGGCTGGAACGATTTTCCGTGGAGGTAGCGATCCGTCACGCGGCCCTCGGGGATGCCTTGGCGACAGCCCAATTGGCGCAAATCGCGCTCAAGAAGGCACTCTCACGCGGCCTGTTAAACTTCGCCGCCGTGGCGCAGCTAGCGCGCGATGCACGCTGGCTGCCGCGCTAGCAGTATCAACTAAGCTTCTACCAACGGGCGTCCTCGTTTCGGCCGCGCCCACGATTGATCTCCGACGTTTGCCCTGATTCGAACCATGTTGCTTCCCGAGCACTTCAATCCGCTGTGGTCTGCGCCTGTCGATGCGTCCGAAGATGGCCTGTGGTTTGTATTCGAGCGCTCCAATCTTTTGGTCTATCAGGGTTCGCCAGAACCCATGTTGCCGTTGCCGGTCGATGTTGTCGGGCTGATTGACCCGGCGCGCCGCCGATTTGTCGGCATGCTGGGCGACACACCCTGCTGGGCCGCACCCTTGATGCCGGGCCGCCACTTGCCCGAGGCCCATGCGGTGGAAAACATGCGCATGCTGTTCAACCGGCTACCCGATGACCTGTTGGCGATTGGCGGCCGTGCCATCCAGATGCTCGAGTTCGATCGCTCTCACCGCTACTGCGGTGCCTGCGCGACCGAAACCGAGATATTTGAAGGCGGCAGATCGCGCAAGTGTCCCAACTGTGGTGAGACCTACTACCCCAAAATATCGCCGGCGATGATGGTGCTGATCAAGCGCGAGACGCCTTCGGGCCGTCAACTGCTGCTGGGCCGCTCCGGACGTTTTCCGCGCGGCATGTATAGCGCATTGGCCGGTTTCGTAGAGCCCTCCGAATCCATTGAGGAGTGCATTCACCGCGAGGCGTTCGAGGAAGTAGGCGTGCGGGTACGGAACCTGCGCTACTTCTCCAGCCAGGGTTGGCCGTTTCCGAATTCGTTAATGATCGCCTATGTGGCCGATTGGGAAAGCGGTGACATCACACCCCAGGAAGGCGAGATTGAGGACGCACAATGGTTTTCCCTTGATGCCCTGCCACAGCTGCCCCACCGGCTGTCGATTGCACGTCGCCTGATTGACAGCGTGATTTCCGAACCTTGACCGCCGCGCCACTGTTTGAAGGATCCCCGTCATGGAAATTTTTGATTACGACAACATCCTCCTGCTGCCACGTCGCTGTGTCGTGGAAAGCAGGCGCGAATGCGACCCCAGCGTCGAGTTTGGCGGGCGCAAGTTTCGCATTCCGGTGGTCCCGGCAAACATGAAGACCGTGGTCGACGAGAACATCGCCGTATTCCTCGCCACGCATGGCTATTTCTACATCATGCACCGGTTTGATCTCGACAATGTGGCGTTTGCCCGCTCGATGCGTGCGCGCAACCTGTATGTGTCCCTCTCGCTGGGTGTCAAGGAGGCGGATGCAAGAACGGTCGACGAACTGGCTTCGTCGGGTTTGGGGGCGGACTACATCACCATCGACATTGCGCATGGCCACGCCAATTCGGTCAAGGCAATGATCGCGCATATCAAGGACAAACTGCCTAACGCATTTGTGATCGCCGGCAATGTCGGCACCCCCGAAGGCGTGATCGACCTGGAACACTGGGGGGCTGATGCAACAAAAATTGGCATCGGGCCAGGAAAGGTCTGCATTACGCGCATGAAAACCGGCTTTGGTACCGGCGCGTGGCAACTCTCCGCGCTCAAGTGGTGTGCGCGTGTGGCAACCAAACCGATCATTGCAGACGGCGGCATCCGCGAACATGGCGACATCGCCAAATCGATTCGCTTCGGGGCCACCATGGTGATGATCGGCTCGCTCTTTGCCGGGCATGAAGAATCCCCCGGCACCACGGTAGAAGTGGACGGCAAGCGCTACAAGGAATATTACGGTTCGGCTTCCGAATTCAACAAGGGCGTCAAGAGCTTTGTGGAAGGCAAGCGTATCCTGGAGCCAATCAAGGGAAACCTCGCCGATACGCTGACCGAGATGGAGGAGGATATGCAAAGCTCTGTCTCGTATGCTGGCGGCACACGCCTGATGGACATTCGCAAGGTCAACTACGTGATCCTGGGCAAGGACAACGCCGGAGAGCACCTGCTGATGTAGGGCCGGCTGGGTGACGGTTCGACAAGAAGTCAGCTGCCGATCACGCCACCATCGTCCTTGGAGACAACGACAGTCGCTGAACGGGGCAAGCCGCCATCGGGCCAGGTCGAAGACATGCCTTCCCCGGGGTGCTGAATGTTCAAGAACATCGTCTTGCGATCCGCGGTCAGGACACAACCAGTCGCCTCTGCGCCACGCGGAACCGTGAGAAACCTGCGCACTTCGCCGCTGATCGGATCGGCCGCCAGCACTTGGTTATTGCCCAGATTCGCATAAGGAGGTTTCCCGATCAGACTGCCGGACATGTCAGTCTGGATCCAGAGCAAGCCCCCCGAATCCATGAACAGATTGTCCGGGCTGCCAAAGCCATCGGCCTTGGATGGGGGTTTGGCTGTGCTGCTGCCGGAGGATGTAGTGTCAGCCTGGCTCGAATCGCCGCCCAGTAGAAACAGGCTCCAGGAGAACTGGGTCGCACCGGCAGCGTCTTCTTGCTCACGCATGCGCAGAATGTGACCAAAGAAATTGTTCGCACGAGGATTGGCAGGATTTGTTCCATTCCTGCCGCCCGCCGTTCCTCTCGCGGTGTTGTTGGTGCATGCCAGAAACACCTCGTGTGTATTGACATCCACGGCGCATCCTTCCGGCCGGTCCATGGTGGTCGCGCCTAGGGCGTCAGCTGCCAGCCTGGCGTGCACCAGAATCGATGCCTGGTCGGCAAAGCCGTTCGCCAATGTCAGCGGGCCCGTGCCGTGGACCAGAGGCAGCCACACGCCCTGCCCTCCCGAGTCGAATCGCGCGACATACAGCGTGCCGCGG
>CAYUEG010000050.1:0-18802 GCA_964443245.1 uncultured Burkholderiales bacterium | reverse complement strand
CCAATGTCGTGATATGCCACATTGCTGAACCACACAGTCCAGCATGTGAGCTCATGTAGTGCATGTCACATTCCACCGTGATGTGACACCAACACGCAGGGTGGCAGGTGCCGGCAGCGGTTCGGCTGTCACAAACTTGTAGAAGTATTCAAAAGGCTCATCGTCGCTCAGGTAGAACGCCACCCGCCGGTCCGTTCCGATATGCGGTATGGCTGCCTCGTGTTTGAAGCGTCCCATGGCCGTGCGCTTGACCGGCGTCGCGTCAGGTTTGAACGGGTCGATTTCGACTACCCATCCAAATCGATGGGGCTCCTGAGGAGTCCGGGAGGCATCAAATCTGGCGTCAAACTGGTGATGCGCGTACCCCCTGCCTCCGATGCCATAGCGTTTCTGTGCAGACGTCAGCGTGGTCGGATCGCTGGCCGGAAAATAGGCCTGAAAGTTTTCTTCGCAGGTCAGGTAGGTACCCCAGGGAGTCCACCCATTGGCACAGTTCATCATTGTGCCCAGCACCCGCACACCGTGGGGGTCCTGTGCCGTCTTCATCAGGGCGTTTCCGGCGGCTGGCCCGCTGATCGCGATGGGCGTGGAGAGGCTGATCCGGCGTGCATACCGAGATGGCCGGACAATGTGCCATCGATCGCCGCGTTTCACGACCTCCACCACGCTGACCCCAACAGCTTCCATTGATTTGAGTGCCTGCTCGACACCCCAGCCCACGCTACTGCTCCCGTGCAGGAGCCGCTCATCGGTATATTCGTGATTGATGGCCAGCAAGCCATGGTTGCTCGAACCGTTGATCGGAAAATACGTCATGCCGTCGTGGTGCATGCCAGCCTGCAACGCCTGATCAGCCGCACTGCTTGATGCATCTGCCGTGAATGCCGGAGAGCCGGCCAGGGAACCGACCGGTTCTCCCCATCGCAGCAGCACCCTTGCGCTATAGCCCGCCGGCACGCGAACAGCATCATCGAGTGACGGCGTGACCGACGCAAAACCGATGCGCGATTTTGGCTGGGAGAGCCCCGTTCCGGGCCACGCACTTGCCAGCCCAGCCAGGCCGATGCCGGTTGCCACAAATCTTCGACGGGCCTGATGGATGGGATTTTCCATGACGCGATTGAGAACCTATGCAAACACTGGTAAAATAAGTAGCTTATTGGCGCGTAGCTCAGTTGGTTAGAGCACTACCTTGACATGGTAGGGGTCGTTGGTTCGAATCCAATCGCGCCAACCAATTTCTTCAATCACACTTTAAGGCATCTCCGGAAAGATGAGCGTTATGACACCGCTGACTTGCCCCACCGGAGTAGTGCATCGCGCTTGAGTGTGCCTTGGTGTTGTGTTGGAATGATGAAAAGGCGTGACTCGAGAGTCCCGCCTTTTTTGTTTTCTTGGAGTCAAACATGGTTGCCGTAACACTCCCTGATGGATCTCAACGCTCTTTCGACAATCCGGTGACCGTCGCCGAGGTTGCAGCGTCGATTGGTGCCGGGCTGGCCAAGGCCGCGCTTGCAGGACGTGTGGAGGGAAAACTGGTCGACACCAGCCATCTGATCGATCGCGACGTCCAGCTGGCAATCGTGACGGAAAAAGATGCCGACGGCGTTGACCTGATTCGCCATTCCACTGCCCATCTCCTCGCCTACGCCGTTAAGGAGCTGTTTCCCGATGCGCAGGTCACCATCGGCCCGGTGATCGAGAACGGCTTTTACTACGACTTTTCCTATAAGCGCCCGTTTACCCCGGATGACCTGGTTGCCATCGAAAGGAAAATGGCTGAATTGGCCAGGAAAGACGAAGTCGTCACCCGCGAAGAATGGACGCGCGATGAGGCAGTAGCGTTTTTCAAATCCCTAGGCGAGCACTACAAGGCCGAAATCATCGCCTCTATCCCCCAGGACCAGCCGATCGGCCTGTATCGCGAAGGCAAGTTCATCGACCTTTGCCGCGGACCGCACGTCCCCTCCACAGGAAAACTGAAGCATTTCAAATTGATGAAGCTTGCCGGTGCCTACTGGCGAGGTGATTCGAGAAACGAGATGCTGCAGCGCATTTACGGTACTGCTTGGGCAAAGAAGGAAGATCTCGAACAGTATTTGCACATGCTGGAGGAAGCCGAAAAGCGGGATCACCGCAAACTTGGCGTTCAGCTTGACCTGTTTCACCTGCAGGAGGAAGCGCCCGGGCTGGTCTTTTGGCACCCCAAAGGATGGACCCTATGGCAGCAGGTTGAGCAGTACATGCGCAAGGTCTATCAGGACAACGGCTATCAGGAAGTCAAGTGTCCGCAGATCCTCGACCGTCGCCTGTGGGAACGGTCAGGCCACTGGGAAAACTACAAGGACAACATGTTCACGACGGCCTCCGAAAACCGAGACTACGCCGTCAAGCCAATGAATTGCCCGGGGCATGTGCAGGTGTACAACTCCGGCCTGCACTCTTATCGTGATCTGCCTCTTCGCTACGGCGAGTTCGGCCAGTGCCACCGTAACGAAACATCAGGGTCTCTGCACGGAATCATGCGCGTGCGTGGCTTCACGCAGGACGACGGACACATTTTCTGCACCGAAGACCAGATCCAGTCGGAATGTCTGGCCTTTACCCGTTTGCTTCAAGCGGTTTACCGCGATTTCGGTTTTACCGACATCATCTACAAACTTTCTACCCGGCCCGCCAAGCGTGTCGGATCGGATGCCTCGTGGGACAAGGCAGAAAAGGCGCTCGCCGATGCGCTTGATGCCTGCGGCGTCGAGTGGGAAGAACTGAAAGGTGAAGGGGCTTTTTACGGCCCGAAGATCGAATACTCGCTCAAGGACGCACTGGGCCGCATCTGGCAATGCGGCACCATGCAGGTCGACCCGAACATGCCGGAGCGCCTCGGCGCAGAGTACGTTGCCGAAGACAACGCCAGACACGTTCCCGTCATGCTGCACCGAGCGATCGTCGGTTCACTCGAGCGCTTCATCGGTATCCTGATCGAGAACCATGCCGGAGCGCTGCCGCTCTGGTTGAGTCCGGTGCAGGCGGTAATCTCACCAATCACGGAAGCTCAGGCCGCCTACGCGACGGAAATACAACAAACCCTTAAAAAACACGGGTTTAGGGTACATACCGATTTGCGAAATGAGAAGATCTCGTATAAAATCCGGGAACACAGTCTGCAAAAAGTGCCGTATCAGCTTGTCGTCGGCGACAAGGAAATGGCAGCAGGTTCGGTGGCCGTCCGGGCCCGGGGCAATCAGGACTTGGGTTCAATGCCCCTGACAGCGTTGGTTGAGCGTCTTCAATCTGAAGTGCAAAACAAGGCTTGATCCGCAGTGTTGGCGGCCGGGTTGGTTTTTTTACGGATTTTCAAGGAGAAATTTAAATAGCTCAGGAAAGAACGCAGCGCATCAATGGTGAAATCACCGTGCGCGAAGTACGTCTGGTCGGTGTTGACGGCGAGCAGTTGGGTGTCGTCCCGATTGCCGAAGCCCTGCTGAAGGCGGAAGAGGCTGAAGTGGATCTGGTGGAAATTGCCCCTCAGGCCGAACCACCGGTGTGCCGCATCATGGATTTTGGCAAGTTCCGTTATCAGGAACAGAAGCGCGCCCATGAAGCCAAGCTGAAGCAAAAGCAGATCCAGGTCAAGGAAATCAAGTTTCGGCCGATGACCGATGAAGGCGATTACCAGATCAAGCTGCGTAACCTGATCAAGTTTCTTGGCGAGGGTGACAAGGCCAAGGTGACGTTGCGCTTTCGTGGCCGCGAAATGGCACACCAGGAGTTCGGTTTCCAGTTGCTCGAACGGGTCAAGTCTGACCTCGAAGAGCACGCTCAGGTGGAGCAATTCCCCAAATTGGAAGGGCGTCAGCTGGTCATGATGCTGGGGCCGAAGAAAAAGGAAGCCGGTGCCAAGAAGAAGGCTGAACCTTCACCGGCAGCTGCCTGATTCCACAGTTCTTGCAATACCCCAACAAGTGCGGGGCGCGGTAGGCACTTGATAGAAGTCGTCGGAGGGCCATCAAATGCTTTCTTTTTTGGAAAGCTCCCTTGCGAGACAAAAAACAGGAGTAGTCATGCCAAAAATGAAAACCAAGAAGAGCGCCGCAAAGCGCCTCTTCGTCCGTCCAGGTGGCACCGTCAAACGCGGCCAAGCGTTCAAGCGGCACATCCTGACCAAGAAAACCACCAAGAACAAGCGTCATTTGCGCGGTACGACAGGCGTATTCGAGACCGATCTGAAATCGGTTGCTCGCATGCTGCCCTACGCATAAATCGCCTCATTCACGGTTTTCTTTTATTCAAGTTAGGAGTTCACCATGCCACGAGTCAAACGCGGTGTCACGGCGCGGGCGCGCCACAAAAAGGTCCTCGATGAAGCCAAAGGCTATCGCGGTCGCCGGGGAAATGTATTTCGGGTAGCGAAGGAAGCGGTCATGAAGGCTGGGCAGTATGCCTACCGTGACCGTCGCAACAAAAAGCGCGTCTTTCGTGCCCTCTGGATTGCACGTATCAATGCCGCAGTGCGTGAGCACGGCATGACCTACAGTGTTTTCATGAACAGCCTCAAGCGCGCCGCGATCGAGGTCGATCGCAAGGTACTGGCGGATCTGGCAGTATTGGACAAGCCGGCGTTCGCCGCGCTGGTTGAGAAGGCCAAGACCGCTGCTGCCTAAAGCCGACGGGTCGAAACAAAAGGCTGCGCTTTAAACACGCAGCCTTTTTTGTTGAAGACCTCCGCGGCCCAGCCCCTATATGCCAGATCTGAAGACCCTTATCCAGGAGGCCGAAGCACTCTTCGCTTCGGTGCGTGACAGCGCCGCACTGGAAGATGCCAAAGCGCGCTATCTGGGCAAATCCGGCTCCCTGACCGAGCAATTGAAGTCGCTCGGAAAATTGCCTGCCGAAGAGCGCAAGGCAGCGGGAGAGCAGATCAACGAGGCCAAAGCGAGCATCGAGAGTGCTTTACAGCAGAGACGCGAGCAGCTCGCCGAGGCCAAGCTGGCAGAAAAGCTCAAGGCTGAAGCGCTGGATGTCACTCTGCCCGGTCGCGCCGCCTCGCGCGGCGGTCTGCATCCGGTCTCCATCAGCCAGGCACGCATTGAGCAAATATTTCATTCGATCGGCTTTGAAGTCGCCGATGGCCCTGAAATCGAATCAGACTGGTTCAACTTCACTGCCTTGAACAGCCCGGAGAATCACCCCGCCCGGTCGATGCAGGATACCTTCTACGTGGACGGCAAGGACACTTCAGGAAAGCAACTTCTGCTGCGCACCCACACCAGTCCGATGCAGATCCGGCACGCGCGCATGCACGTGGAGAGGTACAGGGGTCAGCCTTCAATGCCGGCGATCAAGGTAATCGCGCCTGGGAGGACCTACCGAGTGGATTCGGACGCCACGCACTCCCCGATGTTTCATCAGGTCGAGGGGCTCTGGATTGACCGCGACGTCAGCTTTGCCGATCTCAAGGGTGTGTTTCTTGATTTCATGCGCACCTTCTTCGAGGATCGCGAAATCAATGTGCGCTTTAGACCGTCCTACTTCCCGTTTACGGAACCCTCGGCGGAAATCGACATTGCCTTTTCCACCGGCCCCATGAAGGGCAAGTGGCTTGAGGTTTCCGGGTCTGGTCAGGTCCATCCGCAGGTAGTGCGAAACATGGGTCTGGATCCAGCAACCTACATTGGCTTTGCGTTTGGCTGCGGCATTGAACGGCTGACCATGTTGCGCTACGGCATCAACGACCTGCGCCTGTTTTTTGATGGCGACATGCGCTTTCTTCGGCAATTCAACTGACTGACCATGAAGTTTTCCGAATCCTGGTTGCGTTCCATGGTCAATCCTTCGCTATCGAGCGAAGCGCTTTGTCATGCCTTGACAATGGCTGGTCTGGAGGTCGAAGAGAGCACTCCTGCCGCTCCACCCTTTACCGGGGTAGTTGCCGGGAAAATCCTGTCGTTCGCCAGACATCCCAACGCCGACCGCCTCAACGTCTGTCAGGTGGATGTTGGTGCCGGCCAGCCGCTTTCGATCGTCTGTGGCGCACCCAATGTGGCCACCGGAATGATCGTTCCCTGCGCGCTCGTAGGGGCTCAGTTGCCCCCCGGGCCGGACGGCAAGCGTTTTGAAATACGGCGCGCCACCATGCGTGGTGTCGAAAGCCAGGGCATGCTCTGTTCCAGCAGGGAACTTGGCATGTCAGATGATCATTCTGGGCTGCTGCCCTTGTCGGGCGACACACCAGTCGGCAAGAGCGTACGGGAAGTACTGGATCTGGATGACCGCCTGATCACCATCAAGCTCACGCCTAACCGGGCCGATGCACTGTCCGTACTCGGTGTCGCGCGCGAGGTGGCGGCACTCACCGGTGCCCCCCTCCTCCTCCCTTCATTCGAACCGGTTCAGGCCAGTTCCAGCACTGTGCTGCCGGTTACCGTTCACGCGAAGGACCTGTGCGGCCGATTCTCGGGTCGGGTTGTTCAGGGGGTCAATGCCAAAGCCCCAACCCCTGGCTGGATGAAAGAACGGCTGGAGCGCTCAGGCCAGCGCCCCATCTCCGCGCTTGTCGACATCTCCAACTATGTGATGCTCGAACTGGGCAGGCCATCGCATATCTTCGATGCCGACAAAATTGCCGGTGGAAGGCTCAACGTACGCTGGGGCAAACCGGGTGAGCAGGTTCACCTGCTCAATGGCCAAACAGTTGAGGTGGACGCATCGGTCGGCGTCATAGCGGATGGCAGCACCACAGAAGGCAGCGCCGAGGCTCTGGCTGGCATCATGGGTGGAGATGCGACCGCGGTGACGCTGGAGACCACCAATATCTTCATCGAAGCCGCCTTCTGGTGGCCCGAATCGATTCAAGGCCGAGCGCGCCGCTTCAACTTCACGACGGAAGCAGGCCATCGTTTTGAGCGTGGCGTCGATTTTGCAACAACAGTCGAACATATCGAGCGCATTACTCGCCTGGTGCTGGATATCTGCGGCGGTCAGGCTGGACCGGTGGAAGATCAAATCCTCGCCTTGCCGGCGCGATCGCCACTGGCCATGCGTTACCAGCGCTGCACACAAGTCATTGGCATCCCGCTTGAGAAAGCCGACATGCTCGCGGTGTTCGAGCGTCTGCGCATGCCCGTTCGCGATCTCGGAGAAAGTCTGGAGATCGTGCCGCCCTCCTTCCGTTTCGACCTTGCCATCGAGGAGGATTTGATCGAAGAAGTGGCCAGGATCCATGGCTTTGAGAACATTCCCGCACACCCGCCGTTGGCACCGGCACAGATGCAGCAGCCGGCCGAATCTCGGCGCTCCTTGCTGTCGCACAAGCTAACCCTTGCAGAACGCGACTTTCAGGAAGTCATCAATTACAGTTTCGTCGATCCGGAATGGGAGCGAGACTATGCCGGCAATTCAGACCCGATTCGACTCCTCAATCCCATCGCCAGCCAACTGAGTGTGATGCGCTCGACGCTCTTTGGTGGTCTCGTGGCAAACGTCGTCCATAATGTCCACCGCAAGCTGGAGCGCGTACGCGCGTTTGAAATCGGCAGTGTGTTTCGTCGCAATCCTGCCGTCGTGGACGGGCCGCTTTCGGTCGCCGGCTTCGACCAGCAGCGCGTGGTGGGTGCGATCGCCTACGGCTCAGCTGCCACGCCCCAGTGGGGAATTCGCGTCCGGTCCATCGATTTTTTCGACCTCAAAGGTGATTTGGAGGCGCTGGCTGGTCCGGTTCAACTGACGTTTGCCGCCGCCCCTCATCCGGCGCTGCATCCCGGTCGATCGGCGGCCATCCGCTACGGGGCGGACGTCATTGGTTATCTGGGTGAACTGCATCCCAGACTGGTGCAGAAGGTTGGCCTGCCAAACGCCCCGATCCTGTTTGAAGTAGCCATTGAAGCCCTCAGTTCTACCCCGGTAGTGCAGCATCACGACGTCTCCAAGTTCCCCCAATTGACCCGGGATGTTGCGCTCGTTCTCGAATGTGACACGCCCAGCGCGGCCGTGATGCAAACCCTCAAGGGCGCTGCTCCAAGAAGCGTAACAGAGGTTTTCCTGTTCGACGATTTCCGTCCGATCAAGCCCGATTCGGGCCTCGCTGAATCTGAAAAAAGCCTTGCATTCCGGGTAGTTATGCAAGATACTGAGAAAACACTTACAGATGCTGAAGCTGATCAGATCATCCAGAAAATGGTGCAGGCGGCGGTGGAAAAGCATCGGGCAAGATTGCGCGGCTAATCGGAGGGGCGGGTTCAGGTAGCCCGTACATACATGAGTCCAGAAACGCAAGGAATCGTCGCATCAGAGCCTGCTGCAGACGCACTGGGGGGTCTCCCCAATACACTGACCAAAGCAGAGTTGGCAGATTTGCTGTTCGAAAAGGTCGGCCTCAACAAGCGTGAAGCCAAGGACATGGTGGAGACGTTTTTCGAAGAGATCCGGGTCGCCCTTGAAAATGGCCAGAGCGTCAAGCTTTCGGGTTTCGGCAACTTTCAGCTTCGCGACAAGCCGCAACGTCCGGGGCGAAATCCAAAAACCGGGGAAGAAATTCCGATTACTGCGCGCCGCGTCGTCACGTTTCACGCCAGTCAGAAGCTCAAATCGATGGTAGAGGCACATTACAATGGCCGGGCCGCGAACGGCTGACCGCGGGAACGGCAGCGCGCTGCCCCCGATACCCGCCAAACGCTACTTCACCATTGGGGAAGTCAGTGATCTGTGCGGTGTAAAGCCGCACGTGTTACGTTATTGGGAACAGGAATTTACCCAGCTCAAGCCGGTCAAGCGCAGGGGTAACCGCCGCTACTACCAGCATCATGAAGTGCTGCTGATCCGGCGGATCCGCGAGTTGCTGTACGAGCAGGGCTTCACCATCAATGGGGCGCGCAATCGCCTTGACGAATCCATCAGCGCGACCACCAAATCGGCCCCCGTTGCTGAAGCCCCAGACGATACCGGCACCGATACGTCCACCCTGCCCGCTTTACGCCGGGAACTGCAGGATATTGCGGCACTCCTGCGCGCTTGACCACAATTTCGCTGGGCGCCGGCACGCCGATTTGCTAAAATAGTTTTTATTGATCGCTACGCTTTCAAGCCGGAGAGGTGGCAGAGTGGTCGAATGTACCTGACTCGAAATCAGGCGTAGGTGTAAGCCTACCGTGGGTTCGAATCCCACCCTCTCCGCCAATCAAACACCCGCAATCCGGGTGTTTTTTTGCTTTTGGGCACGGGCTTCACGCCGGTCCAGACGGACTTTTACTTGCCTGGCGGGATGATCCGCTCCAGTCCACTCATATAACCACGCAACACTGCGGGGATCGTCACACTCCCATCCGCGTTCTGGTAATTCTCCAGAATCGCAACCAGGGTACGCCCCACCGCCAGCCCGGAACCATTGAGCGTGTGGACGAGCTGCGGCTTGCCTTTCTCGTCCCGATAGCGTGCCTGCATGCGCCGCGCCTGAAAGGCCTCGCAGTTGCTGCATGACGAGATTTCACGATACGCATTTTGTCCAGGCAACCAGACCTCAAGATCATAGGTCTTGGCGGCTGCGAACCCGATATCGCCAGTGCATAGGCTGGCAACTCGATAGGGCAAATCGAGTCGCTTGAGGATGCTCTCCGCATGGCTGGTGAGTTCTTCGAGGGCCTGATAGGAGCGCTCCGGATGGACGATATGCACCAGTTCCACTTTGTCAAACTGGTGTTGCCTGATCATTCCCCGTGTGTCGCGACCGTAGGAGCCCGCCTCGGAACGAAAGCTGGGGGTATGACAGACAAACTTGAGCGGCAGGTTGGCCAGATCCACAATCTCATTCCGCACCAGATTGGTGACCGGGACTTCCGCCGTCGGAATCAGGTACAGCTTTTCGTCCTGGCCCTTGAAGGTGGAAAAAAGGTCTTCCTCGAATTTCGGCAACTGGCCGGTGCCCCTCATCGACTCGGCATTGACCAGATAGGGAGCGGCAATCTCAAGATAACCATGCTCCTGTATGTGGACATCGAGCATGAACTGGGCAATTGCCCGATGCAACCGCGCCACGCCCCCTTTCATGACCGCAAAACGCGCCCCCGTGATCTTGGCCGCGACCTCAAAGTCGAGCCCGGCAAGGCGGGCACCGACATCCACGTGGTCCTTGATGGTGAAATCGAATGACTTCGGCGACCCAACGCGCCGCACTTCCACATTGTCATCCGACGACTTCCCTGCCGGCACGGTTTCGTGGGGCAGATTGGGGACCAGCAGCAGCAGTGCCTCCAGCTTTGACTGAATCTCGGTCAGGCGCACCTCGGCGGCCTTGAGTTCGTCGCCCAGCCCACCCACTTCCAGCATCACGGCAGCTGCATCTTCCCCCTTGGCCTTGAGCATGCCGACCTGCTTGGAGAGGCTGTTGCGCCGCGCCTGCAGTTCCTGGGTACGCGTCTGCACATCCTTGCGCTCGGATTCAAGCGCCTGGAACGCCGCAACGTCAAAGGCAAAACCGCGGGTGGCCAATCGCTCGGTGACGATCTGGAGATCTTTTCGAAGCAGCTGAATATCAAGCATGAAGCACTGGCTCTCTGATAAAAAGACAGAGCCAATCCGGCTCCTCCGAAGATTTTAACCGCCGCTGACCGATTTCTTGCCCCTTTGTGGCGCGGCTTCTGCATCACGTGCGCGCAACTGCGCGAGCTTCTCGCCGATCTTGATCTCCAGGCCGCGATTGACTGGCTGGTACCAGCCGGGCTCGTCGATGCCATCGGGCAAGTACCACTCCCCTGCCGCATAAGCGTCCGCTTCATCATGCGCGTAGCGATAGTCCTTGCCAAAACCAAGATGCTTCATCAGACGCGTTGGCGCATTGCGCAAGTGCACGGGCACCGGCCGGCTTTGATCCTGTTTCACAAACGCACGTGCGGCGTTATAGGCGGCATAGACGGCGTTTGATTTAGGTGCAACCGCCAGATACACAATCGCTTCGGCGAGCGCCAACTCCCCTTCCGGCGAGCCCAGCCGTTCATAGGTCTCGGAAGCGTCCAGGGCAAGGCGCAATGCACGCGGATCGGCGAGCCCGACATCCTCCACAGCCATGCGCACAATGCGGCGTGCCAGATAGAGCGGATCGGCCCCGCCGTCGAGCATGCGCACCAGCCAATACAGGGCGGCGTCCGGGTTCGAGCCGCGCATCGACTTGTGCAGGGCGCTGATCTGGTCATAGAACTGATCGCCTCCCTTGTCGAAACGGCGCAGACTCTGGGCTAGCATGTTGTCGATCAACTCCGGGGTGACCAATTGAAGTCCTTGGGTCAGCGCACCCCGCGCCACGATCTCCACGGCGTTGAGCAAGCGCCGCGCGTCACCGTCCGCCCAACCGACAATGCGCTCACGCGCCTCTTCCTGCAAGATTGGGCCCTGCTCTACTGCCCACGCACGCTGTAGTAATTGCTGCATGTCCTCTTGACCAATCGGCTCAAGGACGTAAACGCTGGCACGCGACAGCAGTGCGCTGTTCACCTCAAATGAGGGGTTCTCGGTCGTGGCACCAATGAAGGTGAACAACCCGGCCTCCACGTAAGGGAGAAACGCATCCTGCTGGCTTTTGTTGAAGCGGTGTACTTCGTCGACAAAGAGGATCGTGTCCTCACCCATCGCCCGGGAGCTCTGAGCTGCCTGCACGGCATCTCGAATCTCCTTGACGCCGCCCAGAACCGCCGAAATCGCCAGAAACTGCGCCTTGAACCCTTTGGCCATCAGGCGCGCCAGCGTGGTTTTGCCGACACCCGGCGGGCCCCACAGGATCATCGAATGAGGTGTGCCGGTGTCAAAGGCAATCCGCAGTGGCTTGCCTGGCCCCAGCAAGTGTGCCTGCCCAATCACTTCATCCAGGTGCTGGGGGCGCATCCGTTCGGCCAGCGGAATGCGCCCGGTGGTCGCTTCGTCTCGCATCACGGAAGAATCACGGAAACCGTTGGTAGACAAGGGTTTCAGGCCGCTTACCGAAGTTACTTTTCGTCACTGAGCACATCCGCACCCTTGGGCACGACAAAGCGGAACGTCTCGGCACGTGAGGCCGGGTTGCGCTCAAATCGGGCAAACGTCAGGATCGAGGTCTGGCCAAAGGTATCGACCAACTCCATTTTCACCACCTGGGTACTGCCCGCTTCGCGTTTCAGACCAAAGCGCACTACCTCAAACGTGGTGTCCTTGGTACGGGGCCGCGCCTCCAGCCATTCCAGGCCGTCCTTGGCCGCAAGTTCGCCAAAGGTGAAGTTCTTGTCCAGATCGTCATTGCCGGCCAGGATGGCAGCCGGGCTTTGTCCCAGCGCGCCACCGAGTCGTCGCACAGTGACCTGGTTCAAGTCCCTGTCATGGATCCAGACTTTTTCCCCGTCACCGAGTATCAATTGCTCGTAGGGCTTTTCGTAGACCCACGAAAACTTTCCTGGCCGCTCAAACTGGAACACACCGGTGGCCTGACTGGAGGTCTTGCCCGCACGATTGATGATCACTTGCGTGAACGTGGTCTTGCCCGAGCGAGTCGTTTTGACGAAGTCGCGCAAGGCATCCAGCGCGTTTGCATGAGCGCCGCCAGGTAGCAGAATGCTTGCCAGCAGACAACCACACGCAAGCATTTTCCTCATTGCTCTGCCCGATTCGGCGCAAGAATGTCGCGATTGCCGTTGCCCTGCATCGACGACACCAGGCCCGCTTTCTCCATCGCTTCCAGCAGGCGTGCCGCCCGGTTGTAGCCGATGCGCAAATGCCGTTGCACCAAAGAGATGGAAGCCCGTTTGTTCTTCAACACGATCTCCACTGCCTGGTCATACAAGGCATCGTTCTCAGGATCAGCCCCCTCGGCGGCGCCGGCGCCGCCTTCCTCGCCATCGAGCACGCCACCTTCGAGGATACCTTCAATGTAATTCGGGGATCCCAGGGATTTCAGGTATTCCACGACCTTGTGGACTTCGTCATCCGCCACAAAGGCGCCGTGGACACGCTGAGGCAATCCGGTCCCTGGGGGCAGGTACAGCATGTCGCCCTGACCCAGCAAGGACTCGGCACCCATCTGATCGAGAATCGTGCGCGAATCGATCTTGCTCGATACCTGGAATGACACGCGTGTCGGAATGTTCGCCTTGATTAATCCGGTGATGACATCCACGCTGGGGCGTTGGGTGGCCAGGATGAGATGAATACCGGCAGCGCGCGCTTTCTGCGCCAGGCGAGCAATCAATTCTTCGATTTTCTTCCCGGCAACCATCATCAGGTCCGCCAGTTCGTCGATGATCACGACAATCAGCGGCAGGTTCTCGAGCGGCTCCGGGGCATCGGGTGTCAGGCTGAACGGATTGGTCAAGGGCTTGCCGGCTCTCTGCGCCTCGGCGATCTTGACGTTGAACCCGGCGAGGTTGCGCACTCCTTGCGAACTCATCAGCTTGTAGCGCCGTTCCATCTCCGCTACACACCAGTTGAGCGCGTTGGCGGCCTGGCGCATGTCTGTGACCACAGGCGCAAGTAAATGCGGAATATCCGCGTAGACGGACATCTCGAGCATCTTGGGGTCGATCAGGATCAGTCGCACATCCCTCGCTTCTGCCTTGTACAGCAGCGAGAGGATCATGGCATTGATGGCGACGGATTTACCGGCGCCAGTGGTACCGGCAACCAGCAGGTGCGGCATCTTGGCCAGGTCAGCGATCACCGGCTTGCCGGCAATGTCCTTGCCCATCGCGATGGTGAGGGCCGAGGCGTTGTCGTTGTACACCTGCGATCCGAGGATCTCGGACAAACGCACGATCTGCCGTTTCGGGTTCGGCAGCTCCAGCCCCATCAGGCTCTTGCCCGGTATGGTTTCGACTACCCGCACGGATACCAGCGAGAGCGCGCGCGCCAGGTCTTTTGCGAGGTTGACGATCTGACTGCCCTTGACCCCTGTTGCTGGTTCAATTTCGTATCGCGTGATCACGGGGCCGGGATAGGCGGCCTTGACTTCGGCCTGTACCCCGAAGTCCTTGAGTTTCTTCTCGATCAGGCGCGAGGTGAACTCCACCGTTTCCGGACTGACCGTCTCTACATTCGCAGACGGCGCATCCAGGATATGCAGGGGAGGCAACCCGGTATCCGGCAAGTCGGAAAAAAGCGGCGTTTGCTTCTCCCGCTCCGCACGCGGGGACTGGGGCACTTCCACCACTGGCGGTTCGATGCGGATCGGGGAGTGCTCCTCGAAAATCTCGCGCCGCTCCTCCACCACCTGCTGTTCCCGCACTTCTTGTGCAATCTCGCCAAACTGACGGTCTTCGCGCTCCTCCATCTTGCGCCGAAACAAGTTGTAGCCTGATTCGATCACGCCCCCAAGCTTCTCGGCAGCGGTGAGCCAGGACACGCCAGTGAATAGGGAAAGGCCGATCGCACAGCCCAGCAGCAACAGCAGAGTCGCGCCGGTGAATCCCAGATAGGTGTCCGCCAGGCGCCCCAGCACATCCCCCAGCATGCCACCAGGCGCCAATGGGAGTTGCAGCTTGAGGCTATACAAGCGCAGCGCTTCCAGACTCGCACTGGACAGCAACAACAGCACGAAGCCACTCAACATCGCGGCCAGCGAACGACGGTCCAACAGCGTGGCACCGGCAGACTCTGCACCACCCAAACGCTTGTAGCCGGCAACCAGAAGATAGAGCAGCAACCCCACCCACCACCAGGCAGAGATTCCGAAGAGGTACAGGAGCGTATCGGCCGTGAGGGCACCAATGCGGCCACCAGCGTTGGACGTGACTGCCCCTGTAGCGCTATGGGACCATGCCGGATCGGCGCGCTGGTAGGTCGCCAGGATGAGCACCGTATACACCAGCAGACCTGCAAGCAGGAACCAGCGCGCTTCTCGCAATAATCGGCTCAAGCGGGACCCCTTCACCGAGGGCGGGGCATCGTTTGCTTGATAGGCGGCCATGCAAGAATTATAGGGCCGCACCAACAAAAAGGCCCCCGCTATGCGGGGGCCTCGCGATCAAATTTGAAGACTTCAGTTGACGATGCACTGTGCCGCAGCACCGCGTACCCCTGCGCCAGAAATATTCTGGAAAAACGTGGCAGGCGGCGTGTAAATCGGCAATCCAGGATCACCGGGTAGCGTGGAAGGCCGCGAGTTGAAGTTTGCGATCGAGCCAAACTGACCTGCCTGGAAGCGGTTCTCCCCACCACCATTGCGGACGAGAATTTCGCCGTCCGACACGCCGACATACACAGCGGGCGCAAGGCAATCATCCGGATTGGCACATTCCGTCGCCGCCTGCGCCAACTTCTGCCCGACCAGAGCAAACGGATTGCGCGGTGTATTGGTGAGTACACGATCCAGATTCACCCACGCCTGGAATTTTTCCGGTTCTGCGGACGCATCGGGGAAATCGAAAGAGGTATTGGAATCGAGCGAGGCGTACTCCTTTCCACCCAAATTACCAACACGCACTGCGCTGCGCTTGACACAGTTTGTGGAGACGCAATCGTCCACTGTGAACGTCGTGCCACGAATCCCGATGGTTGCCGTTGCGGTCCCCA
This sequence comes from uncultured Burkholderiales bacterium, assembly GCA_964443245.1. GTDB lineage: Bacteria > Pseudomonadota > Gammaproteobacteria > Burkholderiales > JAEUOS01 > CANJDH01. The sequence goes on along the minus strand of CAYUEG010000050.1, from coordinate 3,286 downwards.
GTCGAAGGGCATCCTGGTTGCCGCGCTTGCCCACCAATCCGGTGATCATGCGCAATCCACCTTTGAGCAGGCTGAGCGTGGAGTTATCCTTTGCCGGCTCCCTCTCGTCAAAAACGAAATCTTCGATCTTGATGCGCGTGTTGGGCTTGAGTGTCATCACCGCGCCATCCGTAAACTTGACCTGAGCGTAACTGTCGCGCTCCGTATTGAGCGTATCTCCTTTTCCCACTTCGGATTGACGCGCAAGCACACGCGTGGTGCCATCCGGCTTCTGAACCGAAATGGTCCCGGAAAGTTGCTGGATCGTACCGTTCGCCCAGCTGGCGCTCAAGGGCGCAGCGATCAACAGCGCGGCAATCACGGGCTTCAGGGAGAACTGCATCTGGGATTTCATTACCGCTCCTCAAGGAAATCAGACTACGACGCTGTCATATTATGCAATATATCGCTGATTTGACAGGACATTTGTCACACAATGTTAAATCTTTTGCGTGACAAATGTCTCACATCAGCAGCCGTCGTCGGAGAGCCGGTTCTTGTCCTTGCCGGGATTGTTTGAAATCTTTGTCTCCTCGTTGGTCGCCCGAATCTGCTGCCCGAGATCGACAGAAGGATTGACCGGCACAAACGACTGTACCGTGCCCGCACCAGCGTTCAACCCTCCTTGTACAGGCAGACTAACGAAGGTAATTCCTCCCCCGCTCAGGGTGATTGGAGCAATCAGTGCACCGGGCGGGACCGTATTGATGGTGTAAGCCTCCAATTTGCCCAAGACCGTATTGAAGTTGTAGGCGCCGGTACCACTTCCTCCCGCCAGGATAAGCCCCGCAGGCACTGTACCAATAGGCGCTGCCCCGGTGTAGGTTGCCGGCGCACCGACGGCCTGATTCACCTTGATATTGATCTGGCCGTTATTGGTGAGCAGCGCAAACGAGTTCTGCCCGTAACCACCAATCAGAGCCAAGCTCTGCCCGGTCGTGACATTCAGAGGGTCGAAGCTGGCGAAGCCTGAGCCCAAGCCGTTGTTAACCCGCCCACCGACGATGATCAAGTTCCCGCCAACATCGACCGTCGAAGAGCCTACGCTGACGATTGCGTCAGCGATGCCACCGCCGGCATTGACGGTTCCCGCTTTGAAAAGGAAATTGCCCTTCACATCGACGTTGAGTGTGCCTGCTTGGATCAGCAAACCGGCCTTGGATGCATTGCTTCCACTTGCCGTTCCCGCCTTGACAACCGCGTCGCCCTCAACCGGAACGTAATTGCTGAACGCGAGGTTGGCAGCGGCGACCGGAGCCGCCAGGGCCGCTGGTCCTAAAGTGGTGGATGTGAAGATGTTGAGGATTCCGCCAGCCTTGATTGTTGTCGTCAAGTCAGTGCCGCCCGCATTGTTGACCGCCGAGCCGTCCAGACTAAAACTCTTGACGCGCGCGGTGGCGGTACCAATGTCAATGTTGTTGGCCTGAATCGTGAGCCCCGTTGTCGGGGCAACAAACGATACCCCGCCACCGGTGGGATTGGCTACCAGCCCGGTAAAGACGGTTGACCCAGCGCTGGCGTCAAGGCTGGCCTTGGTCGAGTTGGCCTTGAACGCGAGGTTCTGTGTGGCCGACATCAATATGTTGTTGTTGACCGTGATGCCTGCACCGGATACCAGATTCAGCCCGTGGTCAAACAAGGTGCCCGCAGTACCGATCGCGCCATTCACGGTAATGCCGTCAAACGCATTCAGCGTGAGACTTCCTCCAGACTGGCCGCCGTTGATATTGGCGTTGGTCAGCGTCGCATTTACGGTGATCGTACCGGCGCCGCCTGTACCCGTCGCGTTGAGGGCAACGTTAGTCCCCTGAAGATTCGTACCATTCAGCGTGAATGCGGTTGCACCGAAGCTGGCATTGGCCGCCGTTCCAAGACCATTGATGGTCACGCCATTGATCGCCGCATAGTTGATATTGCTGGAGGCGTACGGCGGGCTACCGCTGGTACCTTTGCGCGCTTCCAGCGTGATGTTGCCCACCGCATTGCCGGTGGTCGCCTGAATGTTTTGCAGGTTGATGGTGCCTTGGCCCGCACCATCGTTGAACGTATAGGCAGTCAGACTCTTGTCTGTGCCTGTCTGCAGTCCCCCCGCAGACCCGGTAATCTGCCCGATCGCGCCCGTGGACATCAGGGTGATGCTACCGCCACCTGCGGCGGTGTAGTCACCGGCCACGATGCGCTGGTTCAATTGCAAGGCGCCAGTGGTATCAAAGGACGATTCCGAGGCCTGGCTGGAGAAGCCGGTGGCGCCGCCCCCGGCAACACCCGCAACCAAGGTGATGTCATTACCGCCAGTCACGCCTGTGCGTGCATCCACCACGCCATTGACTGTAAGGTTATCCGCCGAATAGACCCCGATCGTGCCGCTATTCGACTTCAGACCTCCCGTACCGATGGTAATGCCGGCACCGGCTCCGGTATCGCTTGAAATCAACCTCATCGCACCATTGGTGCTTGTCAGCGCAACCGTACCCGTGGTGATGGTGCCATTGTTCACCTTGAGGGTGACGGCTCCGCCATTGGCGTTATTGGTCAGCGCATTTCCATTCCCGACGGTTGCGTTGCCGGCTGTGAACTCGAGGAAGATATCCCCGGATGTCGAGTTGATCGCGTTGACAGTAGCCGTCTGGCCGATCTTGACCGTATTTGCCGTACTTCCAGTACCCGTGGCGCTCAAAAGATTGATGTTGTCTGCCAGCAACCTGCCCGCTCCGCCGTTGATCGCGCCCGTGGTTGCGCCCCCCGCATTCGCAGTGACGTTGAGCGTACCGCCAGCCTTGATTTGGAGGTCGCTGTTGATCGCCACAGCTCCTTGGTTGACGATCGCCAGGTTCTGGGAGTTGTTTGCACCAGCAACATTGACGGCGCCCGCTACGGTGATGGCACCAGTGTGCGTGGCTCCGCCAATCGTGAGAAGCCCGGTACCGCCCGCTCCGGTCAGAATATTGTTCAACTCGACATTCGAAATATTCATCACGCCAGCGCCAGGGCCAGTCACCCCGAGATTGATGCCACGATTTGCGGTCGCCGTGGTGATATTCACCGCTGCCCCGCCCGAATCGAGGGTGGACAGCAGGTCGAGATCATCGACCGCAATGTTGATGGCACCGCCCACTCCCGTGGCAATCATCTTGAGCGAGCCGCCGGTCAAGTTGAGGGCAGTCGGATTCTGTGTCCCTCCAATTACCCCTTGAAAATCAATATTGCCGCTGTTTCCAGCATTCACTGTGAGCGGGACGGCGCCGTT
>CAYUEG010000049.1:17694-25026 GCA_964443245.1 uncultured Burkholderiales bacterium | reverse complement strand
GGAACCCAACGCATTGGCCCCTGGCCTCACCAAAGACCAAGTGCTGAAGGCGCTGGAAGGCGGCAAGGCGTTGCGCGCGGCGAGCCTGTCGTTCCGGTTCTGGCAGTAGCCGCGCAGGTAAAGCAGGTGCGGTCGGGCACACGAAGCTGATTGCGAGGCGTTGCGATGAGTCTTATCCATCGTGTGCTGCGCAAGCCGTTTTTCGGCCGCTTCGAAGTGCCGTGGAGCTGGCCAGCCCAAGTGGATGCATCGGGTTGGGAGCGGGTGCAGTTCCCCAATCCGCGTGGGGCACGCCTGGCCGGATTTTGGGCTCCCGCCGAGGGTGAACCCAAAGGCACGCTGGTACTGGCCCACCCCATGGGCAAGGCGGCCAAGGGCTTCTGGCTGCGCAACGGGCACGCCAGCCTGTTTCGCACTGCCGGTTTCAACGTGCTGATTTTCGATGCCAACGGCTTCGGCGAGAGCGAGCCTTCCTCGTTCGATTACCCGGGTGACTTTCTGGCAGCCGGGCAGTGGGCGAGGGCGCGCACACCCCATTTGCCGGTGGGCCTGGTCGGCGCATCGTTCGGTGCCGGGTGGGGTTTGTGTTCGATGGCGCGCCCCGGCAGTGCCTATCAATGTGCAGTGCTGGAGGCGGCCTTCACGACCCTGCCCGAATTCTGGCGCCACTACCCGGTAGCCCACGCGGCCCTGCGCGCTTCGCAAGTGGTATGGCCTGCGCTGGAGCGGCGCTTGCGCCCCGAAAGCGAGGCCGCCAAGGTGCACGGAAAGCCGCCGGTGCTGCTGATCTACAGCGAAGGTGACAAGTTCACACCGCCCACACAGGGCGAGCGGCTGCAGCGCGCGTTTCAGCAGGTAACCACGGCCGAATTGATGGTGGTGCCGGGCGAAGAACACACCTTTGCGTATCGCGATGCGACCGATGCTTACGTCAGCCGCGTGCTACCGTTTCTTGAAGCGGCGATGCGCGGTGCCGGTTCGGCCTAGCATTCCGGCACCCCGTCGATCCTTACCCACTGGCACAGAGTCCCGCATGGCCCTGCAAGGCATCAAACGCAAGATTGTCTATGTCGGCCTGTACGAGGCCATCGCCTTCCTCTGCGGCACAGTGGGTTTCTTCAGCGTCAGCAACACCGGCATCGAACGCGCCGGTGCCCTGGCGATCTTTGCTTCGCTCTTTGCGGTGGCCTGGAACTTCACTTACAACGCGCTGTTCGAGCGTTGGGAAGCGGGGCGCGAGACACGCGGGCGCGGCCTCGGCCGGCGCGTGCTGCACGCAGTGGGCTTCGAAATTGGCTTTCTGGTGGTGCTGCTGCCGGTGGCGGCCTGGTGGCTGGAGATCAGCTACCTGCGCTCGTTCATGGTGAACCTGGGCCTGAACATCTTCTTTTTCGTCTACACCTTCGCCTTCACCTGGGGCTTTGACCGGGTCTTCGGCTTGCCGGCTTCGGCCGCAGCACGCTGATCCTGCGGTAAAGTTGTGTCGATTCCGCACATTTTCGAATGCGGATAAAAAAAGCAGTGCATCCGGAGGAGAGACAGGCATGACAGCGTTAGCTGGCATCAAGGTGCTCGATTTGAGCCGCGTTCTGGCCGGCCCGTCGTGCGGCCAGCTGTTCGCCGACATGGGCGCCGACGTGATCAAGATCGAAGACCGCGAAGGCGACGAGAACCGCCGCTGGCTGCCGGTGGTCGACGGGCGCGGCGCCAACTTCATGTCCGTCAACCGTGGCAAGCGCGGCATGACGCTCAACCTGAAAAGCCCGCGTGGGCAGGAGATCCTGGCGCGCCTGGTGCGCCGCTCGGATGTGCTGATCGAGAATTTCCCGCCGGAAACCGCCGCGCGGCTGGGCCTCTCCTGGGAGAAGCTCTCGGCCATCAACGAAAACCTGATTCACCTCTCGATCACCGGCTACGGTGCGCGCGGGCCGCTGCGCAACCGCCCCGGCTACGACAACATGCTGCAGGCCTTCACCGGCATGATGGCGATGACCGGCGAGGCCGACGCCGGGCCGGCGCGCATGGGCCCTTCGGTGATCGACATGGGCACCGGCATGCTGGCCTTTGCCGGTGCTTGCGCCGCCCTGCTGGCGCGGGCGCAGGGCAAGGCCAAGGGGCAGCATGTGGAAGCCTCGCTGATGCAAACCGCGGTGGCGCAACTGGGTTACCACTTCACCGCCTACACCATGGCGGGCATCGTGCCGCAGCGCACCGGCTCGGCTGTGTGGCACATCGTGCCCTACCAGGCTTTTCGCACGGCCGATGGCTGGGTGCTGGCCGGTGCCACCAACGATGCGGTGTGGGTGCGCCTGGCCGAAGCGATCGGCATGGCCCATCTGGCGACGGACCCCTTGTACGTGAACGCGCGTGGCCGGGCCGAGCGGCGTGAAGAATTGATCGCACTGATCAGCCCGAAGTTCCTGGCCCACGGTACCGACGAATGGGTGAAACGGCTCGATGCTGCGCGGGTGCCGTGCAGCGCCGTGCAGGATGTGGCGCAGGCGATTGCCCACCCGCAGCTGGCGGCGATGGACATGGTGCACGAGGTGGAGGATGGCAAGGGTGGCACCCTGAAGCTGGCCGGTGTGCCGCTGTGCATGTCGGCCACGCCGCCCAGGCCGGGCGCACGGCCGCCGGATCTGGGCGAACACACGGAAAGCGTGCTGCGGGATGACCTGGGCTATTCGCCCGAGGAGATCGCGGCATTGAGGGCAGAGGAGGCCATATGAAGGGCAGCATCCAGATTGAACGCGGTGAGCGCGGCATCCTCACCTTTCGCATCAACAACCCGGCGCACCGCAACGCGCTCAACGACGACATGATCGCCGGCCTGACGGCAGCCTTCAAGGCGGCCGCGGAGGACAAGCAGTGCCGCGTGGTGGTGCTGCGTGGCGCCGAAGGCATGTTCTGTGCCGGGCGCGAGATCAACGACATCCAGACGCTGCAGGGATCGAGCATGGACGTGCTCAACGCCGCCTATGCACGCCTGCTGGATCTCAACCTGGCCGCCTATTACTGCCCCAAGCCGGTGGTCTCGGTGCTGGAGCGTTATGCCCTGGGGGCCGGCATCATGATCGCCGGCTGGTCCGACATTGCGCTGGCCGAAGAGGAATGCCTGATCGGCTACCCGGAAGTGAAGATCGGCCTGCCGCCGACGCAGACCACGATCCAGCTGATTCGCGGCGTGCATCGCAAGGCGGCGGTGGAACTGTTGCTGACGGCGCGCAACATTCGCGCGCCCGAAGCGGCGCGCCTCGGGCTGATTACCCGCGCGGTGCCGGCTGCCGATCTGCAGGCGGAGGTGGATGCCGTGGTGGAAGCCTTGCTGGCCGCCAGCCCGGAGGCCGTGACGCGCACCAAGCAGATGATCTGGAAGACCGAGGATGCCGATTACCGCTCGGCCATCACCATCGGTGTGGACGTGATTTCGGTGGCGGCAGCCACCGCATCGGCCCGTGAGGGCATCAGTGCATTCGTGGAAAAAAGGAGACCGCAATGGTGAATCGCCGTCAGTTTGTAGGTGCCGCTACGCTGGCACCGCTTGTCCTGTCCCAACCCGCCTTCGCGCAGGCCTGGCCAGACCGGCCGATGCGCATGATCATCCCGTTTCCAGCCGGTGGCCCGGTGGATGCCGGTGGCCGCCTGATCGCGGCCGCGCTGGGCGAAGTGCTAGGCCAGCCGATCGCGATTGACATTCGCACCGGCGCCGGCGGCTCGGTGGGCGTGGAAGCTGCGGCCAAATCCACTCCCGACGGCAACACCATGGTGTTTGCCACCACCGGTGCGCTGGCGGTGAACGTGACGCTGGTGCCCAACCTGGGCTACGACACGCGGCGCGACCTGATTCCGATTTCGATTGCCATCGGCACGCCGCTGCTGATGGCCTGCCGCGAAGGGTTGCCGGTGCAGGACCTGGCGGGCCTGATTGCGCTGGCCAAATCCAAGCCGGGCACTCTGACGCTCGGTACTTCCGGCGTGGGCGGGCCGCCGCATCTGTTGGCCGAGATGATGCGCCAGCGCGCCGGGCTCGATTTCACCGTGGTCCACTATCGCGGTGCCGCGCCGGCGATGGTGGCGATCCTCGCCAACGAAATCGATGTGACGATCCTGGACCCGGCCGTGATGATCCCGCACATCCGTGCCGGCAAGATGCGGGCACTGGCTACCACCAGCCGCAACCGCAACCCGACCATGCCCAACATTCCCAGCCTGATCGAAGGCGGGCTGCGCGGCATCGAGTTCGAGAACTGGTACGCGCTGATGGTGCCGTCAGCCACACCGCCGGAACGCATCAAGCGTTTGCGCGAAGGCATGAACCGCGTGATGGCGCGGCCCGGATTGTTCGACATTTTCATCAACCAGGGCGGGCGCATCATCGACATCGGGCCGGAAGAAGGTGTGCCCTTCATTCGCCGCGAAGTGGAAACCTGGGGTGAAGTGGTGCGTGCCGCCAAGATGACGGCCCAGTGAGCCGCCACCCCCGAGACTGAAAGCACAGCATGCGATTCACGATCCAGGAAGCCCGCCAACTGGTGGAAGCCACCATGGTGGCAACCGGCCATACGGCCAAGGAAGCGGCGATCATTGCCGACCATCTGATCGACTGCGAACTGCGCGGCCTGGCCTACGGCGGCCTGGCGCGCGCGATCTCGATCGTCGAGCGGATTCGCCGCACCACCACGCCGCGCCGGCCGATCACGCTGCTGCAGGAAACGCCGTTCTCGGCCTCGCTCGACGGGGGCGACAACGTTGGGTACCTCGTCGGTGCGCACTGCACCGGCATTGCGGTGCAAAAGGCAGAAGCCACCGGCATGGCGGTGATCGGCGCATCCAAGACCTGGTTCACCGGCATGTATTCGTATTACCTGGAGCGCATTGTCGCCAGGGGGCTGGTGGGGATGATCGCCGGCAGCGGCACGCAGCTGGTGGCGCCGCATGGCGGCACCGAAGGGCGCTACGGCACCAACCCGATTGCGTTCGGTTTTCCCTCGACCACCACGCCGGTGATCTGGGACATCGGCACCTCCAACGTGATGATCGGCGAGGTGGCCCTGAAGGCGCGGCTGGGTGAGCAACTGCCGGAGGGGCAGGCCTTCGATGCCCAGGGGCGGCCGACGCGCGACCCGGCGGCGGCGCTCGGCGGTGCCTTTGCCGTGTGGGGTGGCCACAAGGGCTCGGGCCTGGCGATGATGATCCAGATGCTGGCGATGATGACCGGGCAGGTGATCGCCCCCGGGCCGCAACGGGACAGTGGATTGTTCATCCTCGCCGTCAAGCCGGCGCTGGTGGGTTCGGGCGATGATTTTCCGGCGCGCGTGGCCGAGTATGCGCAAAGCATTCGCGATGTGCGGCCGCTCGATCCGGCCAGGCCGGTGCGGGTGCCCTTCGACCGCTCGATTGCCGAGCGCAACCAGCGCCTGGCCGCCGACGCCATCGAGGTGCCGGACAAGGTAGTCGACACCCTGCGCGGCATCATTGCCGAGCGGCGCGACGCCAGCCACTGGATGCTGGGCTCCTGAACGCTGCGCTCCTGACCGCGCCCATTGTGTGGAGTGCCGCCTGACACCACGGCGGTTTGCGCCAGGAGCCGCTCCCACCAACGGTTTGCGGGGCATCTCCCGTTTATGCGCAGGCCGGCAGTCTATTCCTTGCGTTGCAAACGGTGCATCCCGTAATAGAGGGCGCCGCCCGCGAGGGCCAATCCCACGCACCACAGATGCAGCGTGTCTATGCCGATGACACCGTGCAGCGGGCTGCCGGCCCACCAGGGCGCAAACGGCAGCATGTCGGAATGCATGATGCTGTCGATCAGCACATGGCTATAGGTGCCGATGTAGGCGCTCCAGAAAGCGACTGGCCAGGCGATCGGCAGGTGCGCGGGCTCCCGCAGAATGCGCAGGCCGATTTCACCCAGCGGCTTTCCCGAGAGCGCGGCCGCCAGTCCGATCAGCGTGGCGCCGAGAAACGTATGCGAGAAGCCATGCAGTTCGCCCTTGTCCGTCAGCATGACAAACAGCGGTTGCAGATCCATCAGGATTTGTGACCAGCCAAACACCATCAGCGAGAAGTGCCGCCGTAGCGCCGCCTTGATGGCGATTCCCGGCCCCATGTGCAGGGGGGTGAAGGGCATGTTGTCCGGTCGCGGATTCGATGTGGGGTGTCGGCAAGTGCGCCCGCCGGATACCGTCAGGCGGCCTTCGGTACCGCCTGCTCCGCCGCAATTTCCTTGGCTGCCATGCTCTGCATCACGCGCCGCAGACGTGAAATGCCGACGTCGTGCTCGTACAGGTGCTCGCGCAGGTTGGCGTCCGGCTCCATCGCTTCCATCATCACCCGGTCTTGCTCGAGCACGGTCCAGTGACGTGCTTCGAGGCGGTTGCGGTAGAGGAAGCGCCACACATTGCGCTGCCAGCCGCTGACCTTGCGGCAGCGCCAGAAGAACACGCCGGCCAGGCTCGGGCTGATCGGCACGTAGCTGCCGACAATCGCGAAGTTGCCGCCGGGGCCGCCGGTCTTCGGGTAGGGGATCTCGAGGCGCATCCAGTGCACGCCGGTGTCGCCCCATTCGGTCCAGTCGAAGTTGACGTCGCGCTGGCCTTCCTTCTCGAACACGAAGCCGGTGGGCGTCTTGCGGATCTGGAACTTGGCGCCGATGTCGCCCTCGGCCATCGAGTGCGATTGCTTGTGCAGGAAGGTGCCATGCATCGGGTCCATCACGTTGTCCATCACGTAACGGTAGTCGCCGCGCCACTCGTTGTAGCAAAGGAAGTTGGAGTATTCCGGGCTGGTGAGCTCTTCGGGCAAATTGAGCGGCGGGGGTGTCTCGATGTGGGTGGCGCTGTTGTAGAGCCAGAGTACGCCATGGGCTTCGGTGACATGGAAGGAACGCGCGGCGCGCTGGCCTTCGAGCGTGCAGCCGGGGCTGCCGGGCACACGCATCACGGTGCCGTCGCAGCGAATCTCGATGCCATGGTAGGGGCAGGCCAGCGTGTTGCCCAGGTTGATGCCCTGCGAGAGCGGTGCGCCGCGGTGCGGGCAATGGTCTTCGAGGGCATGGGCAACGCCGTCGCGATCACGCCAGACGGCCAGCTTCCAGCCCAGGCGGCGCAGCGATACCGGACGCTCGGCGACAAAGTGGGAAGGGCAGATCGGATACCAGAGATTGCGCAGGCCGCGCTGCAGCACGGCTTCCACGTCGGGGGCGTTGGGGGTCATGGGGTCTCCTTGCAATGTTGGGATGGCAGCGGGCCAGGCGACGGCTATTGGCAGGTCACCGTTATTGGCAGGTCACCGCTATTGGCCAAGGCGGGCCATTTCGGCCTGAAAGGTGTC
>CAYUEG010000049.1:0-17594 GCA_964443245.1 uncultured Burkholderiales bacterium | reverse complement strand
TATTGGCAGGTCACCGCTATTGGCCAAGGCGGGCCATTTCGGCCTGAAAGGTGTCGGCGGTCCATGCGGCGCCGTCCGGTCCGCGCGGGCCGGCCTGGTTCAGGTAGGCCACCAGGCCTTCCAGGTCGTGGATGCCGGCGGCGAAGGCGCGCTCGATGGAATCGCCCAGCAGATCCTCATGCGGGGTGGAGGGGCGCTGGCGTGCCTGGTGCGGGTTGAGGTAGCGGTCGGTCTGCAGGGTGATCGGGGTGGTGGACATGGAAAACCTCCGGGGGACGCAGTCGGGATGCAGCAGAGACAAAGGGGTGCCGTACGGATCAGGTGCGGTTCATGTGCGGGTCATGTGCGGGTCATGTGCGGATCGGCATCGGTGTCATTCGGCGACGATGTTGCGCGCCTTGATGATGCGCGCCCAGCTGGTGGTTTCATTGCGGATATGGGTGCGAAATTGCTCGGGTTGCATCACCCATACCACCAGGCCCTGGCCCTTGAGTTGCTCTGTGATGGCGGGGCGATTCAGGATCTCGGCCACATCGCGGGCCAGTTGCGCCGCCACCGCCGGCGGCGTGCCGCGCGGGGCCAGGAGGCCATACCAGGAGGTCACTTCGACGCCGGCAATCCCCTGCTCGGTGAGGGTGGGAATGTCGGGCGCCACGCTGGCACGCACGTTGTCGGTGACGCCAATGGCGCGCAGCTTGCCGGCGCGAATGTGCGCAAGCGTGGCCGGCAGATTGCTGAACATCACCGGTACGGTGCCGCCGAGCACGTCGTTCAGGGCCGGGCCGGTGCCTTTGTAGGGCACGTGCAAGAGATCAGTGCCGGTTTGCAGCTTGAACAGTTCCCCTGCCAGATGCAGGCCGCTGCCGATGCCGGGCGAGGCAAACGACAGTGCGCCCGGCTTGGACTTGGCCAGCGTCACCAGCTCACGCGCATCCTTGGCCGCCACGCCCGGATGCACCACCAGCACGTTGGGTGCCTTGGCCAGCATGGTCACGGGCACAAAGTCTTCGTCGATGTTGAACGGGAAGTTCTTCATCAGCGTGGGGTTGATGGTGAGGTTGCCGGCCGGGATGGCCAGCAGCGTGCGGCCGTCGGGTGCGGCGCGCTTGACCTTGTCGATGCCGAGGTTGCCGGCGGCACCGGGCAGGTTTTCCACCACGGTGTTGGTGCCGCTCTTCTCGCGCAAGCCGTTGGCAAGGATGCGCGAGAGCACATCGACCGGGCCACCGGGCGGGAACGGGGCCACGATGCGGATTTCATTCGCCGCCGGGGCCTGGGCGTGGGTACCGCCCGCTGCGAGGAGCAGTGCGCCGGTGGTGAACGCCAGGCGGGCCAGCACGCGGGCAGGCAAATGAGGGGTGTGGCGCGGGGTTTGGTGCAGGGTGTGGCGCATCATCGTTTCTCTGTGAGGAACTTGCCGGAAGCGGCGGCATTCGGCTGGCGCCGGGTCTGGCCGTCGAGGCCGCCTTCGATCGCCCATTCGGCAAACATGGTGGGGCTGGGTTCGAACTCGCGTGGTTGCCAGGCGGCCGTGAGGTGGTCTTCGTCGGCGTTGTATTCGATCAGGCCGCCGCAGGGGTTCTCGAAATACCAGAAGTAGGCGGAAGAGATCGGATGCCGCCCCGGCCCGAGCTGGGTCTTCCAGCCGCAGCGGCTCATGTGCAGTCCGCCGCCAAACACTTCGTGGATGTCGCGCACGGCAAAGGCCACGTGGTTGATGCCGGCCGGCTTGTTCGGCAATTGCAGGAGAAACAGGTTGTGATGCCCGCCTTCGGCTGCGCAGCGCATGAACACACCGCGGCCGGGGTAGCGGTCCGAGGGGATGAAACCCAGGTGCGCGTAGAACGCTTCGGCTTCCACCACCCGGTCGCTGAACAGCACCACATGGCCGATGTCGACCGGCGTGGCGCGTTCATACACCGGCGAGGCGGCATCGATGCGTGCCGGTGCCCCCCAGGGGTTGGTAGGCGAGCCTGTGACACCGGGGTCGCGCTTTTGCGTGATGCGGAACACCAGCCCCAGGCCATGCGGGTCGCGCGCGCGCAGCGTGGCGTGGCTTGCACGCAGGTCGGCAAAGCCGTTCGCCTTGGCCAGCAGCGGCGCCAGCCGGTCCAGATCCGCCATGGAGTGCACCCCCCAGGTGACTTCGCGCAGCGTCGGGCCGGGCTCCATCGGCGGCGGCAGGCTCGCATCATCCGGGCGCCGCACTTCCACTAGTGCGCCGGTGAGCGTTTCCCACAGTTGCCGTGCGGGTTCGTCGGCGAGGCTCTTCAGGCCCCAATCGGCGAAGAACTGGCGCGCGTCGTCCCAGCGCTCGGTGGAGTAGGTGATTGCGTCAATCCCGGTGATGGCCATCAGGGGTTCCGTAGCAGGGGAGTCAAATGGTAAGGGCGCTGGCGCGGTTGTCCAGAAAGCGCAGCGCCGAGAGCACCGTGAGGGCCGAGGTCTTCGGGTTCTCCGCCAGAGGCTTGCCACGCATGGTGACGCGCATCTCGCCGAACGCGCCGCGCGCTTCGTATTCGTGGATGTTCTCGGTCACGGCCGGGTCGGCAATCAGGCGCACGCGGGTGGCATCGAGCCCCAGGCCGGCGAGCGACAGTGTGGCGGCGACATTGGCATTCTTCGGATAGAGGCGCGCGGCATCGCGGGCGCTGCCTTCGAAGATCGGCACGGCTTCCTTGAGCGTGTCGAGGTTGACCACCTGTTCAGCTGGCGTGCCTTTCCAGCCGATCGGCGGCTTGCGCCCGGTGTAGATCACGTCGGTGAGGCCGCCCTGGCGTGCCCCGGCCACGGCATCAATGCCGCCAATCGCACCGGAGAGGAGGTGCAACTGGGTGCCGCCGCGCCTGGCCGCATCGGCCAGCTTTTCCGGCAGGCCCGGCTCGGAAAGCGCGCCGATCGACAGCACGGCACATTCGATACCGCGCTCCAGTGCCGGCAACACGTGAGCGAGCAGGGCAGCATGGCCGGCGCATTCGAGTACCAGCCGGGCATCGGCAGGGACCGCCGCCGATACGGTGACGCCGGGTCCGCCGTGCGTCTGTGTCGCGGATTGTGTCGCAGTTTGTGTAGTGGCCACCAGCTCCTGCGGCACCACCACATGGGCGATACGGATGCCGGTGTGCTTGGCCAGGCGTTGGAAGATGGCGCTGCCGATGGCGCCAAAGCCGATCAGGGTGACATCGATCATGCGGCTGCCTTTCCGGCGGGCGCTTCCTTTTTCGGCGGCCCGGCAAACTTGACGGCGAACGGCCCCCATTTCGTCATGTCCACCTCCACCATCACCAAACCGTTGGTGGACAAGGCTTTCGCGAGGATGGCCGGGGTTTGGGCGGGATCGTCCAGCAGCAGGTGCGGCACCTTGAGGCTGGCGCACAGTTGCGCAAAATCCGGCGTGTGCAGATCGGCATAGCAACGCCGGGCACCGTAGTGCACGTCCTGGATGTTCTTGATCACGCCGTAGGCGCGGTCGTTCATCACCAGCACCACCAGCGCAGCGTTCTCCTGCACGGCGCAAGCGAGCTCACCGACGTTGAGCATCAGCCCGCCGTCACCGACCAGCGCCACCGCCTTGCGCTGCAGCGCGTGCTCCTGGTTGGCAATCGCCGCGCCGATGCCCATGGCAAGGCCCTGGCCGATGCCGCCACCCAGGGCATGCACGCCGGCACGCGGATCGTCGATGACCAGGCTGCGGTTGCCCCACATGCTGTTGGAAAGCGTGATGTCGCGCACCCACAGGGCCTTGCCCTTCAGTTGCGCATTCAGTTCGTTCTTCAGTGCCAGGTAGGGGCCGAGGGTGGCATCGACTGCGGCCTCGGCCGCCTTGCGTGCCCCGGCGAGGTCCGCGTGCAGGGTCGGGTCGGCCGCAAAGCCGGAGGCCTTCTGTTCCAGCCGGTCGGCCAGCGCATGGAGGGTAAGCAGCGCATCGCCCTGCACGAACCACGCGCTCGCGTAGGCGCGGTTCTCGGCCAGCGCGTTGGCATCAATGCGGTAAAGGTGCCGGGGCAGGTGCAGGTGGTAGCCCAGGGTTTCGTTGCTGCGCAGGCGCGAGCCCACCACCAGCATGGCGTCGCAGGTGGCATAGAAGGCTTCGACCGGCTTCTGGGCGTTGAATGCGCCCAGGCTGGCCGGGTGATCGTCCGGCAACACGCCGCGGCCCTGGGTGGAGGTCACGACACCGAAGCCCAAGGCGACCAGCCGTTCCACCGCAGCGCGCGCATGGCGTGCGCCACCGCCCAGCCACAGCAGGGGCCGTTTGGCGTGCGCCAGCCGTTGGGCCAGGGCATCCACATCGGCAGGCGCCGGACCCAATGGAGCAACCATTGGTGCGCCAATACGGATGCCGGTTTCCGCCAGCGCTGCCGGCAGCGGCATCAACGTGTTTTGCACGTCGATGGGTATTTCAATGCTCACCGGGCCGCAGGGCGGGGTGAAGGCGATGCGTACCGCTTCGCGCAGGGTTGCCAGCGCAGTCTCGGGGTTGCTGATGCGAAAGGCGGCCTTGCCGGCGGCTGCCAGCATGGCCAGCTGCTTGGGCGCTTCATGGATGAAGCCGAGGTCACGATCGAGATAGGGCGAGTCGATCTGGCCGGTCAGGTGCAGCAGCGGCGTGCCGGCGGTCATCGCTTCGACCAGCGCACCGGCGGCGTTGCCGGCACCCGTGCCGGTGCTGGTGACCACAACGCCCAGCGTGCCGGTGACGCGGGCACAGGCATCGGCCATGTTGCAGGCGCCGGCCTCGCCACGGGCGGAAACAAAGCGGATCTTCCCGCGCCGATGAAAGGCGTCGAGGATCGGCATGTTGTGGATCGAGATCACGCCAAAGGCAGCCTTGACGCCGGCCTCCTCCAGGAAGCGCGTGATCACCTCGCCCACCGTGACGGTGATGCCAGTGACGGTGCCCGGCGTGACACCAGGGGCGGCAAGCTCAGCGGAGTGGGGAGGGGCGTTCATGCGGCCAGTCGTGGGGAGGAGGGGCGGGACGTGATGCGGGAGGGAACGCGGGCGGTGGCCGGAATGGTGCCGCCACCGACGGCGGCGCGCGGCGTGCCACTGTGCTGTGGAAAGTGGCGCATGCGATCGGAGAGTTGCGCGGCAGCCGCACAGACCTGTGGCGTGAGCTGCGCAAGCTGCGTCGGCGCGATGGTCTGCGCCGGCACCGTGATGCTGAGGGCGGCCAGAACCTGGCCGGTCTGGTTGCGCACCGCTGAGGCGATGGTCGAGATGCCGGTCTCGAAGCCGCCCTGGCTGACGCCATAGCCCTGTGCCAGATCGGCGTCGACCAGCGCCTTGAGTTTCTTCACGGTGGCGGGCGTGTACGCGGTGTAGGTTTTCAGCGGTGCCGTGCCGAGGAGATCCGTCAGGGCTTTCAGGTCCATGCCGGCCAGCAGGGTGCGCCCCACCACCGTGGCATGGACGGGCAGGCGGGCACCCACCTGAATCGAATGAAACAGGGCCTGATGGCCCGGCGCTTTGGCGACGAACACGGCGTCGATGCCATCGCGCACCACCAGGTGGGCCGAGAAGCCGGTGGCATCGCGCAGCGCATCGAGCACCGGTTTTCCCAGCTCGGTCAACTCCATCGAGGCCAGATACTCGAACCCCAGGCGCAATACGCCCACGCCAAGGCGAAAGGTGGGCGCATCGCCCACCCGCTCGACAAAGCCCAGTTGTTCCAGGGTGTGCAGGAGGCGAAACACCGAGGCACGCGGGGCGCCGAGGCGGCGTGCCAGCTCGGCACCGGTGAGCTCCTTCTCGTCCCGCGAAAATTGCGTCAGCAACGTCAGGCCGCGCATCAGCGCCGGTACGGCGTAGCGATCATCGGTGCTTGTGCCGTGGTTCATGGGGCTGCCCCGGCGATCAGGCGGTTGACAAAGGTGGCCGCTTCGAAGGCACACAGGTGTCCGGCCGGGCCGAGATCCTGTAGCGGCACGCCGGCGGCCTCGGCCACCCGGGCACAGGCGGCGGGGGGCGTGATCACGTCCGCGCTGCCGCAGGCCACGGCGATTGGCGGGCAGCCCGACGCGTTGCCCTGCCGCAGGGCGGCCAGGTCGCCGGCGAGATCCCCATCGGCGAGCATGCGGCATGCCTGCGTATAGCCAGCCGGGTCAATCTGTGCCATCACGCTCTTCACAAAGGCAATTGCTTCTGCCGTTGCCGTGGCCGACAGCATGGCCGCACCACGCTTTTCGGCCATGCCGGCCGGACCCAGGTTGGCAAGATTGGTGAGGCGCTCGCGCAGCATGGTCTCGCGCTTTTCGGGATCCGCCTTGCCGTAGCCGCCGGCCGGTGCCAGCAAAACCAGGCGCTCGATGCGCAGAGGCGCACTGCGGGCAGCCGCGCCGGCCATCAGGGCGCCGAGCGAGTGGCCGGTGAGGGTGATGCGCTCGATGCCGAGGGTATCGAGCCAGGCCCACATGCGTGCGGCGTAGTCCGCTGCGCTGGGGGCAGGCATCGGCAGCGGACTGCTGTTGCCATACCCGGGGGCATTCCACGCCAGTACCCGGCGTGTGGCACCGAAATACTGCAACTGGCTCAGCCAGCTCGCCGCACCGGAGCCGATGCCGTGCAGCAGCACCAGCGGCGCAGGCTGCCCGGCGGAAAGGGGATGATCGACACCGGAGGCACGATAGCTGATGCGGCCGAGCGGCGTCTCCACGCTCTGCAGCGGAAACACGGCAAGTTCGTCGGCGAGGGACATGAGAAGAACCAGGAGCGGGTGAGGAACGGGGTACGGACGATCAGTTCCGCTTGAGCTTGGCCAGCGGCGAATCGGGCGGATACGTCGGGGTGATCGGCTTGGGGCTGCCGAGCATCACGCACATGAGGGCGTCTTCATCGCCGATGTTGTGCTCTTCGCGGTAGACGCCGGGCGGCACCGAAATCAGGTCGCGTTCGCCGACCACGGTTTCCCAGCGCTCGCCGTCCTTCTCGCAGATCACCTTCATCGCGCCGCGCATGACGAAGAACACTTCCTCGACGTCGTAGTGAATGTGCGAGGGGCCGATGTGGCCGGCGGGGATCACCATGGTCGAGAACGTGAAGTGGGAGGCCGGTACGGTGTTGCCGTCGCTGGCCACGCCGGTGCCGCCGGTGCCGACGTAACGCATCTGGGCGCGGCGGTACTTCGGGTCGTAGTCCGCCTGGAACTTGAGGGCGTTCCAGTCATAGCTGCGGGTAGACCGTCGTGCAACACGGCTTTCCATCCATTGCGCGAAGGACTGACCTTCCTTGCGCATCATGGCCTGCTGGATGTCGGCTTCTCGCGGAATCAACGGATCCATCAGTCCGCGTTCGTTGAAGATCGGCTGGTTGGCGGCTTGCGGCATGGCGCTCATGGTTTCTCCTTCGGTTGGCAGGAACAGCTTGCGTTCAGTTCCATTGGGTTCAGTTCATGACGAAGCCGCCATTGACCGGCAGCAACTGGCCCGTGATGAAACCGCTCCCGGGCGAGAGCAAAAACAGGACTGCCGGAGTGACATCGTCCGGCACCTGGGCGCGCGACAGGGCACGGCCTTCTTCGTATTTCTGGTGACGTGCTGCGGGGATGTAGGCAGTGGCTTCGACCAGCGTGAGGCCGGGTGCGATGGCGTTGACGGTGATGCCCTGCGGCCCGAGTTCACGCGCCATCGAGCGCGTCATCGCGATCACTGCGCCCTTGCTGGCGACATAGGCCATCAGGCGCGGTGCGCCCCACAGGGCGGTGTCCGACGCCAGGTTGACGATACGCCCGCTGCCGGAGGCGGCCAGGTGCGGCTGTGCTGCCACACTGGTGTGCCAGACGCCGCGCACGTTGACAGCCATCACCTTGTCCCAGGTACCGGCGTCCAGTTCGTCCATGTCCTTGCCGCCGGAATTGGTGATGGCCGCGTTGTTGACGAGGCCGTCGAGGCCGCCGAGAAACGTGATCGCTGCAGCCATTGCGGCAGCCACCGACGCGGGGTCTGCCACATCCATTTCCACGTAGCATGCTGCGGCGCCGAGCTCGGCAGCCAGCGCGCGTCCGCGCTCGTGCAGCACATCACCGATGGCCACTCTGGCGCCGGCCGCCACCAGGGCGCGGACGAAGGATTCGCCGAGGCCACGTGCACCACCGGTGACGAGGACGCGGCGGCCGTCCAGGCCCATCGACGGGGCTGCTGCAGGCGTCATTCGCTGACAACCTTGACGGAGATCCGGCCGCCCTGCACGCGCACCGGGTAACACTTGATGTCGCGCTGGCCGATCTCGTTCAGGCACTTGCCGGTGGCTACTTCAAAGCGCGCCGCGTGCAACGGGCATTCGACGATGCCGTCCTCGATATAGCCCTGCGAGAGGAGCGCATAGGCATGCGGGCAGACATCTTCGAGGGCGTGGACCGCGCCATCGCTCTGGAACAGGCCGATCTTCTGGCCTGCCACCTCGACGCCGAGCGGAAACTCGGGGTCGAGTTCTTCCATGCCGGCGACATCGTGCCAATTGGAATCCCCTGAGGACTCGTCTGCGGGATCGTTCGGTGTGGTCATTTCATATATGAAACAGTGGTTCGCTAATGAAAATTATGGGGAGCCGCGCGGCTCTTGTCAAGCACCCTGGCCGGTGTGCCGGGAGGCAAGGCGGGAAGGGCTCAGGTAAAGTGGGGCCTTGGCCTCATTCCACCCTTTCGCATGACATCACTTCGCATTGGCCAGGGGTTTGACGTGCACGCCCTGGTGACTGGCCGGCCGCTGATCATCGGTGGCGTCACGATTCCGTACGGGAAGGGCCTCGATGGCCATTCCGATGCGGATGTGCTGCTGCACGCGATTACCGATGCGCTACTGGGCGCTGCCGGGTTGGGCGATATCGGCCGGCACTTTCCGGATACCGATCCGGCATTCAAGGGTGCGGACAGCCGTGCGTTGCTGCGCGAAGCAACGCGCCGGGTGCGGCAGGCCGGTTACGCGGTGGTCAATATTGACTGCACCATCATTGCCCAGGCGCCGAAAATGGCGCCGCACGTGGCGGCGATGGCGGCGCATATCGCGTCAGACTGTGGTGTGGATGTAGCCTGCGTGAACGTCAAGGCCAAGACCACCGAGCGCCTGGGTTTTGCCGGACGTGGCGAAGGCATTGCGGCCGAAGCCATCGCCCTGCTCGAACGCGTCGCGGTGGCGTGATCCCGGTGGCGTGATCCCATGGTGATCGCATTCTCACAGGCGCAGCCCGGTGGCACGCGGCCCGTCGGTGGTGCGGGCGGTTCGCCCGGGGGGGCTGCCACACGCCGGCTGAGGCTCTTCCTTGCCCTGTGGCCTGACGCTGAGACCCGGGCCGCCCTGGCTGCGGCCGGCAAGCCGTTTACGCAACTCGGGCGCAACATTCCCCCGGCCAATCTGCACCTCACCCTGGCATTTCTGGGGGCCACGCCAGCCGATGCCGTGCCGCGTCTGATGGGCGTGATGCGGGCGGCGCACCCACGCCCGGTGACGCTGGAACTGGATCGCTACGGCTACTTTGCCGGCAGCCGGGCGCTGTGGCTGGGCGCGGAGCACACCGCACCGGCCCTGATGCACTACCAGCAGCGCCTCCATCAGGCCCTGCGGCAGGCGGGTTTTCGCACGGAAGCGCGGCCGTTCCGGCCGCACGTCACGCTGCTGCGGGACTGTGCGCGTCCGGCGCTGGGTGAATTGCCGCATCCGCAGGTACGCTGGGCAGCCCGCGAGTTTGCCGTGGTGGAATCGATGCCCGTGCAGGGTAGTGTGCGTTACCGCGTGCTCGACGCCATCCGTGCCTGACGGGCCCGCCACGCGTAGGTGAAGGTCGCCAGCACGAACGCGGTAAACCATACCAGCGACCACTCGGCAATCGAGAGCCCGAGAAAACGCCACGAGACTTCGGCGCACTGGCCAGAACCCTTGAACAGCAGGCCGAGGGTCTTGGCCAGCGGAAAATTGTCCACCATGTAGTAAAGATCCGGGCCGCATTGCGGCACCTGGTCTTTCGGCAGGTGCTGCAGCCACACTTGCCGTGCCGCCGTGCCGGCACCGCCGAGGGCGGCGAGGCCGGCCAGGCTGCCATAGATGCCGATACCGCGGCCATGGATGGCACCGGCCAGACAGAACAGCATGACGAGGATATAGAAGCCGCGTTGCACCAGGCACAGCGGGCAGGGATCCTGGAATTCGAAATGCTGCAGATAGAGGGCGTAGGCGATGAAGGCGGCGCAGATCAGCGCGATCAGTGCAAAGGCACGGCGCGGCATGTGGAGGAACGACGGCATGGGCTGTAAAGAAGGGTGCTGCAGGGAAGGTAAGGTGAGAGTGCGCCGGATGAATTTGGTTCCGCTGCCGTGCTGGCGCCGGGCGGCTATTGCTTGAGGAAGCGCAGGGTAAAGCGGTCGCTCTCGCCGATGGCCTGGTACTTGGCGCGGTCCACATCCTTGTTGCGATAGGTGGGTGGCAAGGCCCACACGCCCTGCGGATGGTCCTTGGTATCAAGCGGGTTGGCGTTGACTTCGGAAGCGGCGTCAAAGCGGAAGCCGGCCTTCTCGATCAGGGCAATGGCGGCATCCTGCCGCACGTAGCCGTTCTTGATCTGCGCTTCCTGCGGCACGTTCGGCAGGCCACGATGGTCGACCACGCCAAGCACACCGCCGGGTTTGAGCGCTCGATGAAAGGCGCGCAGCGCGCCTTCGAGTTCGCCGCGCGCGATCCAGTTGTGCAGGTCGCGGAAGGTGATGACGAAGTCGGCGCTGCCGGGCGGGGCAATCTCGTGCAGGCCGGCATTGAATTGGGTGACGACCACCTTGTCATAGAGGGCTGGCTCAGCCTTGAGACGTGCCAGCAATCTCTGGTGATCGGCCAGGTATTGCGGCGGCGCCGACGGATCGCGATTGGCGGCGATGTACAGGCCCTTTTGCTTCAGGTAAGGCGCGAGCAGTTCCATGTAATAGCCGCCACTGCCGGGCAGGATCTCGACCACGGTGCTGTTTTCGCGAATGCCAAAGAATGCCAGCGTTTCGAGCGGGTGGCGAAACTTGTCGCGCGCCACGTTGTTCGGGCTGCGGTGCGGCGCTGCGGCCAGCTTGACCAGGGCTTCAGGCGGCGCGGGCGGGGGCGTGGCGCAACCGGCCAGAGCGGCCACCAGACCGAGGATCCACGCGGCGGGGCGCAGGGCGTGCAGAAAGGGTGTCATAGGAGGCGCATGATACATTCCCTGCGTCCTGATCCTCGCGTACGCCCCGTGCGCCGCAGCCTGCCGAAAGCACATCACCATGAGCAATCCCTTCGTGAAACTGGACCCGGCGGCGACGGTCGCGCAACTGATCGAGCAGCGTTTCGGCCTGCCGGCACAGGCCGGGCGGGACATGCCGGCCAGTGCCCATGCCACCATCAGCGGCATGCTGACACGCCGCTCGCTGCGCCGCTTCACGCCCCAGCCGGTGGCGCCCGAATTGCTGGAAATCGCCCTCGCTGCGGCGCTCTCGGCACCGGCCAAGTCGGACTTGCAGCAGGCCAGCATCATCATCGTGCGCGAACCTGGCTTGCGCGCGGCAATCAATGCGCTGGTGCCATCGATGCCGTGGATTGCCAATGCGCCCGAGTTTCTGGTGTTCTGTGGCGACAACCGGCGCATGCGCCGGATTGCCGAATTGCGCGGCAAGCCGTTTCCGAATGACACGCTGGACATGTTCATGAACAGCGCAGTCGATGCCGGCATCGTGATGCAGGCCTTCATTACCGCCGCCGAATCGCTCGGCCTGGCGGTCTGCCCGATCAGCCTGATCCGCAACCAGGTCGAGCGCGCCAGCGAGCTGCTGCGCCTGCCGCAGGGCGTGTTCCCGGTGGCGGGCATGTGCGTCGGCCATCCGAACGATGGCGGGCGCCTGTCGATGCGCCTGCCGCCGGCGATTACCGTGCACGTCGATCAGTACGATGCCAGCGATTTCGATGCCGAACTGGCCGCCTACGATGCCCGCCGTGCCGTGCGCGAGCCGACCACCCCGGACAAGCAGCGCAATACCGACAAGTTCGGTGTCGCCGACCCCTACACCTGGTCGGAAGACAAGGCGCGCCAGTACCACGTGCCCGAACGGCACAGCTTCGGCCCCTACGTACGCGGGCAGGGTTTCGCGCTCAAATAGGTCGATCCGCTTTTTTTCCATCCCCTTCACCGCAGGCGAACGCCATGATTCGCAACCCGCAACAACATCAGGCCCTGCTGGCCGAGGTGCGCCGTTTCGTGCGCACCGAATGCATGCCGCTCGAAGCGGCAATTGACAAAAGCAACCTCATTCCCGAGCCCGTGGTCGAGCGCATGCGCGCCCTTGGCCTGTTCGGCCACAGCATTCCAGAGGCTTATGGCGGTGCCGGGCTCACTACCGAAGAGCTGGCACTGGTGAACATGGAAGTCTCGCAGGCGGCCACCACCTTCCGTGCGCGCTTTGGCGGCAACACCGGGATTGCCTCCGAAGCCCTGATCGCCGATGGCACCGAGGAGCAGAAGCGGCGCTACCTGCCGCAGCTGGCCAGCGGGCGCGTGACCGGCTGTTTTGCCTTGACCGAACCCGAAGCAGGCTCCGATGCCACGGCGCTGAAGACGCGGGCGGTGCGCGAGGGCGACGATTTCGTCATCACCGGCAGCAAGTGCTACATCACCAATGCACCGATTGCCGACCTGTTTACCGTGTTTGCCCGCACCGACCCGGCTTCGACCGGCGCCTCCGGCATCTCGGCCTTCCTGATCGAGCGCGGTACCCCGGGCCTGACCACCTCGCCGGGCTACGACATGATGGGCCAGCGCGGCTCGCCGGTGGGAGAAGTGCACCTGCAAAACTGCCGTGTACCGGCTGCGGCGCTGCTGGGCGGCCAGACCGGGACGGGCTTTCGTTCGGCGATGAAGGCACTGAACAAGCAGCGCATCAACCTGGCGGGGCTGTGCGTCGGCCCGGCGATCCGCCTGGTCGATGAAATGGTGGCACGCGCGGCGGCGCGACGGCAGTTCGGCCAGCCGGTGGCCGAGTTTCAGCTGGTGCAGCAGATGATTGCCGAGAGCAACACCGAAGTGCACGCCGCCCGCGCGCTGGTGCTGGAGACGGCACGCAAGCGCGATGCCGGTGAGGACGTGACGATGGAAGCCTCGATGTGCAAGCTGTTTGCCTCCGAGATGTGCGGCCGCGTGGCGGATCGGGCGGTGCAGGTGTTTGGCGGCGGCGGCTACATCGCCGACAACGTGGCCGAGCGCTTCTATCGCGACGTGCGGCTGTTTCGCCTCTATGAAGGCACCAGCCAGATTCACCTCGTCAACATCGCCAAACGCACCATGTCGGCGGTGCAGAGCCGGCTGGGGCGAGAACAGGTGGCGGTGGACTGAGTTGCCGGGGCCGACGCCGGAAGCGGAGAAAACGCCAGAACCGTTGGTGGAAGCGGTTCTCAGGCCTGCACGATGCCGGCAAGACGACGATCAGCCGCGTCGCAGCAGGTGCTGAGGATGGAGGGTGAGGCACCCCGGACTTGACCTAAATCAAGCTTTTCGACCGCATAAATACTATGATGCGCCATCCGTGTCACAAGAACCGGGGGGGCCGCGAAGCGGCGCATCATTTCCTCCGAGAATAATGGGGGGGTGGAGGCCGTGATGAAGTCTCCCGTGAATGCTGCAGTGTGGCTGGCTGCTACCGGTGCGCCCACCGGTACCGGGAACTTGATTTCCTGCCCGCCCCATGCCTTGCCAGATAAGCCGGCGCTGTTGGCCTGCCGACATGTAGCGCAAACGCAGATGTGGTTTCGCCGGCCGAGCACGCCGGCTCTCAACTGATGCATCCCTCTCAGGCCGAGACGTCGATGTCGCCGCACGCACCGGCGGCCGAAGCTGCGCCGCTGCATGCGCTGCTTGAGCGTTTACGCCGGCACACCGGGGTTGATTTCGAAGGGTACAAGAGCTCTGCCTTCGAGCGCAGGCTGGCACGGCGCATTGTCGCGACGCACACGTCATCGGTGGCGGATTACCTGGCCTACATCGACGCACACCAGGACGAACTCGACAGGCTGCACCGGGAGTTGCTGATCTCGGTTACTGCCTTCTTCCGCGACCGGCCGGCCTTCGAGCAGCTGGCACAGGCGACCCGGGAACTGCTCAAGCACAGGGCGGGCAAAAAGGAGATCCGGGTCTGGGTAGCCGGCTGTGCGACCGGTGAAGAAGCCTACTCGGTCGCGATTGTGGTACTTGAGGCGCTGCGCGATGCCGGGATGAACACGAAACTGCGGGTGTTCGCCACTGACGTCGACAGCCAGGCCCTGCAAAAAGCGCGGCGCGGCGTCTATCCCCAGGCGGCGCTGCAACGCATGCCGGCAGAGTATCTCGAGCGCTACTTCGCGGTCGGCAACGGCTTTGCCAAGGCGCGCCCGCTGCTGCGTGATTGCGTCACCTTTGCCAATCACAGCGTGATCTCCGATCCGCCGTTCCTGCGCTCCGATATCGTCAGTTGCCGCAATGTGCTGATCTATTTCCAGTCGACGTTGCAGCACAAGGTCATGCCCGTGCTGCATTTCGCGCTGGAGACTGGTGGCCTGCTGTTTTTGGGTAAATCCGAGTCGGTCGGGCCGTTCGAGAGTCTGTTCGAAACTGTTGACCGGGCCGCGCACCTGTACCGCAGTCGCGGCGCCCGCCTGGTGTCGCCCACCATGCTGGGACGTGCTGCCCATCCGGAACCGGTGCGGCGGGACAAGAGCATGATCGAGCAGATGGATGCGGCGCATCTGCAGCTGACGCTGGCACGCTATGCGCCTGCCACCGTGCTCATGACGCGCGATGGGGAAGTCGTGCACACCATGGGGGAAGTGGCGCCCTATTTGTCGTTTCCCTCGGGCAGCCCGACGCTGGCCGTCTTCGATCTGGTACGGCCGGAGCTGCGCATGGATCTGCAGGTCCTGTTGCGGCGGGCGCTGCGCGAAACCGGTCCCATCAAGGGGCGGTTTCATACGCTGGAACCGGTGGGCGCATACCGGATGGTGGTCGAAGCGGTGACGGCAGTCGGCCGTGACCTGCTCTTGCTGGCATTCGAGCGGGCCAACGTGGCGCCCGTCGAGCCGGCCGATGGCGAAGTCCCCCGGACGCATTACACCGGCGAGGACGAGCTGCACGCGCTGCGCGAGAACCTGCATAGCGTGGTGGAAGAACTGGAAACGCAGAACGAGGCAATGCAGGCCCTCAATGAAGAGTTGCAACTGACCAACGCGGAACTCAAATCAGCCAACGAGGAGCTTGAAACCTCCAATGAGGAACTGCAGTCCACCAATGAGGAACTGACCGCCGTCAACGACGAGCTTGAACGCAAGTCGATCGAGGTATCTTCGGTCAACGATGACGTGCTGAGTCTGCTTGGCAGCCTGGCCTTCCCGGTGGTCATGCTTGATGAGCAGTTGCGCGTCACGCGCCACAATGGCGCTGCCAAACGCATCTTTGACATCAGGCTGCAGTCGGATCAGGCGCCGCAGTTGCTCGATTGGCCCACCGGTTTCGGGGCTGTGCAGAAGTGCATCGAACGGACCCAGGCCACCCGCCTGGCTCAGGAAGTCCAACTGGAGCACGCCGGCCGTCACTACGCCGTGGCGGCCTCACCTTGCCTCCTGCCTTCGCGCGATGCGGTGGGTGTGCTGTTGCAGATGACCGACGTGACTGTCCTGACGCAGGCCTGCCAGAAACTGGCCGTCAGTGAAGAGCGGGTGCGTGCGGTGATGGACAACTCGTCGATGGCCACCATGATTGCCGATGTGACCGGCCATGTCGAGTACGCCAACCCTCTTTTCAGCGCCCTGGTAGGGCTGCCTGTCGAGGCGATCCTGGGCAAGCCGTTCTGGGCACTGTTTTCTAGTGACGCACAGGGGTGGCTCAAGAGCCGCCATGTCGGCACGCTCAGCACCGGAGAAACAGCCGAAAGCGACGATGTGTTGCCGCGGCAATCCGGCGTATGCCATTTGCACTCGATGTGGATCCCGGTACGCGGACATGACAACGACACTGTGGGGGTGTGCTGGAAGGCACAGGACACCTCGGCGCAGCATGCCGCACAGGAGGCACTTGAAAAAAGCGAGGCCCTCAACCGCGCCGTGCTGACCGGCATGCCGGCGATCATGGCGGTGATCGACAGAGAGGGCAGGATCGTATCCGTCAATGACGCATGGCGCCAGTTTGCATCCCAGAACGGCGGCAAGCACGCTGACGGGTGGATCGGCGAGAACTATCTCGACCACTGCGGGCCGGAGGATCAGGCGACTGACGAAGGCGCGGTGGCCAACGCCGGTATACGCAACGTGCTGGGCGGCAAGCGCGATCTGTTTGAGCTCGAATATCCCTGCCATGCCCCTGACAAGGAGCGCTGGTTCCGCATGCTGGTCGTTCCGCTCAAGCTGGCGCTGGGCGGTGCCGTCATTCTGCATGTGGATGTAACCGCACTGCATCGTGCGTACGATTCCCTCGCACGGGCCAACAACACGCTGGAATCGACAGTCGAGCAGCGCACCCGGGAATTGCGCCTGGCGCTCGACGAACTGGAGATGTTTACGTTTACCGTCTCGCATGATTTGCGTTCGCCCTTGCGCACGCTGATCGGCTTCAGCGAATTGGTGCGGGAAGAGGCCGGCGAGCAGCTTGACGGGCAGATTGTTTCCTATCTCGAGCGCATCAGGCTGGGGGCGTTGCGCATGAACGGGTATCTGGATGAGTTGCTCAAGCTGTCCCATCTGACCCGTGGCGACCTGTTGGTGACCTCGGTTGATGTGACCGCCATGGCGCGGGAGATCGGTGCCGAGGAGGCACGGCGGGCGCCGGAACGCCGTGTCGAGTTTGTCGTGGCCGATGGCCTTACCCTGATGGCTGATGCCAATCTGATCCGTGCGGTGTTCGAAAACCTGATCGGCAATGCCTGGAAATACACCCGGAACCGCGACACGGCGCGCATCCAGGTTGGCCGCATGGTGCGCGCTGGGGCAGAGGTGATTTACGTGCGCGACAACGGGGTCGGTTTTGACATGCTGTTCCGCGACAAGCTGTTCATGCCGTTCCAGCGCTTGCATGATGCGCAGGAATTCGAGGGCCACGGGCTGGGTCTGGCGGCTGCCAAACGGATTGTGGTCCGGCATGGCGGCTCGCTGGAAGCGGATGCACGGCCGGATTTCGGCGCAACGTTCTACCTTCAAATGCCGTGAACGAGACCCCCCTGGAAGGTCTCCAGGTGCTGGTGGTCGAAGATGATCCCGATCAGGCCGCTCTGGCGCGCGCGGCCATTCGCAAGGTGCGGCGCGATGTGACGACGCGGCTGCTCGATAACGGCCGTGATGCACTTTCTGCGCTGACCGCGCCCGGAGCAACGCCGGCACTGACGCTGCTGGACATCAACCTGCCGTTGATCAATGGCCTGGACGTGCTGCGCCAGGTGCGCGCCCATGAGCGGGCGCCGCAGCCGGTCATCGTTGTGCTCACCACCTCGAATACCGAGGCCGACCGGGCACTCGCAGTGGCGGCGGGTTGTAACGCGTTTCATGTCAAGCCGATGGGGTATGCGGAGTTCGTCGGACTCATCGAGGGGATTCTGGCGCGCTGGTTGCCTGCAGCCGCGCCTCCCTGAGCCGGCGCATTCA
>CAYUEG010000048.1:0-25072 GCA_964443245.1 uncultured Burkholderiales bacterium | reverse complement strand
GCTTCCTCGCGGCGCTTGCGCGTGAGCTGCTTGCCCAGATGGTTGGTGGCAGCCAGTTCCGGCGGCAAGCCGTAGCGGTTGCCCTTGCCGGCGGGAGAGGTGCGGCGGCGCGCCACGCGAGTACGAGTAAAGGAGGGTGGGTGAAAGGAGGGACGAGCGGCGGAGCAGGCTGCGCTGGTGCAAGGAGCGAGGGCGGCTGGCAGGCGACGCTAGCGCCCCGCCGGCTTCCAGGGTGCCAGCAGCTCGGCCGCGCCGTCCCAGAAGATCTGCACGCCCACACACAAGAGCACGAATGCGGAGAGCCGCAGGAACACGGTGGTGCCGGTGTCCCCCAACGGCTTCAACAGCCGGTCAGCGAACCGGAAGCACAGGTACACCGAGAGCGCGAGGAAGAAAATGCCGCTCAGGGATGCCGCAATCAGCAGCCACGATTCCTTGCCGCCATCCTTCAGGCTGGCGCCCAGCGTGATCGCCACAGCAATGGACCCCGGGCCGCAGGTAATCGGGAACGCCAGGGGATAGAACGCGCGTGCCTTCATCTGCCCGGCACGCGGCGCCGCGCTGGCCTGCACGGCATCATGGGTATCCTGGGATTCGGCCGCCGTGAGCAGGCGCCAGCCGGTAGCACACACCAGCAACCCGCCGCCAACGCGCACCACGGGAATCGAGATGCCGAAAAATTCGAGCACGTAAGAACCGATGAACATCGCCCCCAGCAGGAGGAAAAAGATGAAAGTCGAAATCATCCGGGCCAGCGCCGCGCGCGTCTCGGTTGATGCGCCGGGCGTGAGACTGAGGAACATCGGCGCCGCACCGGCCGGGTTCATGATCGGCAGGATCGCGGCGAATACCAGGAACAGGTATTTGAAGAAGTTGATGGTGTCGGCGGTCATGGCGCTGTGGCGGGATCGGCGAAGACAACGCCCATTATCGCTGGCGTCACCGCGCTGCGGATGCCGGCGGCATGCCATGGCGGATCGAATAACATTCGCCGGACCCCAACGCGCCCGCTCACCCCACGCCGCCACCGGCACTCTGCTCATGACCCACGCCGCCGACACCCTTCCGCTCGCAGGCATTCGCGTGCTCGAATTCACCCACATGGTGATGGGTCCGACCTGCGGCATGATCCTCGCCGACCTGGGTGCCGAGGTGATCAAGGTCGAACCGCTCAAGGGCGACAACACGCGCCGCCTGCTCGGCTCGGGCGCGGGATTCTTCCCGACTTTCAACCGCAACAAGAAGAGCCTTGCGGTCGACACCCAGAACCCGCGCGGCCGCGAGATCATTCTGAAGCTGGCGGCGCAAGTGGACGTATTCAGCGAAAACTTCAAGAGTGGCGCGATGGCCAGGCTGGGCTTCGACTATGCATCACTCTCGAAGCTCAATCCGCGCCTGGTGTATGTCTCGCACAAGGGCTTTTTGCCCGGGCCGTACGACCACCGCACTGCGCTCGACGAAGTGGTGCAGATGATGGGGGGCCTGGCCTACATGACCGGGCCAGAGGGGCGTCCCTTGCGCGCCGGTACCAGTGTCAACGACATCATGGGCGGCATGTTCGGCGCGATCGGCGCGATGGGCGCCCTGGCGCAGCGTGACCACGGCCCCCATGCGACGGGGCGCGGGCAGGAGGTGCAATCCGCGCTGTTCGAGAACAACATTTTTCTGGTGGCGCAGCACATGATGCAGTTTGCCGTGACCGGCAAGCCGGCCGCGCCGATGCCCAACCGCATTTCTGCGTGGGCGGTGTACGACGTGTTTGAAGTGAAGGGTGGCGAACAGATTTTCCTGGCGGTGGTGTCGGATACGCAGTGGGAGATCTTCTGCCGGGCCTTCGGCTTCGCCGACCTGAAAGCCGATGTGCGCCTTGCCACCAACAACGACCGCGTGCGCGCGCGCGAATGGCTGATTCCCGAATTGCGCACACGCATGGCACCGCACAGCGCCGAGGCCTTGAGCCGCACCTTCGAAGAGTACGGCCTGCCCTATGCGCCAATCACCAGGCCGCAGGACCTGTTTGACGATCCGCACCTGAACGCGACCGGGGGTTTGACCGACATCACGCTCGGTGACGGCCGCGTCACCAAAACCCCGCTGCTGCCGTTGACCATGGACGGCAGGCGGCTGGGTTTGCGCCATGATCCGCCCCGACTGGGCGAACACACGGAAGAACTGCTGCGTTTGGCGGGTTATCAGGAGACGCAGATCGCGTCCCTCATCGCAGAGGGCGTTGTCGGCACCGCCGCGCATGCGGATCAGGCAGCAAGCACCTGAGCCTGGCGGCTACTTCAGCGTGCCGAACAGTTTGGCCTTGAACGCCTCGAACGCTTCGTCGCGATCGGTGTAACTCTGGCGGATCGAATGCTCGTTGCGTGCCTGCTCGGCGCCGACGAAGGCGGCCAGCGCCTCCTTCAACCCCGGTGAAAGATGGCGGTCGGATGACAGCACCACCTGCGTGACCAGCGCCGGGTCCAGATGTTGCGGGCCCGCCAGATACAGCTTGGCCGGGGCGGGGATCGATTCAAGCAAGCCGATCAGGGCGCGCTCGGCTTCATGCGGTGCGAGATAGGTGGCATCGGGCAGGCGCGCGATCAGCGGCGCCTCACCCGCCTGGGGCGGCTCCCACGCCGCGGCGATGAAATGCGCGTGCAGTTTGTCGCTCTCGCCGACGGCGCGAAACACGCAGCCGATCCAGGCACCCTCGATCCAGCGTTGTGTCAGCCGCGGTACCACGTCGGCAATGAAGCGGGCCTGAATGGATTTGTCCATCAGAGGAGAATATGCCGGAAACCGTTGGTGGGAGCCATTCTTGGCGAGACTACCCGTTATTCCTCAGGCGGCACCGGGCGCGGCCGCCGCTGCTGATCCGTTGCCACATAGGTGAGGGTGGCTTCGGTGATTTTGACCGTTTCGAGCACCGCCGGGTTGCGCTGCGCATAGACTTCGACGTCGACCGTGATCGACGTGCGGCCGACCTTGACGACTTCGGAGTAGAACAACACCACATCGCCGATCAGCACCGGCTGCTTGAACGTAAAGGAATTGACTGCCACGGTGGCGACGCGGCCGCGTGCCCGCCGGGCCGCCGCCACACCGCCGGCAATGTCGACCTGGCTCATCAGCCAGCCGCCAAAAATGTCGCCGTGCTGGTTCGAATCCGACGGCATCGGCACCACCGAAAGAATCGGCGTGCGGCCCGCCGGCAGGGTGACGACTTCGTCGTTCATGCGTGGCCTTTCACTTCTTCACCCACTGGCCCTGGGGATTCTGTACCTGCCAGCCGGGCGCGGCTTTCTCGATCCAGCGCTGGGCGAAGGTGTGGCGGATCTCCGCCTCCCACTCCGGCTTGCCATTGGCGCGTGCGATCTCCTTGTAGAGCGCGCTGCGGTCGCCATTCTCCGCGCCCACCAGGCCGTTCACTGCAGCACGCTGCGGCAGCGGCACGGCATTGGCATCGCGCAGGACGATGTCGCCATCCCGGCCGATGCCGACAGCACCGCTGGCGTAGTGGGCAGCCAGTTGCGCATGACGCGCTGCCATGGCCTGCTTGAGGCTGTTGATGGCAGGCGTGTTGATCTCCAGGTTGGCCTGCGCCTGCGAAACCAGCGGGGCCAGCAGCATTGCGGCAAGCACAAGGGCGCGCAGCCACAGGGCAGGCAAGGGGAGGAGCAGGTTCATGATGGGTTGGCTTTCCTCTTACTTCGCATCAGCCGGTTTGGCGGCCGCCGGGTTTGCAGCAGCGGGGTTTGCAGTAGGACTGGCCGGAGCATCCTTGCGCAACTGGTACACCTCTTCGATGATGCGGTCGGCTGCCTTCTCGGCCGCCGCTGCGGGAAAGTAGATGTTGATGGTCACGCAGGATGCGGCCAGCACGGCAGCGCAGATGAAGGCGGGGAGGACAAGAACCGAGCGCATGGGGTGCCTTACTGGAACACGGGACGGGAATTGCCGTCGATGACTGCCTGGATTCTATCGAGCAATTCCTGCCAGCCGACGAATCGATTGTAACCAACCACGTTTACCGACGGCACGCCGCCGCCCTTGATCAGCGCGTAGCCGCCGGCGACAGCCTCGACGCCGCCCATTTCGCAGATGCCGTTGCGCAGCCGGCACGAAAGGCCGATGCGGTCGTAACCGAAGGTTTCGAAAAAACCGAGAAAGCTGCGCTGGATTGCAGCGCCCGCACTGGCGCCGCCAATCGAGGAAATGTTCTGCACCGCGCGCTGGCTCACGCGCTTGCGAAAATCCCCCGGGCTGGTGATGACGCGCGCGTCCATCTCCACCGGCTGCCAGCGCTCCATCACCAGGCCGTCGACATCCACATCCAGAAAACCGGAGATGGTGCCGAACTTGACGGCAGTGGTCATTTCTTCCAGGTTCATGCGGTTCAGATGCAGGTTGCCGGTGAGGCGCGGCGTGCGCCCGAAGGGGTTGTCGATGCGGATGCGTTCCACCCTGGCATCGCCACCGAACACCTTGAAGAGCAACGCGCCCTCCAGAGACAAGGTTGACCGGGCATAGGTGACGCGCGGCAGCACAAAGGAGAGATCGCCACCCATCGGGTGCCAACCCAATGCCTCGGTAAGCTTTGGCATCGACACCGAAGTAAGCGCGCCCTGAAAGGTGAACTGGTCCGGCGCGATCTCGATCTCTGCCAAGGCCAGCAGGCCATCGAGTATCGGTGCGATGAGGTTGGGCACGAAGAGGCGGCCGTCGCGCACCTCTCCCTCAGCGCGAATCGGCCCGATCGCCAGCTGGCGCACGCGCAGCGCTGCCACCTCGAGCGCGAAGGGCTGCCGCCCGCTGCTGCGCCAGGCGGCCTTGAGCGCCAGGTTCTCCAGCGCCAGCGCACGCTGGGCTGAGGCCAGGCCAAAGCCGCGCAGCACCAGCGCCACGGCATCGAGGCGTGTGCCCTCCCCGGCGACCTCCAGATCGGCTTCTCCGCGCATCGCCAGATCGCCGAGGTTGCGCTCATCAAGCCAGGTCTGCGGCAGGATGGCGCGCAGCCCGGCCATGGCGAGCGCACCCCCCTTGATCGCATAGCGGCCCAGATTGCGCGCCGCGCCTTCCAGGTCGAAGCGGCCAGTCAGGCGGCCGACGCCGTGCCAATCCAGCACGGCGGTTTCCACCACCACACGATCGGCGCTCTGGCGCCCGCGCAGCGCCAGCCGGTGCCCGGCAGCCGGCGCCTCGACGGCGAGGTAGACCGGGTCCCAGAACACGGCGCCACCCTGCCATGCCAGCTCGCCCTGCCACACCCAATCCTGCCGTTCACGCACGGCTTCCCGGATGGCTTCCAGCCGCAATGCACCGCGCAGCTTCTCCCCCGCCTTCAACCCGGCGGCATCGGCAAAGGCGCCGTCCTCCACCTTCAAGTCGGCGCGAATCCGCGCATCCGCGTAGTGCAAGGTGCCATTGAGGCGGCCTGCCGTCGGCTTGACTGCGCCATCGACCAGCGGGGCCAGGCGCGACAACGCCGCATCGCGGAACGCCATCTGCCATTCGCCATTGACGCTCTCCAGACGCCACGCCTCGCCCGGTTGCGGCGCCACGTCCAGCCGCAGGGCCTTGCGGGTGAAATCGTACGTCAGGGTAAGCGGCCAGCGCTCGGCGCCGATGAGCATGCCTTCCTCGCAGCGCAGCACGCCGGCCGTCAAGGCAAAGCGGCCGCAGGTGACGCTGCCGTCGCCGAAGTTGCGCCCGAGTGCGGTGAGGCCGCGATAGTCCAGACGCGCGGTGCCGGCAAGGTCGACTGCCACCTGCAGCCTGGCCACCTGCCAGTCTGGCCCGCGCACATCCTCCAGGCGCAATTCAAGAAACTGCGCGAACGACTGCGCCAGCACCGTACCCGGTTGCGCCAGCAGCAAGGCCAGCAGCAGTGCCGGCACCAGGCGCCGGCACTGCCTGCGCAGGAAAAGGAAGGACGTGCGTTCGCGGATCACCGGCGCATCATCGCACCAGTGCCGCTATTTGGAAACGTGTGGCGGCGCGACCGATTGCGCGGCGAGACGCTGGGGCAGCTGGCGGATCGCCTCGGCATTGCTCCACGAGAAGCACTTGTCGGCCGCCTCGCGCCAGGGCAACCATTCGTAGGCGGTGTGCTCGGTCAGCACCGGTGCCACCGGCTCCGGGATGGTCAGGCCCCAGACGTGCTCGGTGTTATGGGTCACGCCCGGGCCATAGCGGCTGACCCAGCGTTTGTAGATCTCGAAACGGTTCGTGTATCCCCAATCGGTGAGCACATGGCCGCCGGCGGTGGCATCGATGCCGGTTTCTTCGGCGACCTCGCGGATCGCGGTGTCGCGCAAGGGTTCGTCGAGGTGGTCCAGGCTGCCAGTGACGCTCTGCCAGAAGCCCGGGGCCGTGCGGCGCTCCAGCACCAGCACCTCAAGATCGCGCGTGTGGATCACCACCAGCACCGACACCGGAATCTTGAAGGCAGCAGGCGCTGTCATTGCCACCCGGCCGGCCGCACCTGGTCAAGCCGCATCCGACACGGCACCGCGCAACAGCAACAGGTTGATCATCGCCGCGTTCGAAAGCAGCTCGTGGGTCTGACGGTAGGCCTCGGAGGCATAGTTGGTCAGGGCACCCTCGTAGTCGGGAAACTCGATCAGGGTGAGCAACGGCGGTGCCCAGTTGCCGGCAATCGTCTGGGCCTTGTCCGACCAGGCCAGGTGACGGCCCCGATAGCTGTGCACGGCGTCGTTGATGGCTTGCGACAACTCCTGAAAACGCGCGCGATTGACCACATGGCTGTCGGCCACGGCATAGGCGGGGGTGCCGCCGCCACCGGCATGGCGCGCCACCTTGATGCCCGGCACCAGCACCATGTCGACCATCGCGCAGTTGTGGCTCATGTCGGCGGCCTGGCGAAACGACGTCGAGTCGCGAAACGCCGCAGCTGCTTCCGCCGCAGAGAACTGGGCGACCATCATGTGGGTGGGATTCCAGTCCCCTTCGATGGTCTTGGGCGTCTGGTCGTGCGCCAGAAAGCGGCCGCCATGCTGGCGCACGGCAATGCACAACGCGTCGTGGTACTCGGCGTACTTGGCTTCGTTGATGACCCGCGTGTCGGCGATCAGGAAAACGGGGGCAGACACGGCAGGACCTCCGGCTGGCTTTATGCGGCCTTGGTGTTGCGCAGGCGGATGTGCAACTCGCGCAACTGCTTCTCGTCCACCTCGGAGGGTGCCTGAGTCAGCAGACATTGCGCGCGCTGCGTTTTCGGGAAGGCAATCACATCGCGGATCGATTCGGCGCCGGTCATCATGGTGACGATGCGGTCCAGGCCAAACGCGATGCCGCCATGCGGCGGCGCGCCGTACTGCAAGGCATCGAGCAGGAAGCCAAACTTGACGCGCGCTTCCTCGGCACCGATGTTGAGGGCACGAAACACCTTGCTCTGCACCGCTTCCTTGTGGATCCGCACCGAGCCGCCGCCCATCTCCCAGCCGTTGAGCACCAGGTCATAGGCCTTGGCGATCGCCTTGCCGGGGTCGGTATCGAGGTAATCCTCATGGCCGTCCTTCGGGCTGGTAAAGGGATGGTGCATGGCATTCCAGCGTTTGGCTTCGTCGTCGTATTCGAACATCGGGAAATCGACCACCCAGAGCGGCCGCCACGCGTCGCCGGTGACATGCCCTTTCTCGTGGCCGATCTTGACGCGCAGCGCCCCCAGGCCATCATTGACCACCTTGGCCTTGTCGGCACCGAAGAAAATCAGGTCGCCATTCTTCGCGCCGGTGCGCTCGATGATCGCCTTGAGCGATTCGGGCGAAAGGTTCTTGACGATCGGCGACTGCAGGCCGGTCTCGTTGAGCTGGGTCACATCGTTGACCTTGATGTACGCCAGGCCCTTGGCACCGTAGATCTTGACGAACTCGGTGTAGCCATCGATCTCGCCGCGCGACAGGGCCGCGCCGCCGGGGATCAGCATGCCGGCCACGCGGCCGTTCGGGCTGTTGGCCGGGCCGGAGAAGACCTTGAAGGCGACATCCTTCATCACATCGGTGAGCTCGGTGAACTTGAGCGTCACGCGCATGTCCGGCTTGTCCGAGCCATAGAGCGACATGGCTTCGGAAAACGCCATCACCGGGAACTGCGCCGGCAGGTCGACGTTGATCGCGCTCTTGAACACGCTCCTGATCAGGCCTTCAAAAATGTCGCGGATCTCGCCTTCGGTGAGGAAAGACGTTTCGCAATCGATCTGGGTGAACTCGGGCTGCCGGTCGGCACGCAGGTCTTCGTCGCGAAAGCACTTGGTGATCTGGTAGTAACGGTCGAAGCCCGCCACCATCAGCATCTGCTTGAACAGCTGCGGCGACTGCGGCAGCGCGAAAAACATGCCGTCATGCACGCGCGAAGGCACCAGGTAATCGCGCGCGCCTTCGGGTGTGGATTTGGTCAGCATCGGCGTTTCGATGTCGACAAACCCTTGGCTGTCCAGATAGTTGCGCACGGCCAGCGCGACCTTGTAGCGCAGCATCATGTTGCGCTGCATGTAGGGGCGGCGCAGGTCCACCACGCGATGTTCGAGGCGCACGTTCTCGTTGATGTTCTCGTCGTCGATCTGGAACGGCGGCGTCACCGCCGCATTGAGCACTTCCAGCTCGTGGCACACCACTTCGATCTCGCCGCTCCTGATTTTCGGGTTGACCAGGTTGGGTTCCCGCCGCACCACCTTGCCCACCACCTTGATCACGTATTCGCCGCGGATCTTCTCGGCGTTGGCAAACATCTCGGCCCGCCCCGGGTTGCACACGACCTGCACCACGCCTTCCCGATCGCGCAGATCGATGAAGATCACACCGCCGTGGTCGCGCCGGGTGTTGACCCAGCCAAAAAGGGTGACGGTCTGGTCAAGGTGCTTGGCGCTGATGAGGCCGCAGTAATCAGTGCGGCGCGCGGCGGGCTGGGTCACGGTGTTCATGGTTTCGCAATACGAAGGAACAAGAGGGAAAACGGCGGGAAAACAGGCGGGAAAACAGGCGGTCTGGTCAGAGCGGCGGGTAGTGGGCGCTGGCGGCGGCCTTGCCGCCATTCTTCGCCCCCCCGGGCGCCACCACGCCCATGGAAACGATGTAGCGCAGCGCTGCATCGACGCTCATGTCAAGCTCGACCACCTCGGATTTGGCCAGCATCAGGAAAAACCCCGAGGTCGGATTCGGCGTGGTCGGCACGTAGACGCTCACATGTTCGCCGGGCAGATGCTCGGCCACACCGGCACCGGGTGCGCCGGTGAGAAAAGCGATGGTCCAGGACCCTTCGCGCGGATACTGCACCAGCACCGCCTTGCGGAAGGCCTGGCCGTTCGGCGAAAGAATGGTGTCCGAGACCTGCTTGACCGACGAGTAGATCGAACGGACGATCGGGATCCGGTTGAGCAGGATTTCCCACCAGCCGACCAGGCGCTCGCCGATGAAATTGGCGGCCAGCAATCCGGTGATCAGCACCACGCCCACCACCAGGATGATGCCCAGGCCGGGAATATGGCGGCCGAACAGGGCTTCCGAGGTCAGGCCCGCGGGCAGGAACTCGTCCATCAGGCGCACGATGAAGTTGAGCACCCACAGGGTAACCACGAGCGGCAGCCAGATCAGAAGGCCGGTGATGAAGTATTTTTTGAACACGTGGGGTTTGGGGCGGGGAGTAGCGGTCAGTCGGGAATAACGTAGCGGGACAACGCGGTTGGCAACAACTTCGGCGGGCAGTTCGGCGACACATCAACGGACACCCGGCCGCGCCACGTGTCCCGCTGCTTGATACGTGAGATCAGGCCGCCTTGGTTGCAGTGGCGGTGCTGGAACTGCTGCCGGCAGCGCTGTCGGTCTTGGCAGGTGCGGCAGAATCCGGTTTCGATTCGCTCTTGCTTTCCCCCTTGGTGTCGGACTTGGCTTCCGCGCCATCGCTCTTGGCGTCCGTCTTGTCGTCTGATTTGCCAGCGGCACTGCTATCCGCCTTCTTGCCGTCCTTCTTGCCGCTATCGCGAAAATCGGTGACATACCAGCCGCCGCCCTTCAATTGAAACGGCGGCGCGGAGAGCTGTTTCGAATAGGTATCGGACCCGCATTCGGGGCAGATGGCAATGGGTGCGTCCGCCATCTTTTGCAGATGGTCCTGACGGTGACCGCATGCTTCACAGGCGTAGGCGTAAATCGGCATGGCTTTTTTGTGACGTTCCTTGCGGATTTAATGGAAAAGAGGTTGAAAAACAAAAGCTTGCAATTATAGCGCAAAGCAGCAAAAAACCGCATTCCGCGTGGTGCGGAATGCGGTCGGGAAAGGGCCTGCCGGAAAAGGGAAGGCGACGGCGGGGCGCGCGGCAAACGCGGGGGCAGCCCGGGCACCCGCAGTGGCCTGCGGCGGCAAACCTCAGAACGGAATATCGTCGTCCATGTCGTCAAAGCCGCCGGCCGGCTTCTTGGCCGGGGCCGAACGGGCGCCGCCCGCTGCGGGTGCACGCGCCGGGGCGCTGCCGCCATCGTCATCGTGGCTCGGACCGCCCATGCCTTCACGGCTTCCGAGCATCTGCATCTGGTCTGCGATGATCTCGGTGGTGTAGCGGTCCTGGCCTTCCTTGTCCTGCCATTTGCGGGTGCGAATGCGCCCTTCGATGTAGACCGGACGGCCCTTCTTCAGGTACTGGCCGGCGATTTCGGCCAGCTTGCCGAAGAAGGCAACGCGATGCCACTCGGTGGCTTCCTTCTTCTCGCCGGTGGCCTTGTCCTTCCAGGTATCGGTGGTCGCCAGGGTGATGTTGGTGATGGCGGCACCATCCGGGGTGTAGCGGGTTTCGGGGTCCTTGCCGAGGTTGCCTACGAGGATGACCTTATTGACTGATGCCATGCTTGAGTTCTCCTTCACGAGAATTCGCGCTCGCCGCCAGCTTTCGCCTGGCCGGTTCGCGCATCGAAAAAGCGGCGATGAACCAAAGGAACATCATCGCCGCACCAAAGACAAAGACCGACTGCAACCCTGAATTTTTGAACAGTATACCGCCAAGCACGCCGCCTGCCGTCAGGCCCAGCGCCTGGGTGGTGTTGTAGACCCCGAGCGCTGCCCCCTTGGCCGCCACCGGCGCAAAGCGCGACACCAGCGAGGGCAGCATGGCTTCAAGGATGTTGAAGGCAACAAAGAACGCGAACAACAGCAGGGCGATGCCCCAGAAGTGGCGCACGCCCTCGATCAGGGCCAGTTGCACCAGCGCCATCAGCGCAATCGCGCCGAGGAGCACCGGGCGCAGGCGGCCGTGGCGCTCGCCCCAGATGATCGGCGGCATCATCACCACGAACGAGGCCAGCACAGCCGGCAGGTACACCTTCCAGTGCTCGCTGACGGGCATGCCGCCATATTCGACCAGGGCCAGCGGCACCACCACGAACATCGCCATCTGCACCATGTGCAGCGAAAAAATGCCCAGATTCAGGCGCAGCAGTTGACTGTCTGCCACCACGGAGGCGAATTTTGGCCGGGCGGTGCCGGGCGGTGGCCCGTGCAGGGCCTGGGAGGCAGGTGGCACCACCCACAGCACCACCGCAATGGCGGCCAGCGCCAGCACCCCGGTGAGGTTGAACATGCCGGCCATGCCGACGCCGGCGTAAAGCAAGGGGGCCGCCACCAGCGAGACAGCGAACACCAGGCCGATGGAAGCACCGATCATCGCCATGGCCTTGGTGCGATGTTCCTCGCGCGTGAGGTCCGAGAGAAACGCCGTCACGGCGGCGGAAATGGCGCCCGCGCCCTGGATCGCGCGGCCGATGATCGCAGTCCAGATGTCGCCCGGCATGGCAGCGATGAAGCTGCCGGCGGCAAACAGCACCAGCCCGAAAATGATCACCGGCTTGCGCCCGAGGCGGTCGGAAGCCATGCCGAAGGGGATTTGCAACAAGCCCTGCGTGAGCCCGTAGATGCCCAGCGCCCAGCCCACCAGCACCACATCGTGGCCGGGCAAGGTTTTTGCATGCACGGCAAACACCGGCAGGATCAGGAACAAGCCCAGCATGCGCAGCGCAAAAATCGAGGCCAGCGACGCCGCCGCGCGGATTTCCAGGGAACTCATCGGGTACTGCGGCTCGTCGGAAACTGCGCGGGGGGCACGCAGTGAGGCAAAGGAGGAAAGGGGAGGCAGAACATGAAACTTCAATCCGCTATAGTAGCAGGTTGGCTTTTGCATTCCCGCTTCAGATCCGCCAATTGGACGCCCTCTCGCCCGGGAAATTCATCACCCAGGGGCGCTCCCGCCGGGCACCGCATGTCAGGGTCTTGATCGGGCATCCTGGGCCCATCGCTCCAGAACTGGAAATCGCATGAATGAAACCATCCGCGTACGCGGCGCACGCACCCACAACCTGAAGAACATCAGCCTGGATCTGCCACGCGACCAGCTGATCGTGATCACCGGCCTGTCCGGTTCGGGCAAATCCTCGCTCGCCTTCGATACGCTCTATGCCGAGGGGCAGCGCCGCTACGTCGAATCGCTGTCGGCCTATGCACGCCAGTTCCTGCAGCTGATGGAAAAGCCGGATGTCGACCTGATCGAAGGCCTCTCCCCGGCGATCTCGATCGAGCAGAAAGCCACCAGCCACAACCCGCGCTCCACCGTCGGCACGGTGACGGAAATCCACGACTACCTGCGGCTGCTGTATGCCCGCGTCGGCACCCCGTATTGCCCGGAACACAACCTGCCGCTGCAGGCGCAGTCGGTCTCGCAGATGGTGGATCACGTGCTGGCGCTGCCGGCCGAGACCAAGGTGGCGATCCTGGCGCCGGTGGTGGCCGAGCGCAAGGGCGAGTTTGCCGACCTGGTGGACGAGTTGCGCGCCCAGGGCTTCGTGCGCCTGCGCGTCGATGGCCAGCTGGTCGAGATCGACGCGGTGCCGAAGCTGAAAAAAACCCACAAACACTCGATCGACGTGGTGGTCGATCGCCTCAAGGTGGATGGCGAACTGAAGCAGCGCCTGGCCGAATCGTTCGAAACGGCCCTGCGCCTGGCCGATGGCCGCGCGGTGGCGCTGGAGCTCGATGCGCAGAAGGCGCACCTGTTTTCGGCCAAGTTTGCCTGCCCGGTGTGCAGCTACTCGATCGCCGAGCTCGAACCGCGCCTGTTCTCCTTCAACAACCCGATGGGCGCCTGCCCGGCCTGCGACGGCCTGGGCGTGATCCAGTTCTTCGACCCCAAGCGGGTAGTGGCATTTCCGCACCTTTCACTGGCCTCGGGCGCCATCAAGGGCTGGGACCGGCGCAACCAGTTCTACTACCAGATGCTGCAGTCGCTGGCGACGTTCTACAAGTTTGATCTGGAGCAGCCGTTCGAGAAGATGCCGCAAAAGGTGCAGGACCTGATCCTCGACGGTTCCGGCAAGGAAAAGATCCCGTTCCATTACATCAACGAGCGTGGCCGCACCGTTGTGCGCGAGCATGTGTTCGAAGGCGTGATCCCCAATCTGGAGCGGCGCTACAAGGAAACCGATTCGCAGATGGTGCGCGAGGAGCTGGCCAAGTACATCAGCAACAAGGTGTGCCCGACCTGCGAGGGTTCGCGTCTGCGCGAGGAAGCGCGCAACGTGCGCGTCGGCGGCGAGCCGATCTACTCGGTTTCCGGCAAATCCCTGAAAGACGGGCTCGGTTTCTTCAAGCAACTGGCGCTCGAAGGATCGAAGGCGCAGATTGCCGACCGCATCGTCAAGGAAATCGTCAGCCGCATGGGCTTCCTCAACGATGTCGGCCTCGATTACCTCTCGCTCGACCGCTCCGCCGACACCTTGTCCGGCGGGGAAGCACAGCGCATCCGCCTCGCCTCGCAGATCGGCTCCGGCCTCACCGGCGTGATGTATGTGCTCGATGAACCCTCGATCGGCCTGCACCAGCGCGACAACGACCGCCTGCTCGGCACGCTCAAACACCTGCGCGACCTCGGCAATACCGTGATCGTGGTCGAACACGACGAAGACGCGATCCGCGCTGCCGACCACGTGCTCGACCTCGGGCCTGGCGCCGGCGTGCACGGCGGCGAGATTGTTGCCCAGGGCACCCCGGCCGACATCGAGCGCCACCCCAAATCCCTCACCGGGCAGTACCTGGCCGGCAGCCGCAGCATCCGCATCCCGGCCAAGCGCAATGCCGCCGACCCCAAGCGCATGCTGCGCATCGAAGGTGCGCGCGGCAACAACCTCAAGGGGGTCACGCTCAAGCTGCCGGTCGGCCTGATGACCTGCGTGACCGGGGTTTCCGGCTCCGGCAAATCCACCCTGATCAACGACACCCTGTACAACCAGGTGGCGCACCACCTCTACGGCTCCTCCACCCCGGCCGCCGAGCATGACCGCATGGCCGGCCTGGAGCATTTCGACAAGGTGATCGCGGTGGACCAGAGCCCGATCGGCCGCACGCCGCGCTCCAACCCGGCCACCTACACGGGCCTGTTCACCCCGATCCGCGAATTGTTTGCGCAGACAGTGACGGCGCGCGAACGCGGCTACGAAGTCGGCCGCTTCTCGTTCAACGTCAAGGGCGGGCGCTGCGAAACCTGCCAGGGCGACGGCGTGATCAAGGTCGAAATGCACTTCCTGCCGGATGTGTATGTGCCCTGCGACGTCTGCCACGGCAAGCGCTACAACCGCGAAACCCTGGAAGTGCACTACAAGGGCAAGAACATCACCGAAGTGCTGGACATGACCGTCGAGGATGCCCACGCCTTCTTCAGCGCCGTGCCGGTGGTG
Organism: uncultured Burkholderiales bacterium; assembly: GCA_964443245.1. Classification (GTDB taxonomy): domain Bacteria; phylum Pseudomonadota; class Gammaproteobacteria; order Burkholderiales; family JAEUOS01; genus CANJDH01. The sequence continues at coordinate 10,352 of CAYUEG010000048.1, read as the reverse complement.
GCGCGCAAGCTGGCCACCCTGCTGGAGGTCGGCCTGGGGTATGTGAAGCTGGGCCAATCGGCCACCACGCTCTCCGGCGGCGAAGCGCAGCGCGTCAAGCTCTCGCTCGAACTTTCCAAGCGTGACACCGGGCGCACGCTCTACATCCTGGACGAGCCGACCACCGGCCTGCACTTTGCCGACATCGAACTCCTGCTCAAGGTGCTGCACCAGTTGCGCGACGGCGGCAACACCGTGGTGATCATCGAGCACAACCTGGACGTGATCAAGACCGCCGACTGGCTGATCGACCTCGGGCCGGAGGGCGGTGACGGCGGCGGCCGCATCATCGCCGAGGGTTCGCCCGAGGACGTGGCCAAGGTCAAGGGCAGCTATACCGGGCACTACCTGGCGCCGCTGTTCAAGGAGAAGAAAAAGGCGGCCTGAGCCTGGCATCCGCGAGGCCTGTGCTGGCGTAACATTGCGCAGGATGAACACCCCAGACGCCGCACCGCGGTTTCACATCGTCGACCGTCTTGCCGGCAAGCCACTGCCGGATACGGCGGCTGAAATCGCTGCCGACCTGCTCGCGGCACGCGCCTCGATCAGCCCGAAGTACTTTTACGATGCGCTCGGCTGCCGGCTGTTCCAGGCCATCTGCGAACTGCCCGAGTATTACGTCACCCGCACCGAGGCTGCGGTGTTCGAGGCGCACCGCAACGCGATCGCGCAGGCGGTGGGCACAAGGCGCCAGCTGGTCGATCTGGGCGCCGGTGATTGCGCCAAGGCCGCCTGCTGGTTTCCGGCGCTGGAACCCGCGCGGTACATCGCGGTGGATGTGGCGCGCGACATTGTCGAGTCCGCACTGGCCAAGTTCACCGCCGAGATGCCCCAGACCGAATTCGTCGGCCTGATCGATGACTTCTCCACCACCCTCGATCTTGAGGGCGTGCTCGGCCCGGCGCCGGTCACCTTCTTCTATCCCGGCTCATCGATCGGCAATTTCACGCCGCCGGAAGCCGAGCGCTTCATCGCACAGACCCGCGCACTATGCACCACGCCCGGCAGCGGGCTCTTGATTGGCGTCGATCTGGTCAAGGACCACGAGGTGCTGCGGCGCGCCTATGATGATGCGACCGGCGTCACCGCCGCCTTCAACAAGAACGTGCTGAACCACGTCAACAAACTGGCTGGCACCGACTTCGACGCGGGAATGTTTGCCCATGTCGGGCTGTTCAACCCGGATGAAAGCCGGATCGAAATGCACCTGGAGGCCCGCGAGACCCACACCGTCCGTCTCGGCAATGCAGCGCGCGTCTTTGCCCGGGGCGAGCGCATCCATACCGAAAACTCCTACAAGTACACACCCGACGCCTTTCGCGCCCTGCTTGCGCGCGCCGGCTTCGGCCAGGTACAACACTGGACGGACGAGAAAGGCTGGTTTGGCGTATTCTTTGCCAGCCCCTAGCGCGACCCTGAATTCAATGAGCCGGAGAATGGCTCCCACCAACGGTTTTGGCAGCATGAACATGCTGCAAGGAGAGTGACATGCATTCCGCACTACGCCCCGCTCTACGTCTGTTTGCCCTGTTATCCTTGGCGGTGTTGCTGCAGGCCTGCGGCACGCCCTACGCCACCGTGCAGAATCCGCGCGGGGACGACGTGATGCTGCTCGGCTACGACCCGGTGGCCTACTTCACCGTCGGCAAGCCGACGCGCGGCGACAAGGCGATCACCTCGACGCTGCCCAATCGCACCTACTACTTTGCCTCCACCGCCAACAAGCAGCAGTTCGATGCCAACCCGGCCAAGTTCGAGCCGCAGTACGGCGGCTTCTGCTCCTCCGGCGCGGCCTTCGCCATCAAGCTCGGCAGCGACCCGACTTCATGGGAAATCTATCAGGGCCGCCTGTTCATCTTTGGCGACATCCTCGGCCATGAAGCCTGGAAGCTGGACAAGGACTGGAACATCAAGCATGCCGACCAGGTGTGGCCCGAAATCAAGGATGCCGGCTGGCGCGGGCAATCCCTCTCGCGCTACATCAACAAGGTGTCCTGGTACAAGAGCGGCAAGGACATACGCGAGGAGTACGCCAAGAAGTACGGCGGCAAGCCATGGCCGAACTACGATGTCGGCAGCATGTTCTCCAACCTGTTCACCAAGCTGCCGGGCTGGCGCGCCGCCGAAGGGCATAGCCAGCCGGCGGTGGGTTATCCTGATTGAGGTCTCGCCATCTCCAGCCACCAATGCAGCGGCACCGCTCCCGTACCGCTGAGGCGTGCAATCCGCTCATGAGCTCCCGATGAAATTCGGCGTATTCGACCACCTCGACGACAGCGGCCTGCCGCTGGGCGAGTTCTATGAAAACCGGCTGCGCCTCATCGAAGCCTACGAGCGTGTCGGCATCCATGTCTATCTCACGGCCGAGCACCACGCCACGCCACTCGGCATGTCGCCTTCACCTTCGGTACTGCACGCGGCGATTGCCCAGCGCACCAGGCGCATCCTGTTCGGCCCGCTGGTCTACACCCTGGCGCTGTACCACCCGCTGCGCCTGGCCGAAGAAATCTGCATGCTCGACCATATGAGCGGCGGGCGCTTTCAGCTCGGCGTCGGGCGCGGCATCTCGCCCTTCGAGCTCGCTTACTACGGTGTGGACCCGGCGCAGGCGCAGGCGCGCTACCTCGAATCCTACGACGTCGTGATGCAGGCGCTGATCAACGCGCAGCGCGAACCGCGCGAGCTGAGCTTCACCGGCCAGCATTACCAGTTCAATCAGGTGCCGCTCACCATGGCGCCAAAGCAGTTGCCGCACCCGCCGCTCTGGTACGGCATCGGCAATCCGGACAGCGTGCCCTGGTGCGTGGCCAATCGCTGCAACGTCGTCAGCAATGCGCCACTCGACGGCGTGCGCGCCATGACCGACCGCTATCGGCGTGAGTGGCGCGAAGCCGGGCACCCGGCCGCCACACTGCCGCTGATGGGCACGACACGCCACATGGTGATCGCACCGACCGAACGTGAGGCAGCGGACCTCGCCAGCAGCGCCTACGCGCGCTGGTACCAGAGCTTCATGCACCTGTGGGTGAAAAACGGCACCAAGCCGGGCGCCTACTTTCCCTCGACCTGGGATGAACTGGTTGCGGCCGGGCGTGCGCTCTCCGGCACGCCAGAGATGGTGCGCGAGCAACTGGCCGCACAGATTGAACGCTCGGGCGTGAACTTCATCCTCACGCGCTTTGCCTTCGGCACCCTGGCTTACGAAGATTCGCTGCGCTCGATCGAACTCTTCGCCGGTGATGTCATGCCCTACATCCAGGAACGCCTGGCCACCCGTCTGGCCGCTTGAGGAAACCCATGAAACCCTTGTCCAGAGCCATTCTTGGCGTGCTGAGCATCACCGTAACGGCCCTGCTGAGCGGCACTGCGCAAGCCCAGACCCAGGCCCAGGCCCAGGCACAAGCCTGGCCCGTCAAGCCGGTGAAGATCATCATGCCGAGCCTGCCCGCCGGCAGCCCGGACCGCGTAACGCGCATGGTTGCCGACAAGCTTGCGGTGCGCTGGGGTCAGCCCGTGGTGATCGACTACAAGCCCGGCGCCACCACCGTGATCGGCACCGAAGCGGCGGCGCGTTCCCCGGCTGACGGTTACACCCTGCTGTCGACCTTCACTTCGTTCGTGCAGGCACCCGCGCTGATGGCCAAGGTGCCCTGGGATCCGGAGCGCGACTTTGTTCCGATCGTGCAATTCATCCGTTCCGAAGTCGTGCTGCTGGTGCGCAGCGATGCGCCCTACAAGACGCTGCCCGAGTTCATTGCTGCTGCCAAAACGGCCAGGGCCGCCGGCGCACCGCTCAACTACGCCTCGTTCGGCAACGCCTCGTCATTTCACATCTATGGCGAAGCGCTCAAGCGCGGTGCCGGCATCGACTTGACGCATATCCCCTACAAGGGGGAATCGGCTTCCATCGTCGATCTGATCGGCGGCCAGGTGGTGAGCTCGTTCAATTCGATCGGCACGGCAATGCCGCATTTGAAAAGCGGCCGCGTGCGCGCCCTCGCACTGGTCGGCGCGGTGCGCTCCAAGGTCATGCCCGACGTGCCGACCTTTGCTGAAGCCGGCGTGCCCAAGCTTGACACCAGCGGCTGGTTCGGCATGTTCGCCCCGGCGGGCACGCCGCGTGCGATTGTCGAGAAAATCGCGGCCGACACCGCCGCCGTGCTGGCTATGCCGGAGATTGCCGACGCGCTGCGTGGACAGGGCCTGGAGCCCACCGGTCTGGGGCCGGATGCCTTCGGGCGCTTCATCCGTGAAGACCTGGTGCGCTGGAAAACACTGACGCAAGAACTCGGCATCAAGGCCGAGAACTGATGGCGTGCCTTTTTGCCGGGCGTACTCGACCAGCTGAATAAAAGCGGCAGCGCCATGATGATGAGCCTGCCCCTGAAGGGCTGAAGCGCCGCCGTCAGAAAGATTCCGTTCGTGGCAGCGGCTGCGTGTTGGGCTGCGCTATGATTCCGTTCAGCGCTTCACTCATCTGCTGTCAACGGGCACGGCCCGCCTGCCCAGCCCACCGCAAAGAAAGGACATCATGGACAAATTCGCCATCGTCAAGGCCACCGAGCTGTTTCGCAACGTGTCGGACGAAGACGTCAACAAGATTGTTGCGCTGTGCACCGAGAAGACCTATGCCAAGGACGCGGTGATCATGGAAGAAGGCAGCGCGGGCGAAGAGCTCTACATCCTGCCGCACGGCCTGGTGGGCGTGGACGTGAAAGTGGGCGAGAACACCTACCGCCAGCGCGCTTATGAAGTGATGCAGGGCGATGTGTTCGGCGAGCTGGCGCTGTTCGGCCACCGCCGCAGCGCCCGCGTGCGCGCGCTGGAGGATGTGACGATTCTCGCGATCCCCTGCGCGCCGCTCAAGCAATTGATGCGCGATGTCCCGCGCATCGGCTACTACGCCATGTCCAACCTTTCGGCAATCCTCGCCGAGCGCCTGGTGATGGCCAACATCAACATGCAGGACATGATGTCCAAGCACCACCAGATCGGCAGCTGATCCGCCGCCGATTCCGCAACAAAGCCCTAGTGCATCGCAATCGCCGTATAGCGGATCACCGCGTGCGGCGTGCGGAATTTTTCGGCCTGGGCGCGCTCCGCTTCACTTTTGGTTTGCGCCTGCATGTAGGCACCCAGTTGCCGTGCGTAATCGACCACCCGGTCACCGGCGGCCACGCGCTCGCGTGAGTAGTGCTCCAGCGCGGTGCTGATGTCGGCGTGGGCGGCGAGGCTGTCGACCAGCTGGCACGCATCGCTCACGGCCTTGGTGACACCCATGCCGCAATGCGGCCGCGCCACGAACGAGGCATCCCCCATCAGCGCCACCGGCCCGAAATGCATGCGCGGCGAGGTGAGGTCAAAGATCGGCTGAATCAAAGGCTGGGGCGTGGCCGTGGTGATCTCGGCAAATTCCCTGGTCAGCAAACGCGCGGCTGCAGCGCGCATTTCGGCAATGATGGCCGGGTCCAGCAGATGGGGCGCAATGCCGTCCAGATACACCTTGCCGTCAATCCCGGTCATCAGGCGCGGCAATTCCGATTGCGTATCGGCCGGGCGATACCACACGAAGTTGTAGCGGCGCTTGCCTTCGTGGACTTCACCCTGCGGCCCGGCCACCGGGTAGCCCAGCATCTGCTCGTGCGGCGGAATGCAGAAGGCGAACTTGTCCATCAGCACCGCGCGGGTTGACGCCGACAACAGCGACTCTTCGACCACCCCGCGCCACGCCACGTAGCCGGCGTATTCCGGTTGCACTTCGGGCGCCAGTGCCGCACGCACGGTAGAGCGCAGGCCATCGGCCGCCACCAGCAGATCAGCCGTGCGCTCCGAGCCGTCAGAAAACTGCGCCACCACCTGGCGGCCCGGCGCCGGCGGCTCGGCAAATCCGGTAAAGGCCACGCCGCCACGAATCACTTCGGTGGGCACCTGCGCGCGCAGCACCGCATAGAGCTTGTTCCAGGCGGTGAATACCTGCAGGTGGTCCCACTCCTCGACCACCGAACCATCGCGGTCGTACACCACCCGCTTGGGCACGGGCACGCCGAGATCCTCGATCACGCAACCGGCACGCGCGAGGCCGCGATGCATTTCCGCATGCGTGACCAGGCCGGCCCCACGCCCTTCGAGCGAACTGCCGGCCTTCTCGCAAATTTCCACGGACCAGCCGGCCTGCCGCAACAAGGCCGTGGCCGCCAGCCCGGCAAGCGAGCCACCGATGACGAGAGCGTGTTTCAGGATAAGCCTGCCGAGAGGATGAAGTGCCGCCGATTATAGGCAGGCCCGGGAGGCCATTCTCGTGATGCTCGCGCTTTTGTTTGACACCGCCCCGGCGCGCGACTACATTCGCCCGATGCCCTCCCCCTTTGAAAAGCCGCTTGCCTCGCCTGCCACCCCGGCCCGTTTCTTCGCCGAATTCGGCGGCATCTATGCGCTCAACGCGGTGGTGGGCTTCCTGTTTGCCTGCACCGGCCCGGTGGCGATCATCCTCACCACCGGCGCACGCGGGGGCTTGTCCGAATCCGACATTTCCTCATGGATCTTCGGCGCGTTCTTTCTCAACGGCTTTTTCACCATCGCACTCTCGCTTTACTACCGGCAGCCGCTGGTGCTGTTCTGGAGCATTCCCGGCGCGGTGCTGGTCGGACCGGCACTCACGCACCTCACCTTTCCGGAAGTGATCGGCGCGTTTCTCGCCACCGGTGTGCTGATGCTGGTACTGGGCCTCTCGGGGTGGGTCAAGCGCGCGATGGACGCCGTGCCGATGCCGATCGTGATGGCGATGGTGGCCGGCGTGTTCCTGCGCTTCGGCCTGGACCTCGTGCGCGCATTTCACGAGCAGCTCTGGGTGGCCCTGCCGATGACGCTGGTGTTCGTCGGCCTCACGGTGTGGCCGCGCGTGGCGCGCGTGTTCCCGCCGCTGGTGGGCGCCCTGGTGGCGGGTGCGGTGGCGGTGTGGCTGCTCGGCGCCTACAAGCCGCCGGCTGGCGCGCTGTTCGGCGTGGTGCAGCCCAACCTTTACATGCCGCAGTTCAGCTGGCGGGCGATGTTCGAGCTGGTGGTGCCCCTCGCCATCACCGTGCTGGTGGTGCAGAACGGCCAGGGCATCGCAATTCTGCGCACCAATGGACACAACCCGCCGGTGAACGCCATCACCATCGCCTGCGGCGTGGGCGCGTTTGTCACCGGCCTCGTCGGCACGGTCTCGACCTGCCTCACCGGCCCGGTGAATGCGCTTATCTCTTCCAGCGGCGAGAAGGAGCGGCAGTACACCTCGGCGATTCTGGTCGCCATTCTTGGTCTGGGTTTCGGGCTGTTTGCGCCCTTCTTCACCCGCCTCATGCTGGCAATGCCGCCAGCCTTCATTGCCACGCTGGCGGGCTTGGCCATGTTGCGCGTGCTGCAAACCGCGTTTGTGTCGTCCTTCCGCGACCAATACACGCTGGGCGCGCTGGTGTGTTTCCTCGTTACCGTGGCGGACGTGCCGATCTTCGGCATCGGCGCCGCGTTCTGGGGGCTGGTGTTCGGATTGCTGACAACACAGGTACTGGAACGCCCCCAACCCACCCCCAAGTGAGGAGAGCATGGAAAGCATCAACAAGGGACAAATCGAACTCTGGAACGGCCGCGTCGGTGCCAAATGGGCGGAGATGCAGGTCAGCCTCGACGCGTGGGTTGCCCCGGCCACGGTGGAAATGCACGCGCGCGCCGGCTCGGTCGCCGGGCTGCGCGTCCTCGATATCGGCTGCGGCAACGGCGAAACCTGCACCCTGTGGCTGGCTGGTGGCGCCGATGTCACCGGCGTTGATGTTTCCGAAGCCATGCTGGCGGTGGCTGCCCGCCGCACCGGCGGCAAGGCCAGGCTGATTCACGCCGATGCCGCCGAATGGAAAGGCGAGGCCCCGTATGACCTGGCGGTCTCGCAGTTCGGCGTGATGTTCTTTGCCGACCCCGACGCCGCTTTTGCCAACATCGCTTCGAACGTGCGCCCCGGCGGCCGGTTGCTCTTCTCGTGCTGGCGCCCCGCACCGCAAAACGAATGGGTCAGCAAACCCATGGGGGCGATTCGCGATCTGCTGCCGCCGGCGCCCCCAGCCGCGCCTGCTCCCATCCCCTCCCCCGGCCCTTTCGCTCTGGCTGACAAGGAGCGCCTGGCCGGCATTGTCGGGCGGGCGGGCTTCAAGGACATCCGCATTTCGCCCTACGATTTTCCGGTGTGCCTGGCCAGCGAAGGCGGCGTTCCCGAAGCCGTGCGTTTCGTGATGACCATCGGCCCCACGGCGGCCGCACTGGTAGATGTGAACAAGGAAACAAAGGCCAAGGTAGCAGAGCGACTCACTGCGGCGTTGGCGGTCGATGACGTCAACGGCAAAGTGACATTGGGGGGGGCGGCGTGGCTAGTGGAGGCCGTGCGCGGGACCTGAGTGAAGCTGCCAGCTAGGTTCTGTGCCTCACTTGCCGCAGCCGGCACCCGGGTCGCGCGATCAAGCCACCGCCTGATAGTAAATATTCTGCGGATGATTCGCCTGCGCGAAAAACAGCCAGCGCTCGGCCAGCAACCCAAGCAGTTGTGAAACTGCAGCCAGCACGAGTATCCACAGCGCCGGCGACTTGGTGGCGCCAAACAGCAGCACGGCCGGCAACGCAAACGCCAACCCCAGCGCGATCCATTTGACGTTGCGCACCATCAGCGCGCTTTTGCCGTGGAAGAACTCGCGGGTGTTGAAGCTGCCACCCGTCGCCCCTTGCGACATTTGCTTCAACTTCGCCGTCTTCATGCCGATGGCGCTTTGCGGGGTGGAAACGGGCTTGAGGTTCTTGTTGCGCGCCAGGCTGGCAATGCGGGCAACGGCCCCCGCCAGGGTGAGCGTGAGCGCCCCCGCGATGGCGCGGTCCGATTCGTTGGCGCCGTACAGCCCTTCCCAATACGCCGCGAACAGGGTCGCGCCGGACATCCACCCCAGCAAAGTGAAGTTGAGCAGCGTGAGCCAGTGCGCCCATTCACGCAGAAAGCGGATGCAGGCGTAGATCATGCCGGTGCAAAACCACAGCACGAAGCACAGCACCACGCCAAGGGCACCCACCCAGAGCGTGGTTTTCTCGCCAAGGGCTTGCCAGCCATAAAGCTGCGCGAGGGACCACAGACCCACGACGCCGATCGTCAGCGGCAGCACGATCACCTCCCGCGAGAGCCACGAGGTGCGCCACATCGCCATGGCGCGCCAGGCGCGCATCGGGTGGCCAAGGTGAAAGAACGAGCACGCCAGGCCAATGCACATGAGTACGACGCTGGCAGCACCGCCGATGGCCAGCGTGTACGGATCGGCACCAGCGGCGTCCGCCCGCACCAGCATGAGGAAGAAGCCCTGACCCATGCCGGCCAGCACGGTAAAGAAGATGACAGACCACGCAGGATGCATGTTTCAGAACTCCTGCGCTTCGCGAATGAGCCGCGGCAGATACTGGTTGGCGGGCTGGGTTTCCCATTCGGGCATCAGCGAGTAACCGCCGCGTTCGCGGATGGCTTTGGAAACCTCCGACTCCGGGTCCTTCACATCACCAAACAAACGCGCACCGGTGGGGCAGGCCATCACGCAGGCGGGCTTGCGCTCTTCGGGCGCCAGCTTTTCGTTGTAGATGCGGTCCACGCACAGGGTGCATTTGGTCATGACCTGGCGCTCTTCATCCAGCTCACGCGCGCCGTAGGGGCAAGCCCAGGCGCAGTATTTGCACCCGATGCATTTGTCGTAATCGACCAGCACGATGCCATCTTCCTTGCGCTTGTACGAAGCGCCCGTGGGGCACACCGGCACGCAGGGCGGGTCTTCGCAGTGCAGGCAGCTCTTGGGGAAGTGCACGGTTTCGGTGGCGGGGTATTCGCCGGCTTCCCAGGTTTGCACGCGGTTGAAAAAGGTGCCGCTCGGGTTGGCGCCGTAGGCGTTGAGATCGGCCAGCGGGCCAGCCGAGCCGGAGGTGTTCCATTGCTTGCAGCTCGTCACGCAGGCATGGCAGCCGACGCAGACGTTGAGATCGATCACCAGCGCGAGCTGCTTGGCAAGGGTTTCCTCGTTGGCACCCTTGGAGGTTCCCAGAGGGGCATTTTGTGGAGAATGGCTCTGGGAGCCATTCTTGGCCTGATTGTTCATGACGGCGCTCATTTTTTTGCTCCGGCGAAATAGGCGAGCACTTCGCGGGCTTTGCCCCGGGTCTTTCCGAGGACACCTGGGACTGCGGGCGTCGCGGCGATTTGGGGGAAGGTTTCGTGGGCTTCGTCCGGTTCGGCCGGGCGAATGCGCACGCGCACGTCGTACCAG
>CAYUEG010000047.1:0-25447 GCA_964443245.1 uncultured Burkholderiales bacterium | reverse complement strand
AAAGCCGGTTGCTGGGCAGCCACGCTGCCCGAGAGAACGGCGAGACAGGCGAGGAGGGTGTGTTTGAGGGTCATGGTGACGGCGTTCTTTGGGGGTGAATGGACGATAATGCGAATTATTATCATTTATTCTTGGTTTGTCAAGTTGTAAATGAGAATAATTCTTGTTATATGAAGATGTGCTGCGCGGCATCCGGGCATGTCAACCCAAACCCGTCTGGCAGGATGGCTGCAGCCGCAACGGACTTGCCTGGGTACCGGTTATATTTGCGTTTGCCCACCCGGCCACCGCAACAGACCGGCCTCGCAATCATCCGCCCATTTCCAAGGAACGACATGAGTGAACCGCTCCACTTCGCCAGCGCTACCGCCCTGGCCGCTTTGATCCGCAGCAAGCAAGTCTCCGCCGTCGAGGTGATACAAGCGCATCTTGATCAGATCAATCGGGTCAACCCGAAGGTCAACGCAGTGGTTACCCTGGATGCGGAAGGGGCGATGGCCAAGGCGCGCGCAGCCGATGCCAAACAGGCCAAAGGTGAAGTGCTCGGGCCGCTGCATGGCCTGCCGGTGGCGCACAAGGATCTGTTCCTGACCAAAGGCATTCGCACCACCATGGGCTCGCCCATTTTCAAGGACCAGATTCCCGACCGCAGCATGCTCGTCGTTGATCGCACCTGGGACGCCGGGGCGATCTGTGTCGGCAAGACCAATACGCCAGAGTTCGGGGCCGGTTCCCAGACCTTCAATGCGGTGTTTGGTGCCACCCGGAACCCCTACGATCTGACCAAGACATGCGGGGGATCTTCGGGAGGCGCCGGTGTCGCACTGGCCTGTGGCATGGTGCCGATCGCCGATGGCAGCGATTTGGGCGCCTCCCTGCGCAACCCGGGCAATTTTTGCAACGTCGTCGGGTTTCGCCCGTCACCCGGGCGCGTGCCGACCTATCCTGCCAAGCATCTTTGGGCCAACATGGGTGTGGAAGGGCCGATGGCCAGGACAGTGGAAGATACGGCGCTTCTGCTCTCGGTACAGGCTGGTCCCGATGACCGGGTGCCGATTTCCTTGTCCGAGCCGGGCTCACTTTTTCGACAGGGACTGAAGCGGGATTTCAAGGGAACGCGTGTCGCCTTTTCCCCGGAGTTCGGCGGCCAGGTGCCAGTCGACAAACGGGTTGCCGCCATCATCGCAGCCCAGGATCGGGTGTTTACCGACTTAGGTTGCGTCCTTGAAGATGCGGTGCCGGATTTTTCAGGTGCCCATGAGGTATTCCTGACACTACGCGCCCACCTCTTCGAACTCAACAACGGGCAGTATCTGGACCAGCATCGCGACAAGCTCAAGCAAACCGTGATCTGGAACATCGAAGCCGGGCGCAAACTCTCCGGTCTGGATATTGTTCGTGCCGACGCCGAGCGGTCCCGCATCTACGAGCGCGTCTCGAAGTTTTTTGAAACCCACGAATTCCTCGTCACGGTGGTTAACCAGGTGTTGCCTTTTCCGGTCGACCAGGAATACGTAACCGAAATCAACGGTGAGAAATTGCCCGATTACCTTTCGTGGATGAAGAGCTGCTACTACATCACCATTACCGGACATCCCGCCATTTCGGTACCGGCAGGTTTTACCGATGACGGGTTGCCGGTGGGCATCCAGATTGTCGGGCGGCGCAATGCGGATTTGTCGGTATTGCAGTTGGCCTACGCTTTCGAACAGGCGACTGGCGTGGCGCTGCGCCGGCCCGCAATAGCCGTCTAGCGCAGCGAGAGAAGACAGAAAGTGAAAGGAACAACATGAATGTGAGAAGCCAAAGCGCTGGCCGCCTGATTGCTGGCCGGGGGTGGTTGATCTTCTGCGTGTTGCTGACCCTGTGCTGCCCGACGATGCTGCGGGCGCAGGCGGCAGATGCGGGACTCTACGTGCCGACGCCGCAATCCATCGTCGATGCCATGCTTGGCCTGGCCAAGGTGGGCCCTGGTGATGTCGTCATTGATCTGGGCTCGGGCGATGGCCGGATTCCCCGCACAGCAGCAGCCCGCCATGGTGCTCGCGGCATCGGTGTCGATATTGATCCGCAGCTTGTCGCCATGGCGCGCGCAGCTGCACAGAAAGAGGGCGTGGCCGGGCGAACGGAGTTCGTCGCGAAAGACCTGTGGCAATTTGATATCTCCAATGCCACCGTGGTAACGATCTATCTGCTGCCGCGCATCATGCCGCGCCTGAAACAAAAGCTGCTTGCCGAACTGAAACCAGGCACACGGATTGTGGCGCATGACTACGCCTTGCCGGACTGGGTGCCAACGGAACAGCGCACGATCGACGAACCTCTGAAACTGGCTGTCAATGGCACGGACAAGGCCTATCTGTATCTTTACATCGTGCCGCCGCGATAAATGGTGTTTGGACAGGTGGTTTCCTGCTGGTTTCATGCCGCTGATTTGAGCCGCATGCGCATCGGTGAGGTGGAGAATAAGGCGGGCTTATGGCGGGAAAGCTTGCACGTTTACGGGCTGAAATCCACAATGGGGACATCACCTTTCCCGGCAAGACGTTGCGCCAACCATGAGCACCACCCACGCCGACCCGACGACAGGGATCGAACCGGCCGCTGACAACGAAGCGAAGCCGGGTGCCGGCAAAATCATCTGCAACGCCTGTCCGGTGCTATGCAATATCAGCGAGGGACGCAGCGGTGCCTGTGATCGCTACGCCAACGTCAAGGGCAAGTTGACGCGTCTTGACCCGCTGGTGCTCGTGCAACGGGCGGTGGCCGGAGAACAAGCACTGGTGCGGCTCGGCGAGGCCGTGGGCCCTGGAGGCCAATGGGATAAGGCTTTTCACGAGGGGACGGCTGCGCGGGCAGGGGACGTTGAACCGAAGGGCGCGCGATTTCCATCCGCCACAGCTGAGCCGGCAGAGCCAGAACTGTTTGTCACCGGCATCGGTTCCACCACCACCTATCCGGATTACAAGCCGGCGCCATTCATTGTGTCATCGCGCCACGCCGGGGTCGATACGGTGACGGTGGTGACCGAAGGCGTGTTCAGCTATTGCAGCTTCAAGGTCAAGATCGATACGGATCGCTACATCGGCCCGGAGCAGGCCAGCGTACGCTGTGAAGGGGAGGTCGTCGGGCATGTGACCACGGCCGAATATGGCTCGCAGATGCTGTCCCTGGGCGGTGTGCACCACCTTACCGGCGGCAGCAAGAAAGAGGGCCGCGTCGCCTGTCAGGTGATGATGGATCTGGGCAACAAGAAAGCGGTAGCCCTCACCATTGACGGCGGTTCCAGCCTGGTGGTGCAGGCGGGGCGGGCACCGGTCATCAACGGCGTTACCGAGCAGCGCATGCGCGTCGGTTGTGGCTCGGCCACCATTGGCATCTTTGCACCGCAATGGAAAGACCACGTCGATGAAGTGATCGTGGTGGACGATCACATCACCGGTGTGCTGACCGAGCACCAGGCCGGCAAGTACATCGATATGCAGCCCTCCGGCATCAAGATTCGAGGAAAGAAGTCGACGCCCGGCCGCTATTTTCAGGTTGCCAACCCCGGCATGGGCTGGGGCGGCACCGACATCACTGATCCGCTTACCATTATCGAACGGATTGATGCCAAGGTCGCGAAGCCGGGCATGCGCGTGCTGTTTGTCTCGACCACCGGCGAGGACTATGCCTACTTCGTGCTTGACGAGCAACTGCAACTCAAGCCGTCGCAGATGAGTGAAGCATTGCGCAAGGTGGTGCTGCGCATTGGCGAGAATTGCGAACCCGCCTTGTGCACGGTGTTGTTCCTGGGTGGTGCGGGCGGCAGCTTGCGGGCCGGCGTGACCGACAATCCGATCGCACTGACCCGTTCGATCAAGAATCTGCTTACCAATGTCACAGCGGGCGGAGCGCCCGCGTATATCTGGCCCGGTGGCGGAATCATGATGATGGTGGATGTCATGCGCATGCCCGAAAATGCCTTTGGCTATGTTCCGACGCCTGCGATCGTGGCGCCCATCGAGTTCACCATGAACCTGGCCGATTACGCCGCACTGGGCGGCTACATCGACCGGGTACGCCCGGTTGGCGATGTACTTGACAAGGAACACACGCTGGTGCTGCCTCAGGATCTGCGCAATCCATGGCCGATGGATCTTCCGCACAGTGCGCCGGATTCGGGAGCCTGACCTGATGCAATGGCAAGCCAGCCGCCAAATCCTTGATGCCGGTCGCGAACACTGGCAGTTTGGTCCGATTGATCTGGTGCTGCAGGCATGGGGCGAGCCGGCGTCGATCGAGAACGCACGCACGGCAGCCTGGTCCCGGTTTCAGACAGTATTGCCGGAGCTTGTGGACGAACTGGTGCAGCTTCGCTTGCCGGTTGGTCGGCACTTGCGTGTCAACGGGGCTGTGGCACAACGCATGCTTGCTGCTTGTCGCCCCTTCGCGGCTGATTTCATCACTCCCATGGCTGCGGTGGCAGGGTCTGTCGCCGACGAGATATGCGGCTTCTACACACGCGAACCAGGGGTGCGCCGCGCCTATGTCAACAACGGCGGCGACATTGCACTGCACTTGTGTGAGGGCGAGTCAGTGACGATCGGCGTGATTGACCATCCACAGCGGCCCAGGCAGGTGGGTGATGTCACCATCACATCCGACATGCCGGTGCGCGGCGTTGCTACCAGCGGCTGGCGCGGGCGCAGTTTCAGCCTGGGTATTGCCGATAGCGTGACGGTTCTGGCTGCGAATGCCGCTGCCGCCGATGCAGCTGCAACCATGGTTGCCAACGCAGTCAATATCGGGCACCCGGCGATTCGGCGCGTGCCGGCGAACACGGTCAAGGACGATTCCGACCTCGGTGCGCGGATGGTCACTGTGGAAGTTGCGCTGTTGCCGACTGCCGCTGTGCACAGCGCGCTGGACGCAGGCGCGACGTTTGCGCAGGCCTGCATCGGCAGCGGGAGCGTGCACTCTGCATTGTTGCTGTTGCAAGGCGAAACGCGGGCAATTGGCGCACAATCATGGCTCGGGCGTTTGTGTCCCGCGCAGATCGGCAGGGCAGGGATGGGCGCCCTCCCGCAAGCGCTGCCGGTCAGGCTGGCCGCATGAGGCCTCAATACGGAGATATGCAATGGTGATGAAAGCTGCACGCAAGATGACACGGAGCGCCACTCGAACCGCGACCGACATTGCCAGCAATGTGGCCGGGCGCGTCATGTCCGACGTGACGGCGCGCGTCACGCGCCAGGTGGCGGGCACCATGGTGGGCAAGGTGGCGGAGAAGATTGCGTCGGCGCGCTATCCGGAAGCCAGTGCTGAACTCAAGGTGGAAGTGCGCAAGATCGCCCTGATGATCGAGGAAATCAATCACGAAGGCGGGCCGGTGGCCAAACGCCCGGTCAAGAAGGGGGCCATTGCGGCGGTGGTGCACAACCCGTTTGCCGGGCGCTATGTGAAAGACGTGCAGCCATTCATGGATCTGCTCAAACCGCTCGGTTTCGAACTCGCTGACCGATTGATCAAGGCCCTGGGCGGGCCGAAGAAAGTGGAGGGTTACGGCAAGGCGATCATTGTCGGCGTCAACGGTGAATCCGAGCACGCTGCGTTGTGGCATGTGCCGGGCGGCTATGGCATGCGCGAACTGCTGGAGAATTCCAAGGCGATCGTGCCTTCGACCATCAAGGTGGCTCCAGCCGGGACGGTCATTGATGTACCCATCCATCATCGCACAGCAGCCTATGTGCGCAGCCATTTCGATAGCGTGGAGGTGAGGGTGCCCGATGCGCCACGCCCGAATGAACTGGTATTCATTCTGGCCATGACCTGCGGTGGACGGGTGCACGAGCGCATGGGCGGCATGAAGCTCAGCGAAATTTCGAAGTTTGACGGGCAACGCTGATTGATTCGATGAAAGTCCGGAGGGCGCCATGGCACTGTTGAGAAACTGCTGGTACGTCGCCGCGTGGGGTCACGAAGTGGGCCGCACGCTGCTGGCGCGCAAGGTGCTCGAAGAACCCATGGTGCTGTATCGCACCGAATCCGGCGCGCCAGCAGCCTTGCTCGATCGCTGCCCTCATCGCCTCCTTCCCTTGTCCAAAGGCACGCTCAGGGCAGACACCATCGAGTGCGGATATCACGGTCTGACATTCGATTGCAGCGGGCAGTGCGTGCGCGCCCCAGGGCAGGATCGGATTCCACCTGCGGCGAAGGTCCGTAGCTTTCCGGCTGTGGAGCACATGGGCATGGTTTGGGTATGGCCGGGTGACCCAGCGCTTGCCGACAAAGCCAAACTGTTCGATCAGCTGCCGCAATGGGCAGCGTCGCAAACCGATGAACCGAAATGGGGTCTGAATATCGGTCCGTATACCCACGTCAAGGCGAACTACCAGCTGCTGACCGAGAATCTGGTCGATCCTGCGCACGTGACCTACGTGCACAAGTCGACACTGGGCACGGCTGCAATGGCCGATATTCCGGTGGAAACCACGCAGATCGGTGACACCTTGCTGGTCACGCGCTGGACGCTCGACTCCCCGGCCGCGCCGATTCTGCAGCGCTTTGGCAAGTGGCCCGGCAATGTCGACCGCTGGCAGTACTACTGGCTGTATCCGCCTTCCATTGCCGTAGTCGATTTTGGCTCGCACCAGCCGGGCATGGAGCACACAGAATCGGCACGTGATCAGGGCATTCGCATCTACTCCTGCCATTTCCTGACGCCAGAGACGGAAGGTTCCACTCACTATTTCTGGCTTCAGTTGCGCAACTTTGCACAGACCGATGCGGCGGTGTCGCAGGACATCGTTGACCAGTTTGTACTGGCGTTCGACGAAGACAAGGCAGTTCTGGAGGCGATCCAGGAAGCCGAAGCTGATCCTCGCATCGAAACACGAGTCAAACTGGCACTTGATTCGGGCAGCGTGCGCCTGCGTCGCACCGTCGCGCGCCTGATTGCCGAAGAGCAACTCGCCGCTGCGTCTGCCGCCGGTGCGCAGTCCGGGCACGGCATGGAAGTTCCCGCAACCGTTTCGCATTGACGTTCAACCCGCAGTTCCTTGAGGAGTACTTGATGATGAGAAAACCGCTTTCCGTCGTGTTCCCGAACATGTTTCCCGCGCTGTGTGCCCTGACACTTTCTCTCGGGCTGATTGGACCTGCCGCCGGCCAGGGCAAGCCAATCCGCATTGGCGAGATCAACAGCTACAAGGCCCAGCCGGCGTTTCTCGATCCCTACAAGAAGGGCATGGAACTGGCACTCGAAGAGGTCAATGCCGCCGGCGGCATCAACGGCCGCAAGATCGAACTGGTGATTCGTGATGACGGCGGCAACCCTGGTGATGCGGTGCGTGTCGCCGAAGAACTGGTGTCGCGCGAGAAAGTGGACTTGCTGGCCGGGGGCTTCCTGTCGCACATCGGGCTGGGGTTGACGGACTTCGCCAAGCAGAAGAAGGTGTTCTTTCTGGCATCAGAACCACTGACCGACAAGATCGTCTGGCAGAACGGCAACAAGTACACGTTCCGCTTGCGTGCTTCCACCTACATGCAGGCTGCCATGCTGGTGCCGGAAGCTGCCAAGATGAAGAAAAAGCGCTGGGCGGTGGTCTACCCTAACTATGAGTACGGCCAGTCTGCCGTGGCGACCTTCAAGGAACAGCTCAAGAAGGCGCAACCTGATGTCGAGTTTGTCGGCGAGCAGGCCCCGCCTTTGGGTCGGATCGATGCGGGACCGGTGGTGCAGGCGCTGGCTGATTCGAAGCCGGATGCCATCTTCAACGTGTTGTTCGGCGCTGACCTCGCGCGCTTTGTACGTGAAGGCAATACCCGCGGCCTGTTCAAGGGCCGCGAAGTGGTCAGCCTGCTGACGGGAGAGCCGGAGTACATCGATCCGCTCAAGGAAGAAACGCCGGAGGGCTGGCTGGTGACGGGCTATCCCTGGTATGGCATCGACACCCCCGAGCACAAATCCTTTTTCATCGCCTATCACAGGAAGTACAGCGATTATCCGCGCCTGGGTTCCGTGGTCGGCTACACCACCATCAAGGCCCTGGCAGCAGGGCTGAAGAAGGCCGGCTCCCCTGATACGGAAAAAATGATTGCCGCGTTCCGCGGGCTGACGTTTGAGTCCCCGTTTGGCAAGGTCATGTTCCGCCCGCAGGACCACCAGTCGACCATGGGTGCTTACGTCGGGCGCACTACCGTGCGAGGCGGCAAGGGCGAAATGAAGGACTACAAGTACTACGACGGTGCGAAGTTCTTTCCGTCCGATGATGAAGTCAAGAAGATGCGTCCTGCCAACTGATGCGTTGAGTCTGTGACCAATGGCCGCCAGCGTGCGGCCATTGTTTTGGCCAGGGTTCTCCCTGCGGGTGATGAGGGTACATTTAGCGATGGTTCCGAATGAGTATTGATGCGATTGCGGTCCAGTTCCTCAACGGGCTGGCCAGCGCTTCCACGCTGTTTCTGATTGCGGTGGGCCTGTCGCTGATATTCGGCGTGACGCGCATTGTCAATTTTGCGCATGGCTCGTTCTACATGCTGGGCATCTACGTCGCTTATTCTCTGGTCTCCCGCATGGGCGGCTCGGCGCTTGGTTTCTGGCTCTCCATCGTGCTGGCGGCATTGGTGGTGGCCGTTGTGGGCCTGGTGGTGGAACTGGTGTTGTTGCGACGCGTCTATCAGGCGCCGGAACTTTTTCAGCTTCTGGCAACGTTTGCGGTCGTCCTGATCGTGCGTGACGCGACACTGGCCATCTGGGGGCCTGAAGATCTGCTGGGCCCGCGTGCTCCCGGCCTCAAGGGATCAGTGGAAATCCTTGGACGCCAGTTTCCCGTTTACGATCTTGTCCTCATATTCATTGGCCCGGCGGTGCTGGCGGTACTCTGGTTCGTGCTGACGCGCACCCGTTTTGGCGTGCTGATTCGCGCTGCCACCCAGGATCGCGACATGGTCGGTGCCTTGGGTGTCAACCAGGCATGGCTGTTTTCCGGCGTGTTTGCCCTGGGTGCGTTTCTGGCCGCCTTGGGTGGCGCGTTGCAACTCCCCCGGGAACCTGCCAATCTCGGCATTGATCTGGTGGCAATCGGTGAGGCGTTTGTGGTGGTCGTCGTCGGCGGGATGGGCAGCATTCCAGGTGCATTTCTTGCCGCCCTCCTGATTGCCGAGATCAAGGCGATGTGCTTTGCCATCGGGCAGACCACCCTGTTTGGCGTGACTTTTTCCTTTTCCAAACTCACACTGGTGGTCGAGTTTCTGGTGATGGCTGCCGTGCTGATCTGGCGGCCCTGGGGCTTGATGGGGCGACAGGGTGCGGCCACGCGTAACGCTGCCGAAATAGAAGCACCGCTCAAGCCTGCCGACGCGCGCACCCGCAAGCTGGGCTGGGTGGTGCTGCTGGCGCTGGTACTGTTGCCGCTGGCCGGCATCGCATTCCCCTACACTGTCGTGCTGTCGATCGATATCCTCGTGGCAGTGTTGTTTGCCACCAGCTTGCACTTCATCATGGGGCCGGGCGGGATGCACTCGTTTGGCCATGCTGCCTATTTCGGTCTGGGCGCTTATGGTGCGGGCCTGCTGGTCAAGCAGCTGGGCTGGCCGATGGAAGGGGCCTTGGCGGCGGCGCCTCTCCTGGCGGCCGTCGGGGCGTTCGTCTTCGGCTGGTTCTGTGTGCGGCTCTCCGGCGTGTACCTGGCCATGCTGACACTGGCGTTTGCGCAGATCGTCTGGTCGATTGCGTTCCAGTGGGACGAACTGACCGGCGGCAGCAACGGTATTGTCGGCGTGTGGCCGGCCGCGTGGCTGTCGGAGAAGTGGGCCTATTACTACCTGACGCTGGCTCTCACCGTTGCAGGCGTGCTGTTCCTGTGGCGCGTGCTGCTGGCACCTTTCGGATACGCGCTGCGTGCCGGGCGCGATTCTCCCTTGCGGGCAGATGCCATCGGCATCAATGTGTTCCAGACCCAATGGATGGGGTTTGTCCTCGCCGGTGCCATCTGCGGTGTGGCGGGCGGCCTGTTTGCGTTCTCCAAGGGCTCGATTGCGCCCGAGGCCATCAGCGTCGGCCGCTCGATCGATGGTCTGGTGATGGTGCTTCT
This sequence comes from uncultured Burkholderiales bacterium, assembly GCA_964443245.1. Classification (GTDB taxonomy): domain Bacteria; phylum Pseudomonadota; class Gammaproteobacteria; order Burkholderiales; family JAEUOS01; genus CANJDH01. Next base: position 15,371 of record CAYUEG010000047.1, on the reverse strand, counting down.
GGGCGGCATTCAGACGCTGTCCGGCCCGGTGGTGGGTGCCGCACTGTTTACCTGGCTGCAGGATCTGATCGCGCGGGAATTCCAGTATTGGCGTGCCGCGCTCGGCTTCACCATCCTGGTGCTGGTGCTGGCGTTTCCGCTTGGCGTCGCCGGTTCCATCAAGCGTCTGTTCGAGAAGGAGGTGACATGAGCCTTCTCGAAGTTCGTGGCCTGTCCAAGTCGTTTGGCGGGGTGCGTGCCGTGTCGAACGTGACCTTTGATGTCAATGCAGGAGAGCTGCTGGCGCTGATTGGTCCGAACGGGGCCGGCAAATCGACCTGTTTCAACATGCTCAACGGCCAGTTGCCGCCAGACGCTGGTGCGATCACCTTCGAAGGGCAAACCATCACTGGCCTGAAACCACGCCAGGTGTGGCGGCGCGGTGTGGGGCGCACGTTTCAGATTACGGCGACCTTCAGTTCCATGACAGTGCGTGAGAATGTGCAGGTCGCCCTGTTGTCGCACCATGGGCGGCTCAGCAGCTTGTTTAGCCGCGCTCGCGACCAGTTCGCGGGCGAGGCCGATGCCTTGCTTGAACGCGTCGGCATGTTGCCCCAGGCCGACCGTCCCTGCTCCGTGCTGGCCTACGGGGATTTGAAGCGGCTGGAACTGGCCGTTGCACTGGCCAACAAGCCGCGCCTGTTGTTGATGGATGAGCCTACTGCGGGGATGGCGCCCAAGGAGCGCATTGCGCTGATGGCGCTGGCGGCCGATATCGTCAAGTCCGACAACATTGGCGTGCTGTTTACCGAACACGACATGGACGTGGTTTTTGCCCATGCCAGCCGCATGATTGTCCTGAACCGTGGCGAACTCATTGCTGCCGGTGCGCCTGCCGCCGTGCGGGCCGACTCCGAAGTGCAGCGCATTTACCTTGGGAGCCGCCACTGATGTTGCAGGTCTCCGGACTCCACAGTTTTTACGGCCAGGCGCATATCCTGGCCGACGTGTCTCTCGAAGTAAACGCGGGGGAGGTGGTGGTGCTGCTCGGGCGCAATGGCGCCGGCAAGAGCACCACGCTCAAATCGATCATCGGACTGGTGCGGCCCCGGAGCGGTGAAGTCACGTTTTCCGGCACGCGCATTGAACGCATGGCACCGTATCGCATTGCCCGCATGGGCCTGGGTTATGTGCCCGAGGAGCGTCGCATTTTTACCGACCTCACGGTGCTTGAAAATCTGGAGGTCGGACGGCAGGCGCCTCGCGCGGGCGCGCCGACCTGGGATGTCGAGAAGCTGGGTGCGCTGTTTCCCAACCTGCGCGAAATGCCGCATCGCTTAGGCGGACGCATGTCGGGCGGCGAGCAGCAAATGCTCACCATCGCCCGCACGTTGATGGGCAACCCGACCTGCATATTGCTCGATGAACCTTCCGAAGGGGTGGCCCCGGTGATCGTGGATCAGATGGCCGAGGCGATTCGCGGCCTCAAGGCGGCGGGCGTGGCGATATTGTTATCCGAGCAGAACCTGCATTTTGCGATGGAGGTAGCTGACCGCGCGTACATCATCGAGAAGGGGGGCATCCGCTTTCAGGGCACGATGCAGGAACTGTCCGCCAATGCCGAGGTACAGGCCCAGTACCTTGCCGTGTAGTCGGGGTTTCCCAACATGACCGCTTACCCGGAATTTCTGCTCGGCTGCAATGGTCGAGGCGTGCAGGCTTCGTCGTTGGCGCATCCCGTTTCCTTGCAGGAAGCCTCGATCGACGAGCAGTTTCGCATGGTCAAGGAAGCGGGCGTGTTCGATTATTTCGACCGCCTCCCGCTGCCCTCGCAGCTTGGCCAATACCATGCGGCGATGGCCAAGTACGACCTGCCGGTGCACACCGCAAGCTGGTTCTATCGCCTGGGTCGTGATGATGCCTTGCTGGCTGACAACCTGATCCTGTGCAAGGAGGTCGGTGCTGCCTGCCACAACATCATGACCTTCACGCAACATGCCGACGGTCACGTCCTCACCGATGACGAGATCGTGAGCCACTACCTCACTACCTACGATGCTGCCATGAAGCTGGGTGTCGAGCCCAGCTTCGAACTGCACGTGAACATGTGGACCGAGGACTTTCGCCGCATCACGCCGATTGCACGGCGCATCGAGGCGCAGGGCATTCCGTTCAACTTCACCATGGACTACAGCCACGTCGTGTTCAAGATCGGCAATCCGGTGGAACTCGACATTTCCGGGGTGCGCGAAGAGGTCGAGGCTGGGCGCCTGGTTCTCGATCCGTTCGAGGATGACAGCCTGTGTGACCAATGGCTGGACCTTGGCATCGTGCGCTGGACCCAGCTGCGCACGGTCGGACCGAATCAGCCGATGAACCTGTGGTGCCCGAATGATCCGGAGGCGCCATCCGGCGACACGCTGGCCTACGGGCCGTATGCGCGCGGAATTCAATATCCCGTCATCAAACCGGCGCCGGGCGAATGGCACTCGCCCTGGCATGCCTATATGGTGGAGCCTTCCAAGGAGGCGATTCGCAAGGTGCTGCGCCACCATGCAGAGAACCCTTCCAGCCGGCTCCGGTACATCACCACTGAAATGATCAACCTGCCGGACTACGGCTTGGGCGCGAAATACAACCTGTTCGAGCAGAACGTGGCCTGTGCCCGGTTCATTCGCCAAGCCTGGGCGGACATCCTGGCGTCGCGGCGGCCGGTTCCGGTTTGAGCGGCTGCATCCAACTTTCAGAAGAACCCATGAGCAAAATTGCCGGCATTGATGTAGGGGGCACCTTTACTGACCTGATCCTGGTCGATGATGTGACGGGTGAAGTCAGGCTCGCCAAGGTACCGACCACTGTCCACAACCAGGCCTTTGGCGTGCTGGCGGCGCTGGATGCTGCGGGGGCCGATGCTGCGGCGCTTGCCGCCATCATCCATGGCACCACCACCACCACCAATGCGATGCTGGAGCGCAAGATCGCCAAGGTTGGTCTGATCACCACCCGTGGTTTTCGCGATGTGCTGGAACTGGGGCGGCGCACCCGTCCGACTCCCTATGGGTTGACCGGAACCTTTGTGCCGCTGATTCCGCGCGAACTGCGCATGGAAGTGGACGAGCGCATGGATGCCCAAGGCAATGTGCTGTGTCCTCTGCACCACGAGCAGGTCGCTGCGGCGGCACGCCAACTGATGGCGCTGGGCGCAGAAGCGGTCGTCATCCATTTCCTCCACAGTTACATCAACCCGATCCATGAGGTGCAGGCGGCCAACATCTTGAAACCGTTGTGGCACAACGGTTTCGTGACGATTGGCCATCAGATTGTGGCGGAATACCGGGAATACGAACGCGGCGTGACCGCAGCCGTCAACGCCGCCGTACAGCCGGTACTGGCACGCTACCTGGAGCGGTTGCAAACCGAATTGAAAGGGCGTGGCTTTACGCGTGACCTTCTGGTGATGCAGGGCAATGGCGGCACCGTGGCGTCGTCCATCGTTGCTGAACACGCGGTCAACACCGTGATGTCTGGTCCCGCATCCGGGGTGATAGCCGCTGCTTACACCGGGCGCGCATGCGGCCAGCCCAACCTGATTACCTACGATATGGGCGGCACCTCAAGCGATGTGGCGCTGATCAAGGATGGCATGCCGTCTGTCTCCAGCGAACTCGAGCTGGAGTATGCGATGCCGATCCACGTGCCGATGGTCGACGTCCACACCATCGGGGCCGGTGGGGGGTCGTTGGCCAGCGTCGACGCATCCGGCATGCTGCGGGTGGGGCCGGAGAGCGCCGGCGCCAATCCCGGGCCGATCTGTTATGCCCGTGGCGGCACCCGCCCAACCATTACCGATGCCAATCTGGTGCTGGGCCGGCTGAACCCGGACAAGCTGTTGTCGGTCGACAACCCGGTCTCGCTCGAACGCGTCAAGGAGCTGATGGTCGAGCATGTCGGTGCCCGACTGGGGCTGGACGCGGTCGCGACGGCGGCTGCCATCCTGCGTATTGCCAACGACAAGATGGCCGGTGCGATCCGCATGGTGAGCCTGGCGCGAGGGCACGATCCGCGTGACTTCGCATTGTTCGGTTTCGGTGGTGCGGGCCCGCTGCATTCCTGCGCACTGGCCCGGGAACTGGGTATCCCGATGGTGCTGATCCCGGCGCGACCGGGTCTGACCAACGCCCTGGGCTGTACCGTGGCGGATGTGCGGCACGACTACGTGCGCACCATCAACCGGCCGCTCAAGGACGTTGACAGCGGCCTCCTTGCCAAGGTGTTTGCCGAGCAGGAAGCAGAAGGACGGGCCACCATTGCGCGCGAGAAGGTGGAGGTCGAACGCATCGAGTGTGTTCTGGCGGCCGACATGCAGTTTCAGGGTCAAAGCCATCTCTTGACCGTTGCCGTACCTTCGGCCGGGATCAGCCTTGCCGAATTGCATCAGGCCTTTGAAGCGGCCTACTGGCAACGCTTTGGCGTCGAGTTAAGCCAGATTCGCCCGGTGCTGGTGAATCTTTGCACCGCGGTGATTGGCCGGCGCCGCAGCGTGGACTTGAAGGCGATTGCGGCTGCCAACCCAAAACCGACATTGGCAGAGGCGCGGGTGGCAGAGCGCCAGGTCTGGTTCGAGGGCGGTTTTGTTTCCACGCCGGTGTACCGGCGTGAGTGGTTTCCCGTCAACGCGCAGTTCACCGGCCCGGCGATTGTCGAGCAGCTCGATTGCACTACGGTGATCGAACCTGGTGCAACGGTATCGGTTGATCCGATCGGCAATCTCATCATCGAGGTACAGGCATGAACCACACGCCACACATCAAGGATCCGGCGATTGACCCGATCACACTCGCGGTATTGCAGAGTGGCCTGAACCAGGTCTGCAACGAAATGGATCTGGCCTTTGTGCGGGCCGCATTTTCACCGGTGATCTCGGAGGCGCTGGATCGTTCCGATGGCATCTACCACCGGGGTGGCCGGGTGGGGGGGCTGGACATCCGGGGTGGCGAATTGATTGCCCAGGGCGAATTGGGCCTGCCCGTGTTCGTGGGGACGATGCAGTTCTCGGTGGAAGCGGTGATCGATCGCGTCAAGGCGCTCAATCTGGCCTTGCACGAAGGGGACGTGTTCATCGTCAATGACCCCTACCTGGGCGGCACGCACCTGATGGATGTGAAGTTCGTCAAACCCTTTTTCTACCAAGGCAAGCTGTGGTGCTGGCTGGCCAATACCGGCCACTGGCCTGATACCGGCGGCATGGTCCCGGGCGGGTTCTCGGCCAACGCCACCGAGGTGGAGCAGGAAGGCCTGCGCCTGCCGCCGGTGAAGCTGTACAAGCAAGGAGTGCTGGACGATGAGATCCTGGCCATCATCCTGTCGAACATTCGCGTGGCCGACCAGCGCATCGGCGACATCAAGGCACAGGCAGCGGCGCTGGCAACCGGCGAGAAGCGCCTGACGGCCTTGCTCGATCGTTATGGGGCCGATCGCGTGGACGAGGCGATTGCCGAGTTGAAGCGGCGTGCCGCGGCGCAGATGCGCGCCCGGATCGCGACCATTCCGGATGGCGTGTATGAGGGTGAGGCCTTCGTTGATTCCGACGGGGTGGTGAACCAGCCGTTGCGTATTGCGATGAAGATCACCAAGTCCGGTGGCCCCGCGGACGCGAAACTGGCTTTTGACATGTCGGGTTCATCGCCTCCCTGCAGGGGGCCGATGAACAGCGTGATTGCGACGACCAAGTCGTCCATTTATCTCGCGGTAAAGCATGTGTTTCCCGACGTACCCATCAATGCAGGTACGTTTGAGCCGCTGGACATCGTTGAACCGCACGATACCTTCCTGTATGCCAGATATCCTCGACCGGTGTCCGGGTGTGCAGCCGAGGTCAGCCAGCGCATTGCCGAAGCCGTGTTCTCCGCGCTCGCCAAGGCGATTCCCGGGGAACTGTTTGCGGCACCTGCGGGCACCAGCGGCAATCTGGGTGTCGGCGGCACCGATCCGGCCACCGGTCAGTCGTATGTGATGTATGTCATTTCCGGTGGTGGCTACGGTGGCAACGCCCACGGCGATGGCATCTCGAACGGGTGCTCCACCATCGGCATCTCGAAGACCACACCCATTGAAATCATGGAGCAGCGCTATCCCGTCCTGTTCGAGGAATTTTCCCTGCATGAGGGCTCCGGTGGCGCCGGTGAGCATCGCGGCGGGTTCGGTGTCAACTACAAGATCCGCATTCGCCGTGGCGAGGCGGTCGCCTCGATGGTGATGGACCATGGCCGCACCGGACCGCAAGGTGCGCTCGGCGGTGCGGATGGTGGCTTGAACCGGGTGCGCATTTTGCGTGACGGCAAGCCCTACGTGCCACTGCATTTGTCCAAGGATCAGAGCATCTCCCTGGCATCGGGTGATGTGATCGAGGTCTCCACCCCCGGCGGCGGCGGCTACGGGTCGCCGGGCGCGCGCTCAAAAGAGGAGATCGAGCGCGACATCATGCGCGGCTACTACACCAGGGAAGAAGCGGCGCGCCTGTTTGGGGCGCTCGTATAGTCACACAACCGGGGGCCGGGACCCCCGGAAGCTAAAGACGCCTTGGCGCAGTGAACTGGGCTGCCCCCTCAGGCGGCCCTGCCATGCTGAGGATCTGGATCAGGGTTTGTAGGCAGCAATGGCCTTGGCCAGATCCTCGTACTCTTCACATTTTTTGCCACAGATTTTTTCCAGTGCTGCCAGATGCTCCTCTGCCTTGGGCTTGTTCTTGAGGGTCAGGTAGCCTTGCCCGATGTATTCGTGGGCGCCGCGATGGTTGGGATTCAATTTGAGGGCCATATTGTAGTGATCCATGCCCTTGGGCACGTTGCCGCTGTTGCGATAGGAGTAGCCCAGCCAGTTGTGGATGTCCGCGTTGTTGCGGTCCTTGGCGAGTGCCTTTTCCAGATGGTTGATGGCGGTGCGCCACTGTTTGGCCTTGACCGCCTTGCGGCCCTCTTCAAGGTCATTGACCGCGGCCGGTGCAGCAGGTGTTTCATCGGTTCCGGCTGCGAACGATGAAGTTGCCGCCAGCGAAGAAAGGGTGGCGAGGGCGAGGGCGAGAAGCCAGGTTTTCATGCTGATTCCGTTTCAAGTAGTGGAAGGTGACTATCATACGAGGCTGTGGCAGTTTCTGGATGCAATAAGGAGAAAAGCACCATGTTTGAAGGGATTTTTGCAGGCAAGAAGGTACTGGTTTCAGGCGGATCAAGCGGCATCGGGTTTGCCATCGGCTCGGGTTTTGCAGCGGCCGGCGCCGAGGTTACCGTTACCGGGCTGACCGAGGCGGAACTGGGGCCAGCCCGTGCTGCCGGCATGCGGGCAGCGGCACTGGATGTGGGTGACCTTTCTGCTTGCAGCGCATTGATGTCGTCATTCGCCACGCTGGATGTGCTGGTCAATTGCGCCGGCATGATTCGGCGCGCCGGGGCGGAACACGATCCGGTTCAGTTTGAGCAAGTGATCAACGTCAACCTGAACGGCACCCAGCGCCTTTGTGCGCTGGCACGCCCGCTGCTGAAGGCGTCAAGGGGCAGCATCGTCAACACCGCCTCGATGCGCAGCTTCTTTGGCGCGGCCATCACCCCTGCCTACAGTGCGAGCAAGGGCGGCGTGATGCAGCTGACCCGCTCCCTGGCCATTGCCTATGCCGATGATGGCATTCGCGTCAATGCGATTGCGCCGGGCTGGGTGGCAACCGCCCTGACGCAGCCGCTGCGCGACAACCCGGAGTCAAACAAGGCGGTGATCGACCGGACGCCGATGAAACGTTGGGCCGATCCTGTCGACATGGCCGGGCCGGTGATGTTCCTGTGCTCGCCGGCCGCCGCATTCATTACCGGGGCCATTCTGCCCGTGGACGGCGGCTACATGGCGTTCTAGGCTGGGTCAGAACAGGCTGGCTCAATCCGGCTCAGGGAGCAACTGGAGGGCGCTTTGATAGCGCTGCTCCGGCTTCTTGGCCATCAGCCGGTCGATCAGTATCTGGTATTCGGCCAGTTTGGGCGGCAGCCGGGGAACAGGCGAGTTGATGTGGGCATACATCAGGCCGGGCATGCTGTCTGACTTGTACGGCGGTTTGCCCGTGAGCATCTCGAACAGGATGGCGCCAGCGCTGTAGAGATCGCTGCGGTGATCAACGCGACGGCCCTCGGCCTGCTCCGGGCTCATGTAGTTGGGTGTGCCGATGACAAATCCCTGGTGCGTGATGTTGTGCTCGATTTCAGTGTCGCGTGCAACGCCGAAATCGAGCAGGGCAATACTGCCGTCAGCACGAAACATGATGTTGTGCGGTTTGAGGTCCCGATGCACGATGCCTGCATCGTGTACGGCTTTCAAGGCTTCGATCAACTGCCGGAAGATGCGCAAGGCGTCTTCTGCCTTGAGTCCCGCCGCGATGCGCTCCTTCAGATCACCGCCGGGAAGGTGCTCCATGGAAATGTAGGCGTGGTCGCTGGTAAATCCCTGGTCGTGGATGCGCACCACGTAGGGGCTGTCGATCCGCGAAATGATGCCGTACTCGTGGATGAACCGATCCAGGAAGGCCGGGTCGGCGCTGATCCGTGTATCGAGAATCTTCAGTACCCGCTCCGCACCGGTTTTGAGGTGCTCGGTCAGGTACACCACCGCCATGCCGCCTTCTCCGAGCTTGCGCAGGATGCGGTAACCATTGATGTGGATATTCTCCGCCGCATCACCGGCCGCCGGTCGGACTGCGAACTGGTCATCCTGGGTGTCACCCAGGACAGGTTCGAAGGCGATGTCTTTGCCGGTACCCTCAAGGCACTCGCGGATTGCCTCTACCAACCGCTGGCGCGAGAGGTCGTGCTTGCGCAGGTAGTCCGCTGCGCCCAGCTTGATTGCCCTGACGGCGACGTCTTCACTGCCGCTACCGGTCATGAAGATGATCGGCGGCATGCCGGGTATGGTGCGAAGCCGGCGCAGCCAGTCAAGGCCGTCTTCCCTGCCCAGCATGAAATCGAGCAACACCACGTCCACATCCGCCCAGGCGAAGTCGGCTGGCGGAATGCCCCGGGTGAGCGGATCGTATTCCTCGACGTGTGCGTGAGGCCATTCGATGGCGACAAACTGGGAGGCGAGCGCGCGGAAATCGGGCGCATCGTCGATGATCAAGACATGCATGGATTGAAGCGGGTCGGCTGATGGGGTGGCACGGCTAGCAGGCGTGCCAGTGATGCAGAGGCGGCCGGGTGGAGACTTTACCCGCATTCGCCAGGTCGATTCGCAAACAATTGTCAATTTGGGCCCACAGCCGTGGCATCGCGATCTGCCCCTGTGCATAATGCGAGCTCGCTGCATTTGTGCCTGTGTTCGCGCCCTTCCGTGTCGGGTCTGCGCGCAGCCAGCTGGCCGGGACGGGCCGCCGGTTCAAGCAGGCACGCTTAAGCTCCTTTCCATACCGCTGACCAGTGTTGCTTCCTGCTGAACCACCGCGCAGTCCGACGGCACCCCAAAGGGTGCTGGTGGCCGAAGATGCGGATGACATGCGCAAGCTTGTCGTGCTGTATCTGAAAAAGCTTGGGCTGACTGCCCTGGAGGCGTGCAATGGCCAGGAGGCGGTGGAGCTGACAATGCGCGAGCAGCCCGACGCGGTTTTGATGGACATGGAGATGCCACTGTTGCATGGGCTCGATGCAGTTCGGCAACTCCGCGCAGCCGGCTACCGTCGATCGATTCTCGCATTGACGTCACATGTCGATCAGGATGCATTGAAGAGGGCGCTGCGGGCCGGGTGCAACGAGACGTTGCGCAAGCCGCTGACGCTGGCACAGTTGAAAAATGCCCTGGCAGAAGCCCTGGGTAGCGATCCTGCGGTGGGACAGCCTGAACCTGCATGTGGCAATTCAAGGAGTGCGGCAGAAGTGGTGTGCGTGAGCAAGGCGTTGCAGGGCCTCCTCCCCGTGTTCTTGTCGACTCGTCAGGAAGATATTGCGAAAATCGAAGCGGGGCTGGCGGACCGGAATTTCGACCTCCTCGCACGCACTGGTCACACCCTCAAAGGCACGGCGGGCGCCTACGGATTTGACGCCATCTGCCGGATGGGAGACATGATCGAGCGTGCCGCACTGGCGCACGATGAGGCCGTGATTCGCACCCAGCTGGCTGCGTTTCGCCATCACCTGGCGAATCTGAAGGTGCAACTGGTTTGAGGCCCCGCCCTGTTGCCATGCCGATGGCATGCGAGGCGTGCATGGCGGCTGCGCGAACGGCCAGCTTGACAGCATTGGTGGATAATGCGGGTCGATACATGCGACCAACGACCTGATTGTCCGAATGGCGACCCCAGCCCCTCCTGAAGACAACGATCTCGACTTCACCAGCTTCTTCCCGGCACGCACTGTGGCACCGGTGACGCCGGCCCAGAAGGCCAAGATCGAGGCAGAAGCGCTGATTGGCGAGAATGAAATTGCCCACGGCGGTTTTTGCGTGTCGATGGCGCGCCCGGGTCTGCGACCCTTCAAGCCGATTCACGGCAAGGCCAAAGTGCTGGTGGTCGAGGACGAGCCGCTCACTTCGTCCATGTTGCAGCGGATGCTGACGGCAGCCGGATATGACCCGGTGACCGCATTCAACGGAAAGGAAGTGGTCGAGCGCCTGCGCGATCCCCGCCTGCCTGACCTGATCCTGATGGACGTGATGCTGCCGGATATCGAGGGCTTCAAGATTCTTGAAAGGATTCGGCAGCACAAGGTGATTGGCGACATTCCGGTGGTCATGGTGTCCGGCCGTGCGGAGATGGCCGACATCTCGCGCGGCTTCATGGCAGGTGCAGACGGTTACGTCACCAAGCCGACGACGCGCAAAGCCCTGCTGGGCGTGATTGAGCAGGTGATGGAAGGGCGCCGTAACGAAGCCTGAGCGCGGCCGGCCTTAAATGCCGATCAGCGCTGCGCCGATCACGCCGGCTGAATCGCCCAACTGGTTGCGGACGATCGGGGTCGAAAGACCATCACTGAAGACGCGCTTTTCCACTTCGGCGACGCCGCGTGAATAAAGCTGGTCGATTTGGGAAAGGCCGCCACCCAGCACCACGATGTCCGGGTCGAGGACGGCAATGAGGTTGGCCATTGCCTGCCCGAATCGTTCGAAAAATTCCGTCATCGCCAGACCGCAATCGGCGTCGCCCGCCTGAAATCCCCGATGGATGTCACGCGCACTCAAGAAACGTGAAAACCGTTGGTGGAAGCGCTTCTCCAGCCCGCTACCCGAGATGAAGGTTTCGACACAACCGTGGGCACCGCAAAAGCAGGGCGGTCCGGACGGGTCGATCACCATGTGGCCCCATTCTCCGGCGATGGCCTGGGGACCGCGCCGCACCTTGCCATCGATGACGATACCGCCGCCGCAGCCGGTACCCAGAATCACGCCGAATACCATTCCATGGCCGCGGCCTGCACCATGGATGGCCTCGGCCATGGCGAAACAGTTGGCGTCGTTCTCGATCGCCACAGCATGTTTTAAGGTGTCTTCGAGCATGTCCAGCAAGGGCACGCCGTTCAGGCACACGGTGTTCGAGTTCTTGAGCAAACCGGTGCGGGTCGAAATTGCGCCCGGTGACCCCACTCCGACAGTGTGGTGCGCATCATCGATGACGTACACCAGCCCGGCATAGAGTTGCGCGACGCGCGCCAGGATGTGCGCAGTGCCCCCCTCGGCCTGCGTGTCGATGCGGCGGCGGGCAACTTCATGCCCGTGGCGGTCAAGCGCCACGCCTTCGATCTTGGTCCCGCCCAGATCGATGCCGATGCGATAGGGAACGGAGTCACTCACGGTGTGGCTGCCTCCGGTTTGAGCGTGCCGATCACGCGTACCGTGTTCTTGCCGGCGACCTGTTCGGGCGCCACCACGACGACCTCGCCGGATTGCGGAAAAATGCCGGTCACGGAGGTCACGATGACCTGATGCGTCACCAGTACCAAAGGCCTCTGTCCGGGTTTGATCTGGCTGATGCGATTGACTACCGCAGCCTTTTGCTTCGGTTCGGTGCTGCGATCGCTGAAAAAGGAATTGAGCATGGGCCAATCCTGGTAGCTGCCAAACGCCAGGGACGCCGTTTCGCGGCAGCGGCACCATTGACTGGAAAGTACTTCCCCGGACTGCAAGCCGAGTTTTTTGAGGTGGCTGCCGATCCGGCGTGCCTCGGCGCGGCCCTCTTCGGAAAGATTGCGCTGGGTGCTGCAGTCATCGAGCCTGAAACCGGGCGGGTCGCCCCCGCCGGGCGCAGTGGCGTGCCGCATCAACAGGGCGACTCCCCCTTTGCGAATGGCATCTGCGACGGCGTCCGCCCGGGCCGGAAGGTGTACCGACATCAGGAGCGCGCACAGGAGCAGAGGGCGAAAAAGCCAGTTCATGGCAACAGGGAGGGGATGAGCGACACCTATAATTCTCGTCGATTCCCATGATTGCGACAAATTTCTCTCCCTGGCGTTTTTGCGTTGCGCCGATGATGGACTGGACCGACCGGCATTGCCGCTTCTTCCACCGCCTGTTGACCCGTCATGCGCGCCTGTACACCGAAATGGTCACCACGGGTGCACTGCTGCACGGTGATGTACCGCGGCATCTGGATTTCAGCGATCAGGAACATCCGGTCGCGCTCCAGCTAGGTGGAAGCGAGCCGGAAGATCTGGCGCACTGCGCTCGTCTGGCGGAACAATGGGGCTATGACGAGATCAACCTCAATTGCGGTTGCCCTTCGGAGCGGGTGCAGCGCGGTGCATTCGGCGCCTGTCTGATGGCCGAACCGCTGCTGGTGCGTGAATGCGTCAAGGCGATGGTGGATGCCTTGCGTAAGCCCGATGCCATACCCGTCACAGTCAAGCATCGCATCGGGATTGATCGGAACGACAGCTACGCGTTCGTGCGGGATTTTGTGGGCACTGTCAGCGAAGGTGGGGCGCGTGTCTTCATCGTGCATGCGCGCAGTGCATGGCTCAAGGGGTTGAGCCCGAAAGAGAATCGAGAGATTCCGCCGTTGCGATACGACTACGCTTCCCGGTTGAAGCGGGAGTTTCCCGATTTCACCATCGTGGTCAATGGCGGCATTGCCAGGCACGAGGAGGTCGCCGGGCAGTTGCAGTCGGCAGATGGCGTGATGATCGGGCGGCAGGCCTATCACGATCCCTGGTGGATGGCCGATGCCGACGCGCGCTGGTTTGGCGATGATTTCGCCTTGACGAGCCGCATGGGTGTCGTCGACCAGATGGTGGAGTACGCGGCCGAACAGGTGGCACAGGGTGTGCCGTTGCGCGCTGTTACCCGACACATGCTGGGCCTCTACCAGGGGGTACCGGGTGCACGGGCATGGCGCCGCCTCCTGTCTGATGCGGGGCGCCTCAAGGCCAACGATCCGGCCCTCATCAGCGAAGCGGCGCGCCTGGCCGAGCCGCGGCGAATGGCAGCGTGACCATGATCATTTCCTCGTTGCTCGACACCGACCTGTACAAGTTCACCATGATGCAGGTGGTGCTCCATCAGTTTCCCGGGGCACAGGTGGAATACCGATTCAAGTGCCGCAATCCGGGTGCCCGGCTGGCGCCCTACGTGGCCCAAATTCGGGAAGAGATTGCGGGCTTGTGCCAGCTGCGGTTTACCGAACCGGAATTGGCCTATTTGCGCGGCCTGCGCTTCATCAAGAGCGACTTTGTCGATTTTCTCGCACTGTTCCAGATGAACGCGAAGTACGTCCTGGTCGAAGCGGCGGATGATGGGGGTTTGAACCTTACGGTCAAGGGGCCCTGGCTGCACACCATCCTGTTCGAGATTCCACTGCTCGCCATCGTCAACGAGGTCTATTTTCGCAACACGCAGCCGCAACCGGACGTCATTGAAGGGCGGCGTCGGCTCGCCGCAAAAATCGGCCTGGTGGCAGACCAGGCTGATCTGGCCGACATGCGGATTGCCGATTACGGTACGCGGCGGCGCTTTTCAAAACACTGGCAGGATGAGGTAGTGTCCACTCTCAAAAAGGGTCTGGGCAGCAACTTCGCCGGCACTTCCAATGTGGAGCTGGCGATGCGCCACGGCCTGATTCCGCTCGGTACCATGGCGCATGAGTATCTGCAGGCAGCGCAGGCACTGGGGCCGCGCTTGCGGGATTCACAGCAGTACGCCTTCGACATGTGGGCGCGTGAGTACCGGGGCGATCTGGGGATTGCCCTCTCCGACGTCTACGGCATGAGCGCCTTCCTGCGCGACTTCGACATGTACTTCTGCAAGCTGTTTGACGGCGCCCGCCACGATTCCGGAGATCCGTTCGAATGGGGCGAACGTCTGATCGAGCACTATCGCAAGAACCGGGTTGACCCGCGTACCAAGACACTGGTGTTCTCAGATGGCCTGGACGTGCCGTTGGCGATCCGCCTGTATGAACGGTTTCGCGGGCGGGCATTGACGGCTTTCGGTATCGGGACCAACCTGACCAACGATTTGGGATACATCCCGCTCAACATTGTCATCAAGATGGTGCGCTGTAACGGCCAGCCGGTCGCCAAACTGTCTGATTCGCCGGACAAGAACATGTGCGATGACGAACACTATCTGGCGTATTTGCGCCAGGTCTTTGAAATCCCTCAACCCGCCTGAATGACAGACGGTTTCCAGGCCGCACCGGTAAAATGCCGGGCGAAGGAGACTTGCCCAACCATGAAAAGCGAACAATTTCCCAAACTGTCGAATCGCTCGTCCGCGCTCGGTACCGAAAACGCCTTTGTGGTGCTTGCCGAGGTCACAGCCTTGCAGCGTGCCGGCAAGGACATCATTTCGTTTTGCATCGGCCAGCCGGATTTTCCGACGCCGGTCAACATCCAGGATGCCGCCGTCAAGGCAATTCGTGAAGGCAAGCACGGTTACACACCCTCGAATGGCATTCCCGAATTGCGCGAGGCCATCGCGAAGGAAGTCAATCGCATGCGCGGCCTGGCCGGCGCACAAAGCGTCACGGCTGACGACGTGGTGGTCGGTTCCGGCGCCAAGCCCTTCATCGCCTACGCGATCCTCTCCACCACCGACTTCGGCGTGGGCGACGAGGTGATTTACCCGAATCCCGGCTTTCCGATCTATGAATCGCAGATCGTCGCCAACGGTGCGGTGCCGGTGCCGCTGGGGTTGAAGGAAGCGCGCAATTTCGCGTTCGACCCGGCCGAGCTTGAGGCTGCCATCACGCCGCGCACCAAGATGCTGATCCTGAATACGCCGCACAATCCCACCGGTGGTTCGCTATCCAGGAAGGATCTGGAGGCAATCGCGGCGATCATGCACAAACATCCGCAGATATGGATCTACGCCGACGAGATTTATTCGCGATTGATCTACAACGGCGCATTTCAATCGATAGCGGCGCTGCCCGACATGCT
>CAYUEG010000046.1:24380-25902 GCA_964443245.1 uncultured Burkholderiales bacterium | reverse complement strand
GCAAGCTTCGCCTTTTTGGCCAATGCCAGCAAGGCCGCGTCGCGGGTGAGAAGGACGCGGTTCTCAGCTGCGGCACAACCAAGCATTAGCCGATCGTAGAGGTCCGGATGTGCGTGTTCGAACCGCACACTTTCCGCAATGTGCGCTGCGCTGAGCGAAATCATCGCGATGCCATCATCGATCAAGTGCTGTTCGACAACGCGAGGTTCCGGAACGGTCAGCCTGCCGGTGATCGCCTTGATGCGCGATTCAATCAAGCTGACGGTGCACGCTGCACAATCGTTGGTTTCAATCGTGGTGCGCGTTTGCTTGCCCAACTTCGCGCTGCCGGAAAGCCACCAGTAGACGAAATGCGTGTCGAGCAGGAGTCTCATGGCTTGCGTCTGGCAACGCGTTTTGCGATCCGCTTCTTCGGTGTGACCTTGTAAACGGCCGCCGGCTCGCTTACAGCGTGCGGATCGGGCTCATCCGGAAAGATGCGGGTCTTCATGGCCATTTCATTGATCATCCGGTTGGTCTCCGGGCTATCCCAATCATCGGCCAGCCATATTTGACCCTTGAGCGATCCCGGCTTGCGTTTCGGTTTGACGGGTGCGTACTTGGTGATCTGCACCACGGGCTCGCCGTTGCGTGCGAGGATGACTTCCTCACCGTCGAGCACGGCCTGCACCAGCTTCGAGAGTTGGGATTTCGCGTCGTGCATGTTGACCAGCATGATCGGCTCCTCGACAGCAAAAGACATCAGTGTTAGCTAAGTTAGCTAACATTATAAAGGTTCCGTTTCACCCGATACAATTGAATTTCCCTCACAACAGGTTTCCCCCACCACCATGGCCAACCCCACCAAAAAAGAGATGTTCGACGCAGGCCTTGCGATTCGCAAGGAAGTTCTCGGTGCCGAGTATGTGGATCGTGCCTTCGCGATCCAGGATGAATTTACCGAGGACATTCAGGATTTCCTGACGGTGCACTCGTGGGGTTCGAGCTGGGGCCGGCGCAATGCCGCAGGCGAGCTGACCCTGCCCAAGAAAACCCGCTCCATGCTCAACCTGGCCATGCTGTGCGCGCTCAATCGCGGGCATGAGCTGGAACTTCATGTGCGCGGCGCCATCAACAATGGCGTCACCAAGGAAGAAATGAAGGAAATCCTCATCCACGTGGGTGTGTACTGTGGTGCACCGGCGCTGGTGGAAGGCACCCGTATCGTCCGCAAGGTCTGGGCCGAGCGGGATGCTGCGGCGAAGAAGTAGTCCGGGCAGCCCGCATTTGCACAACGTGTCATGGACCGCCGCAGTTTCCAGCTTTCCGCCCTGGCGTCGGCGCTGCTGCCTGCCACGCCCTTGAGCATGGCGCAGACGTCACCCCAGACATCCGCCGTCGTGAATGCGCCGATGAACACCCGTGTCATTCCTGCCACCGGGGAGCAGGTTCCCATCGTCGGCCTGGGCACCTGGCAGGTGTTTGACGTGGCGCCAGGCAGCAAGGAGTTTGGCGAGGCGGAGGCCACGCTCAAGGCCTTTGT
>CAYUEG010000046.1:5635-24280 GCA_964443245.1 uncultured Burkholderiales bacterium | reverse complement strand
TTGCGCAAGCATCGGGTCGATGTGGTGCAGGTCAACTATTCCCTCGCGGAACCGGATGCAGACCGTGGGCTTCTGGACCTGTGTGCCGAACTGGGCGCCGCAGTCATCGTCAATCGGCCCTTTGCCGAAGGCGCGCTGTTCCAGCGGGTGCGCGGCAAACCGGTGCCGGAGTGGGCGCGCGAAGAATTCGCGGTGACAAGCTGGGCGCAGTTCTTCCTGAAATGGATTCTCGGTCACCCGGCCGTGACGGTGGTGATTCCGGGCACGCGCAACCCGCAGCACGTGGCCGACAACCTGGCCGCCGGGCGCGGCAACCTGCCCAACATTTCCCGGCGCGAGCGCATGCGTATTGCCTTCGCCGCGCTCTAGCCCTGCATTGTCCACAGCCGCACCGTCTGCTCAGCTTTTGCGCAGCCGGCGCGAGGTTGAGGCGGTGATGGCAAATGCGCCGCTACAATCCGCCTCGTGAAACTCAAGCTCGTCTCCTCGCGTGAGAACGCCGTCTACAAGCGTTTGAAGCAATTGGCGTCCTCGGCGCAGGCACGCAAGAAGGAAGGGCTTTCCCTGCTCGACGGTGTGCATCTGGTGGGCGCCTATCTGGCGGCGCGCGGTGCGCCGGCGCTGATGGCGGTGAGCGAAGCCGGCCTGAAACGGGACGAAGTGCAGGCGCTGGCGCGGCAGGCGGCCGGTGACGTGCTGCAGTTGCCGGACGCAATGTTCGAGGGGATCAGCAGCGTCGAGCATGGCGCGGGCATCGTGGCGGCAGTGGTGACGCCCCGAGAAGCGCTCCCACCAACGGTTTCCGGCGATTGCCTGTTGCTGGAGCATTTGCAGGACCCGGGCAACATGGGGAGCCTGTTGCGAACGGCAGCCGCTGCGGGCGTGCGCCAGGTGTTTTGTTCGACCCACACCGTCTATGCCTGGTCGCCCAAAGTGCTGCGCGCAGGGCAAGGGGCGCATTTCGGGTTGACGATTGTCGAAGGCGTTGTGCTGGACGAAGTGATCGATCGGCTCTCCGTGCCGCTGGTGGCAACTTCCTCGCACGCCAGTGCAAGTGTGTTCGAGACGGATCTGGCCGGCCCGGTGGCCTGGCTGTTCGGCAATGAGGGCGCCGGGGTGTCACCCGCGCTGCTGGCGCGGGCGGAGCGCCGCGTGATGATTCCCATGCCGGGTGGCATCGAATCACTCAACGTGGCCGCCGCCGGTGCGATCTGCATGTTTGAAGCAGTGCGGCAGCGCCGTACAGGGAAAAAGAAGGCATGATCAAAGAAAACTTGGAGCGCGCGCTAGCGCGTTGCCGGATGACCATCGTGGCAGCCGGTCTTGCCGTCAGTCTGGTCGGGGCGGGCTGTGCGCAGCTGGTCACCTCGGCGATCGTCAGCGCGGCGCCGGAACTCCTTGCCGTCACGCTGGGACAGTACAACTTTCGCACCGAGTTTTCGGAAGCGGTGCCGCTCATCAAGGCGCGCGATTGGCTCGGCCTTTCCACGCTGGCGCGCCAGAAGCTGGAAAAGGAGCCGAATCGGGGCGAGTGGTGGCAGCTGGCCGGTTATGGCCACATGCAGTCAGGTGAATTGACGGTGGCGCGGGATTGCTTCCTGCGCGTCACCCAGTTGCTGCCGGAGGAGGTGACCGGCTGGAACCTGTATGCCTCCACATTGACCCGGCTCGGCGATACCAGGGCGGCACGGCGGGCGCTGGACAAGGCGCTGCAGACCGACCCGACTTCCACCACGGCATGGGTGTTGCTGGGCGATCTCGAAGCGGCGGGCAACCGGCGCATCGAGGCGGCGCGGGCCTATGAACGTGCGCTGGATCAGGATCGCAGCAACATCTTTGCCTGGTACGGCATGGGCCTGTTGGCCAAGCGCACCAACGATGCGCCGGCACTGGAACGCGCCGTCAAGGCGCTGCGTCAGCTCTATCCGGCGTTTGCCGACGAGTTGGAGAAAAAGGGCTGAGAGGCCGGAACACGCAGGTCAAACCAGCGAGGGCGTGTCAGAACACGCGGCGCTCGAGTTTGACTTCCTGCATGATGGTGGTGGCGATTTCCTCGATGGACTTGGTCGTCGTCGAGAGCCAGCGGATGCCTTCGCGCCGCATCAGGGCTTCCCCTTCGCTGACTTCATAGCGGCAGTTTTCCAGCGACGCATATTTGCTGTTGGCCTTGCGCTCGTTGCGGATTTCCGAGAGACGCTGCGGTTCGATGGTGAGGCCGAACAGCTTGCTGCGCCAGGGAATCAGCGGCTTGGGCAATTGCCGGCGCTCGAAGTCTTCCGGAATCAGCGGGTAGTTGGCCGCCTTCAGGCCGAAGGTCAGGGCCAGGTAGAGCGAGGTGGGTGTCTTGCCGCTGCGCGAGACGCCGACCAGGATGACATCGGCGTCAGTGAGATTCTTGTCGGTCTGGCCATCATCGTGCGCCAGGCTGAAATTGATCGCTTCAATGCGGTTGGCGTATTCCTGCTTGTCCTTGGTGGCGCTGTGCGAGCGGCCGATCGTGTGGGTGGACTTGAGCCCGAGCTCCCGCTCAATCGGCTCGATGAAGGTCTGGAACAGATCGAGAACCAGCGCATTGGCCGTGCGCACCACCGAACTGGTTTCGCTGTTGACCAGCGTGTTGAAGACGATCGGCTTGACACCATCCTTGGCAAAGGCCTCGTTGATCAGCGCCACGCTGGCGACGGCTTTTTCCACCGAATCGACGAAGGGCAGGCGGGTCTGGTGGGTGGGCAAGCCCTCGAACTGGGTCAGCAGCGAGTGGCCGAGCGTTTCGGCGGTGATGCCTGTACCGTCCGAGATGAAGAAGACGGAACGGCGTGGGGCTTGGCTGTTGGGCATGGGCGGGACCAGCGCGAAGAGGTTGAATGCGTAAATTATGCGCTTTTTCCGCAATGCAGCATGGGCTGGGTTATGATGGTTTGAACGCCATTGCCTGATCAGGGTTTCGCCAGGTGCCGTCTTCTCCTCTCGCTTTTTCCGTCGCCAGCCTGAATATCCACAAGGGCCTCTCGCCGCTCAACCGGCGCGTGGTGATCCATGATGTCAAGCGCGAGCTGGATCACCTCAAGCCCGACCTGGTGTTCCTGCAGGAAGTGCAGGACGCCCACGACCGCCATGCCGCCCGGTTTGCCGAATGGCCTGCGCAGGCGCAGAGCCACTTTCTGGCCGCCACCCACTGGCCCGAAGTGCACTACGGCAAGAATGCCATCTACGCCCATGGCCACCATGGCAACGCCATCCTCTCGCGCTTTGCCGTGCGCGAGGTGAGCAACGATGACATGTCCATGCACCGGTTCGAGAGCCGCGGCTTGCTGCATGCGCGGGTGGACATCGGCGGTCAGGTGGTGCACTGCTACTGCGTGCACCTGAGCCTGACCGAGCGCGCGCGCCGCAATCAGGTTGACGTGATTGTTGAGGCGATTGCGGATCGTTCCCACGCGGGTGAACCGGTGATTGTTGCGGGTGATTTCAATGATTGGCGCAACCGAGTCGGCACCCGATTTGCGCAAGCCGGGCTGATCGATGTCTTTGCTTCGCTCGGCGCCAAGCTGCCGCGCACCTTTCCGGGCCGTCTGCCGCTGCTGCGCCTGGATCGCATTTACGTGCGCGGACTGAAGGTGCATGACGCACGCGCATTGCACCATCTGAACCGGTTGTCGGACCATATCGGGCTGGTGGCCCAGCTTGAACTGGCATGAGTGCACGCTGGGCCGACGGCAATGAAGTGGTGTTGCTGCATTCCGGGCGCGAATACTTTCCGGCCTTGCTCGAGGCCCTGACGGCCAGCCGTGCGGAGGTGTTTCTCGAGACTTACATCTTTGCGGAAGACGCCACGGCGTCTGCGGTCGTCGAGGCACTGTGCGATGCCGCGCGCCGGGGCGCGGCGGTGCACCTGCTGATCGATGGTTTCGGGGCACGCGACATGTCGGCGGACTATCGGCTGCGGCTGGCGGCTGCCGGCGCACGGCTGCTGGTGTACCGCAAGCCGCTGATCTGGCGGCCGGTGCGGGGCCTCCGGCGCCTGCACCGCAAGATCGTCACGATCGATGGCACCGTCGCCTTCGTCGGTGGCATCAACATCGTCGATGACTGGAACACACCGGACGAAGTGCCGCCGCGATACGACTATGCGGTGCGCCTGCGAGGCCCCTTGAGTGCGATGATTCGCGACGATGCGCGCCGCCTCTGGGCAAGGGCCGGCTGGGGCTTGCTGCCACAGAAGCACATGCCGGTGCCCCACCTGACCCCGATACCGCCGGTTGGCAGTACGCGGGCCGGGTTTGCGATTCGCGACAGCGTCGCCCACCGCACCGACATCGAGGATGCCTACCTTGCCGCGATCCGCACCGCGCGCCGGTCGATCTGGATTGTCAGCGGCTATTTCCTCCCTTCGCGCCGGATGGTGACGGCGTTGCGCGAGGCAGCGATACGCGGGGTGCGTGTTGAAATCCTCCTGCAGGGGCCGAGTGACCACCCGCTGATGAAGGCGGCATCGCAGTCGCTCTATCGCGCCATGCTGGCGGCCGGATTCGGCGTACTCGAATACACGCGCAGCTTTCTGCATGCCAAGGTGGCGACGATTGACGACCATTGGGCCACGGTCGGCTCCTCCAACCTGGATCCGTTCAGCCTGATGCTCTCGCGCGAGGCGAACCTGCTGGTCGAGGGCGACTTTGCACGCGCCTTGCGCGAATCCATCGAGGCGGCCGTCGCCGAAGGAGCCACCCGGATCGATGAAGACGCGCTGCAGCGCTTCTCCTGGTGGACCCGCCTGGTGCAGTGGGCCGCCTACCGGTTTGCGCGTGCCACCGTGGGTTGGGTCACATCGGGCGGGCGCGGCGTCTGGTAGCGGCTTGCCGCCGCCGATGGCGCACGAGGCGCAGATACATCTCCCAGGCCAGACGGACGACGGCATAGCCGCACACGGCCAGCAGCAGTGCCAGCAGCGGTATGCCCACCAGCAGCGGTTTGCCCAGCGCCTGACTCCAGTCGGCCATGGCCTGCATCGACTGCGCCGGGTCCAGGGAAAGCGACGGTGCCGGCGGCAAGGCGGGCGCCTCGCCGGGCCAAACCCATGCGCCCAGCGTGTAGGCGAGAATGTAGAGCGGAATGATGGTGAACGGATTGGTGTACAGCGTGGTTACCAGGGCAACCGGCAGGTTGATCCGGAACCACATCGCCCCGAGTGCCGAGCCGCCCATCTGCAGGGGACCCGGAATCAGGCCACAGAACAGGCCGACTGCCACCCCGCCGGCCACGCTTCGGCGGTTGAGCGACCACAACGCAGGATGGAACAGGTGTTCGCCAAACACGCCCAGCGTTTTCTGCTCGCGCAGGCGGGCCACATCGGGCAGGAGTTTTTGCAATTTTTTTCGAATCACGGGCTCTTTCGGTACGGGTGGGCCGGCTGGCGAATCATCCGGTTCAAGGTGCCCCTATTGTGGCCGATTTCAACCCGAACGCAACGAAGCCTCGCCCCCTCGCTATGCCCGTCTGGCGGGTCAATGCTGCTATGCAGCAAGGAGGCCAAAACGAGTAGAATTCGGGGCAATTCATCTGCAGCATGTTGAGGGGAAACCATGGCTGGCAAGCCGTACGTGATCGCGTTGGAAAAACTGCGTAATACCGATGTCGGCAGTGTCGGTGGCAAGAATGCCTCGCTCGGCGAGATGATCAGCCAGTTGGCCGGCTCCGGCGTCCGGGTGCCCGGCGGGTTTGCGACGACGGCGGATGCCTACCGCGAGTTTCTGGCGCACCAGGGTCTGGCCGACCGCATCGCGGCCCGGCTCGCAACCCTGGATGTAGCCGATGTCAAGGCACTGGCCGCCGCCGGCCAGGAAATTCGCCAATGGGTGGTGCAAGCGCCGCTGCCAGCCGCCCTCGAAGCGGAGATCCGCGCCAGCTATGCCGCCATGGAAGCCGCATCCGGCGGGCCGATCAGCGTGGCAGTGCGGTCCTCGGCCACTGCGGAAGACTTGCCTGACGCATCGTTTGCCGGCCAGCAGGAAACCTTCCTCAACATTTCGGGTGCCGACAACGTCATCAAGGCGATGCGCGAAGTATTCGCCTCGCTCTATAACGACCGCGCCATTTCATATCGGGTTCACAAGGGCTTCACCCATGCCGAGGTCGCCCTGTCGGCCGGCGTGCAGCGCATGGTGCGCTCGGACAAGGGTTCGGCCGGGGTCATGTTCACCATCGACACCGAATCCGGCTTTGCCGATGTGGTGTTCATTACCGCCAGCTACGGGCTGGGCGAGTGTGTGGTGCAGGGTTCGGTCAACCCGGACGAGTTTTACGTCCACAAGCCGATGCTGGCGGCAGGCAAGGGCGCGATCATTCGCCGCAATGTCGGCTCCAAGCTGATCAAGATGGTGTTCGGCGACAAGGCCGAGGCTGGCAAGTCGACCGTGACGGTGGATGTCAACCACGCCGAACGGGACCGCTTCTCGATCACTGATGCGGACGTGCTCGAACTGGCACGTTACGCCGTCATCATCGAGAAGCACTACGGTCGCCCGATGGACATCGAGTGGGGCAAAGACGGTGTGGACGGCAAGCTGTACATCCTGCAGGCGCGCCCGGAAACGGTCAAATCGCAGGCCCGGAACGACACCCAGCAGCGCTTTGTCCTCAAGGGCACCGGCGAGGTGCTGGTGACGGGGCGCGCCATCGGCCAGAAGATCGGCGTCGGACGCGTGCGCATCGTCGCCGATGCCACCGAGATGGAACTGGTTGAGGACGGCGACATCCTGGTCACCGACATGACCGATCCGAACTGGGAGCCGGTGATGCAGCGGGCCGCCGCCATCGTGACCAACCGTGGCGGGCGGACGTGCCATGCTGCGATCATCGCGCGCGAGCTTGGCATCCCCGCCGTGGTGGGCTGCGGTGATGCCACCGAACGCCTGCAGGACGGCCTGGAAGTGACGGTGGCCTGTTCCGAAGGCGATACCGGCAGTGTCTATCGCGGCAGGCTGGAAACCGAAGTGACCGAAACCACGCGTGGCGTGATGCCGAAGATCCCGGTCAAGATCGGCATGATCATCGGCAATCCGGCGCTGGCGTTCGACTTTGCGCAACTGCCGAACGACGGCGTGGCGCTGGCACGGCTCGAATTCATCATCAACAGCTACATTGCCGCCCACCCCAAGGCGATTCTCGATTACCCGCGTGTGCCCGATGACCTGCGCAAGGCGATCGATTCGCTCGCACGCGGCTACGCCAACCCGCGCACCTTCTTCGTCGAGAAAATGGCTGAAGGCGTGGCCACGATTGCGGCCGCCTTCTGGCCCAAACCGGTGATCGTGCGCCTGTCGGACTTCAAATCCAACGAATACAAGAAGCTGATCGGCGGCGCGCTGTATGAGCCGGATGAAGAGAATCCGATGTTGGGTTTCCGTGGCGCCTCGCGCTATGTCTCCGCCGATTTCGCCGAGTGCTTCCGGATGGAATGCGAGGCGATGAAGAAGGTACGCGACGAGTTGGGCTACACCAACGTCGAGATCATGATTCCCTTTGTGCGCACCCTGACCGAATGCGGCAAGGTGATCGACTTGCTGCGCTCGCATGGGCTGGAGCGCGGCAAAGGGGCGACCGGCCCGGATGGCAAGGGCTTAAGGCTGATCATGATGTGCGAATTGCCGACCAACGTGATCCTGGCCGAACAGTATCTGGAGTATTTTGACGGCTTTTCGATCGGCTCCAACGACCTGACCCAGCTCACGCTCGGGCTCGATCGCGATTCCGGCCTGGTGGCCGGCTCGTTCGACGAACGCGACCCGGCGGTCAAGGCAATGCTCAAGATGGCGATCGCGGCCTGCCGCAAGCAGGGCAAGTACGTCGGCATTTGCGGCCAGGGGCCGAGCGACTACCCGGATCTGGCCGAATGGCTGATTGCCGAAGGGATTGTGGCTCTGGGGCTGAATCCGGATACGGTGGTCGATACCTGGAACCGCATCGCCGCCGCCTGAGTCCGAAGGGCGCTACGTCACCGCCCCGGGCACCGGGCGCGCACTACTTCTTTGTGTTGAGGAAGGCCTCGATCGCCTGATCGTGTTCGCGCGTGTGGTGGCCGATCGCCTGGAAGGCTGCCGACATCTCGAGCAGTGAATCAAGCCGCAAGTGCTGGCCCTCGCGCATCAGGCGCTTGGCCATGCGCAGGGCAGGTGCCGGATTGGCGGCGATGCGTGCCGCGAGCGCCTGTGCTTCCTTGAGCAGTTCTTCCGGCGCCACCACACGTGACACCATGCCGATGGCGAGGGCTTCCTCGGCCCCGATGGTATCGCCGGTGAAGGTGAGCTCGGCCGCCTTGGACATGCCGACCACGCGCGGCAGCAACCAGGCGCCGCCGTCGCCGGGGATGATGCCGAGCTTGACGAAGCTTTCGGCAAACTTGGCCTTGGTGGACGCGATGCGAATGTCGCACATGCAGGCCAGGTCGCAGCCGGCACCGATTGCCGGGCCATTGACGGCAGCGATGGTCGGCACGTCCAGGTTGTACAGCGCCAGCGGGATGCGCTGGATGCCGTGGCGATAGCCATCGCGGATCTCGTAGGGCGTCCCGCCGGCAATGCCCTTCTTGTCGCGCATGTCCTTGACGTTGCCACCGGCGCAGAAGGCGCTGCCCGCGCCGGTCACGATGAGGGCACGGATGGTCTGGTCGCGCGCGACGCGTTCGCAGGCGGCGACCACTTCATCCCACTGGGCCTGGGTGGAAAGGGCGTTGCGTTCTTCCGGCTTGTTGAGGGTGAGGGTGGCGACGCCATCGGATTGCTCGAACAGGACAAACGACATGAAGGTTCCTCGAATTACGGTTGGGTTGATGCAGATTGGGTAATGGTGTGCCACAGGGGCGGGGCAGCCTGCCGGGTCACGTGACCCCCGAGCCAGAGCGCCCAATCGTCCTCGTTGCCGCATTCGTCGCGCCAGGCCCACACGCGACGCGAGTAGCGTTGCAACTGGTACTCCTGGGTAAAGCCGATGGCGCCGTGGATCTGATGCGCAATCTCGGCGGCCTTGCCGGTGGCTTCACCGGCGCGCAGCTTGGCGACGGCCACCGCTTCCTGGCGCAGCGGGGAAGGGGCGGAGCCGAATTGCGCCGCGGCGAAATCGACGGCCACACCGGCGGCGGCTACCTCTTCGGCCATCAGCGCCAGTTGATGCTGGACAGCCTGCTGCTTGCCGAGCGGTTTGCCGAACTGCACGCGGGTGTTGGCATACTCGACGGTGAGGGCCAGCATGTGTTCCAGGGCACCGCGCATCTGGGCGGCGCGGGCGAGGGCGGCGAACTGCCAGATCGTCTCAAAGTCGGTACCGGCGGGATACGCCTGCCATGGCACATCCACCGCTACGTCAACAAGGGCCTGCGGTTCGCCGGCATAGCCCGGTACGGCGGCGTGCTCGCGCGTGTCCAGCAGCGACCAGCCCGCCTGCGTGCAGGCGAGCGTGCGGCTGGCGTGAGGCCAGCGCGCTACCACTGTGGCTGCCCGACGGGAGCGTGAATCCACACGCTGCGGCAGCGCCACCAGTGCCGGGTTGGTGTCGGCAACATCCTGCCCCAGCGCCACCGCCAGCATGGCTTCAAGCAGGGGCACCGGTGCGGCGGTCAGGCCCTGGGCGCGCATGACTTCCAGCGCATCGGCCGCGCCTGCCGCCATGCCGTCCGCGAGCATATCGCTGAAACCCGCTCCCACCAACGGTTTCCACAGAGTGGCTGGCCACTCACCGCGTTCCACTGCGGAATAGGTGGCGGCGTCGGCGTGGTCGTGCATCAGGCGCCGCGCCGAATCAAAAATCAAGGTATCGGTCATGGTTATCGCAGTCCCAGGCCGCGCGCGATGATGCCGCGCAGAATTTCGCGGGTGCCGCCGCGCAGCGTCCACGAAGGCGCGTACAGGACCGCTTCTTCAATCAGGGCGTCAAGCAGGGCTTGTGGCTGCGGCAACGCGGGCACCAGCAGCCGCAGCACTTCCGGAATATGCCGCTCGCAGGCGTTTCCCAAATCCTTGATCAGGGCCGCTTCCAGGTTCGGCATGGCACCGCGCGAGAGCATCGCTGCCACGCTGAGCGACATCTGCCGCAACGTCACCAGGTGGGCGGTAAAGCGGCCCACTGCGGTGAGCACCCGGGTATCGCCGGTGCCGCGTGCCGCTTCGGCGAACGCCGCCAGCACGCGAAAGCTGGAAAGAAAACGTTCGGGGCCGCTGCGTTCATAGGCCAGTTCGCTGGTGACCTGGCCCCAGCCACTGCCGGGTGCGCCCACCACATCTTCATCGGCGATGAACACATCTTCGAGCAGCAGTTCATTGAACTCGTGCTTGCCCGGCAGATTGATGATCGGCTTGATCGTCAGCCCCGGGGCATGCAGGTCGAGGATGAACTGGGTCAGACCCTCATGGCGCTTTTCCGTGGCGGGTGCGCTGCGCGCGAGCGTGATGGCGTAGTGGCAACGATGGGCATAGGTGGTCCAGACCTTGCGGCCGTTGAGCTTCCAGCCCCCCGGCACCTTGTCGGCCCGGGTGCGGACACTGGCCAGGTCAGAGCCCGAATCCGGCTCGCTCATGCCGATGGCGAAATAGGTCTCGCCTTTGGCGATGCCCGGCAGGTAGCGCTGGCGCTGCGCTTCGGTGCCGAAACGCAGCAGCAGGGGGCCGCTCTGGCGGTCGGCAATCCAGTGCGCGGTAACCGGTGCCCCGGCGACCAGCATTTCCTCGGTGACGACATAGCGCTCCAGCATCGAGCGCTCGTGGCCACCGTAGGCTTTCGGCCAGGTCAGGCCGATCCAGCCGCGCGCGCCGATGCGGCGCGAGAACGCTTCGCTGAAATGGCTGCAAAAGTCCCCTTGCGGGGTCCACAGGCCGGCGCTTTGCTCGGCTTCAAGGAAGGCCCGCACCTCGGCGCGCAGCGCCAGCGCGGCCGGCGGCAACTGGGCAAGATCAAACTGGAATACGCTCAACGGGGAACCTCGAATCCAGGCATCAGTCGGCTTTGGCGCCGGAATCCTTGATCGCCTTGGCCCAGCGCGGCATCTCGGCGCGAATGTAGGCGGCGTACTCGGCGGGCGTGCTGCCAAGCACGTCGGCACCCTGGCTGGCCAGGCGGGCCCGCACCGCCGGATCCTGCAATGCCTTGAGGATCTCCGTGTTGAGCCGGGTGACGATCTCGTTGGGCGTGCCCGCTGGTACCACCACGCCTTGCCACGCGGCGGCATCAAAGCCGGGGAGACCGGATTCGTTGAAGGTCGGCAGATCAGGCAACACCGAGGAGCGCTTGGCGCTGGTGACGGCGATGGCGCGCATGCGGCCATCCTTGATGTAGGGCAGGGCGGTGTTGATGGTGTCGGTCATGAACTGCGTCTGGCCCGAAGCCAGATCGACCAGTCCGGGGGCGCTGCCTTTGTACGGAATGTGTACGGTAGAGAGCCCCATTTGCGAGGACAGCATGGCGCTGGCCAGGTGCGTAATGGTGCCGGTGCCGGACGAGGAGTAGCTCAACTGCCCCGGTCTGGATTTGGCGAGGTCGACAAACTCCTTCATGTTCCTGGCCGGCAGCGCGGGGTTGACTACCAGCACCATCGGGATCGCAGCGGTCAGGGCCACCGGCACAAAATCCTTCAAGGTGTCATAGCTGGCCTTGCCGTAGAGCGCCGGGTTGATCACGATCGCGGAGGTGTTGTAGAAAATGGTGTAGCCGTCATTGGGTGCCTTGGAAGCGAGTTCGGCACCGATATTGCCGCCGGCCCCCGGCTTGTTGTCGACCACCACCTGCTGGCCCAGTTGCTCGGTGAGCTTTTGCGCCAATACGCGCGCCACGATGTCGGTAGGCCCGCCCGGCGGAAAGGCCAGGATCATGCGGATCGGCTTGTTGGGATAACCCTGCGCCTGCGCCAGGCTGGCGCCGAATGTCAGGCACGCAGAGAGGGACAGCGCCAGCCAGAATTTGAATCGATTCATTTTGTTGTCTCCTTGAGTTTTTATGTGTTCAGGCGTCAAAGCGGTCGAGCACCTGCCCGGGCCCTTTGGCGTGTTCGATGTATTGCTTGCCATCATGAACCAGCGTGCCGTTGACCCACACGCCATGCACGCCCGTGGCCGAGCGCACCATGCGCGAGCCGCCTCCGGGCAGATCATGCACCGCGTGCGGTTTCGAAATGCCGACGCTGGCGGGGTCGAACAGCAGCAGGTCGGCTGGCGCGCCTACGGTGAGGCGGCCGCGTTCCGGAATCCGGAAACGATGTGCACAATCACTGGTCAGGCGGCGAATGCCTTCCTCCAGCGTGAAGGTTTGCGTCTCGCGCACCCAGTGCGAAAGAAAATGCAGGCCGAAACCGGCATCGCACATGTAGATCAGGTGCGCACCGGCGTCCGAGAGGGTGATGACACCGGCCGGATGTTTCAACAACGGCGCCACGCCGGCATCCTGATTCTGGAAGAACTTGCCGACAAAATGCATCTCGAGGTTCTCGGCCAGCGCCAGGTCGAAGAACAGGTCGACCGGATCGACACCGCGCTCCCGCGCCAGCGCGCCGATGGAGCGCGATTCCAGTTCGCGATGCGCGGGCCGCGTCGCCACGCCCACCTCGATATGGTTCCAGTTGCCCAGGAACAGGATGCCCGGCTTTGGGTTCGCCAGGTTGGCGCGGAACGCCGCGCGGAACGAGGCGTCGCGATAGATCGCGGCGAGCTGATCGACTGCCACCCCCTTGATGGCATCAAAGGCGCTGTGGCTGAGCAGGATGTACGGGTCCGTGAGTGTGAAATCGAACGACAGCGGCTGGCAGCTGGTCAGCACATAGACTTCGTTGCCGCGCGCAATTGCCTCGGCGCAGCGCTGATAGTAGGTGAGGCCGCGCTCCGGCGCGGCTTCGTTGTACATGGTGAGCACCGTGGAGATGTAAGCCGGGCGGCCGTTGGCGGCTGCGATGCTCTCCATCATGTCCGGCGTGGCGCGGCTGCCGGTCGCGCTCATGAATACGCCACGGCCGACCTCGCCGAGCACACCGGTCAGGGCGCGCAATTCGTGTTCGGTGGCGATGGTGGAGGGCATCGGCCGGCCGCCAAAGCCGCTGTGGTTGGGCGAGAACGACGAGGCGAAGCCGATCGCGCCGGCATCCATGGCCTCCCGCACCAGCGCGCGCATCGCCGCAAGTTCTGCCTCCGACGGCTCGACTTTCTCCGAGGCAGCTTCCCCCATCACGGCGGTGCGGATCACTGAATGGCCGGCGAACACGGCCGTGTTCAGATACGGACCGGTGCGGCGCAGTTGGTCCATGTACTCGCCGAAGGTCTCGAACTCCCAGCGCGTGCCATTGAGGAGGGCGTTCAGATCCATGCCCTCGACCACCGAGAGGTTCTTCATCATGGTTTCGCGCACGGGTGCCGGGCAGGGCGCGATGCCGAAACCGCAATTGCCGATCACGGCCGTGGTCACCCCCAGCGCCGGTGAAGGGGACATGGTGCGGTCCCAGGTGATCTGGGCGTCGTAGTGCGTGTGCAGATCGACAATGCCCGGCATCAGGGCCAGACCATCCGCCCTGACAACCTCGCGTGCGGGTGCCGGGTGGGTATCGATGGATGCGATGCGGCCGCCGGTAATCGCCACATCGGCGTGGACCGGGGGATTGCCAAGGCCGTCAAAGACCTGGGCGCCTTGAATCAGCAGATCGTGCATGCGTTGGAAGCGTAAGTGCCGGGCGCGAAGCATAGCATTCAGCCCCTTTATCCCGCGCGGCCCAACGACAAGAGACCGGCGAACGGACTGGTTCGCCGGTCAAGGCCGGCCTGGTGGCCGGTCACAGAGGAAGGGAGGGACTAGGCGGCTGCGGGGGCCTCGGAGGCCGGAAACTTCTGGCAGAACGCTGCCCAGGATTCAGTCGACAGGTCGGCCAGATACACGCCTTCGCGTACCAGCGCCAACGCGCAGGCCAGTTCGCGGGTTCCGGAGATGGCCGGATTGAAGCGCTGGTCCAGCAGGTTGGCCGGACGGGGAAGGCATTTTGACAGCATGTGTGGGCTCGCAGAGAGTTGGGTTGGGAAGGTGCGTTGTGCGGAGCGTCATACTTCTTACGGACGCCGCTGGCAGAACTTGAGGGGAGCATGGGCGCGAAGCCCGCAGGCGAAGCGCTCCACGGCATCCGGTCCGCGCGAACGCCTTCGTCGGGCCTGCTTCCGGCCGCCGGCCGGGGCGCTTGGACGTTGTGCGGGCGGCATGCCGTAGAGGGGGGAGGGCAGCATCACAGGACGTTGAGTACGCAAAATGTTCTTCGCGCATAGAATGGCATGGCATCGGGCTCGTCGTGGGTTCGAAAAGGTGCGGCAATCGCCACCAATCCCGTGATCTGCTGCGGCGCAGCTGCCCGATGCGAGGCATGCATGCTGCAGTGCCAGAGCAGTGTGCAACAGGTTGCCATTGCGACAACCCTCAAAGCCCTATAAACTATAGGGTTTCTCCAGCCCCATTCTGCGGGATAATACGGGCTATGTCTGCCCTGCCTGCCTTGCAAGCCCAATCGAAGATGCCGACCAAGAAACCGGAACCCGTTTTGGCCAAGAAACCGGAAGCCGCACCATCGCCCAAGCCCGAACTTGCGGCGATCAAGCCCGGCGAAGACAAACGCTTCTGCTCCAGCTGCCAGACCCGCAAGCCGGCGGAAAAGGGCAGCTTCAAGACCAGCCGTGATGGCCGCCATCGCCGCTGGATCTGCGTCGACTGCCTGGCCAAGAAGATCGCGCGCTAAGAGTCGGGCGCGCCGATCGGCAAGGCTGCGAGCTCCAGGAACCGGCAAGGGTTGCCTGCAGTGACTCATCCTGACTGCCCGGTGTTTCCGTTCAAGCGGGAAGACCCCTTCTCCCCGCCGCCGGAGTATGCAAAAGCGCGTGCCGCCGGTGCGGTCTGCCCGGTTTCGCTGTGGGATGGCAAGCGGGCGTGGCTGGTGATGCGCCAGGCTGAGATCCGCGAAGTACTGTCCGACGACAAGCGTTTTTCCGGCGCGATGGCGCATCCGGATTTCCCCACCGTGACAGCCGCGCGAGTGGCGGTGGACAAGAACGAGCGCGCCTTTGTCGGCATGGACAACCCGGAACATGATCGCTATCGGCGCCTGTTCACGCGGGAGTTTTCGGTACGGCGCATGCAGGCCCTGAAGCCGAAGATTGCCGCGATTGCCGAAGCACTGATCGACGACATGGAGCGTGCCGGGCCGCCGCTTGACCTGGTGGCGACTCTGGCGGTGAAGTTTCCGTCACTGGTGATGTCCGAGCTGTTCGGCTCGCCTTACGAGGACCACCCGTTCATCATTCGCTGCGCCGTGGCACGGCACGGACTGACGCAGACTGCGGATGAAGCCGAGTCCAAGGCGCGCGAACTGGCCGCTTATGTATTGCGCCTGATTCAGGCCAAGGAAGCCAACCCCGGCGACGACATGGTCAGCCGCATCATCGCCGAACATGTGCACACCGGGCACCTGACGCGCGAAGAGTTTGCCGAAATCGGCGCCATGATCCTGCGCGCCGGCCATGACACCACCACCAACATGATCGGCATGGGCACCTTGCTGCTGCTGCAACACGAGGATTTGCGTGCCCGGCTTGCCGCGCAGCCGGAGCGGGTGGAAGCTGCGGTCGAGGAACTGCTGCGCTTTGTCAGCCCGGTGCAGTTTTCGCCGCGCCGGGTGGCACTGGAGGATGTTGAAGTGGGCGGGGTGCGGATTCCCAAAGGGGAAGGCCTGTTCATGCTGCTGGCTTCGGCCAACCGGGATGAGGCCGTGTTTGAACGGCCCGACCAGCTCGATTTTGACCGGGATGCGTCCCATCACCTGACCTTCGGCTACGGGATTCACCAGTGCCTGGGGCAGATGCTGGCGCGCTACGAGCTGCACATCCTGTTCAACACCCTGTTGCGCCGCCTGCCTGCTCTGCGCCTGGCCGTGCCGCTGGACCAGATCCGCTTCAAGCATGACATGCAGATCTACGGCGTCCACAACCTGCCGGTGGCCTGGTGAGTGCGCCGAAGGTTAAAGTGTCTGTCGATGCGCACCGGTGCGTGGGGGCGGGCCAGTGTGTACGAACCGTGCCGGAAGTGTTTGACCAGCGCGAGAGCGACGGGATCGTCCTCCTTCTGGAGGAACACCCGCCGGCAGAATTGACACCCTATCTGGAAAAGGCGGTGCGCCTGTGTCCGGCACGGGTGATCACCTTGACCGTCGCCGCAGGCGACAATGCAGCACCATGAACCACCATAACGATACCAAAGGAGACTGAAATGAAAACACGGAGAATGGCTCTGGGAGCCGGTCTTGGCCTGATCGCCGGCGTCGCCGGCCTGCTGGCGACAGCGCTGCCCATGCCTGCTGCAGCGCAGGAGTATCCCGCCAAACCGATCCGCCTTTTGATTCCCTTCACGCCAGGCGGCGGCACCGATTTTGTCTCGCGCACGGTCGGCACCAAACTGGCCGAGGTCAACAAGTGGCAGATCGTGCTGGAGAACATGCCCGGTGCCTCCGGCAACCTGGCCATTGCTGCGGCGGCGAAAGCTGCGCCGGATGGCTACACCATCGTGATGGGCCAGTCCGACAACATGATGCTCGGGCCCTACCTGTACGCCAATGCCGGCTATGACACCGTGAAGAGCTTTGCGCCCATCATCCAGGTGTCGGAAACGGCGCTGGCCATCGTCAGCAATGCCAGCGCCACGCAAAACAAGCTGGGCAACGTGGCGGATCTGGTGGCGCGCGGCAAGAGCCCTGCGGGCCTGAGCTGGGCGACCGCAGGCAACGGCAGCATGGGCCACCTGTTCGGTGAATCATTCAAGACGGCCGCGGGCATTCGCGTGCTGCAGGTGCCGTACAAAGGTGCTGCGCCGGCCATGGCGGACGTGATGGGTAATTCAGTCGACGTGGCCATCATGTCAGTGGCATCAGTGCTTGGTCTGGTGCGCGGCGGCAAGTTGACCCCTGTGGCCGTAACCACGCCCAAGCGCTCGGCGATGCTGCCCAATACCCCGACGCTGGACGAAGCCGGCATCAAGGGAATTGACGCCGGTATCTGGCTGGGCCTGTTTGCGCCGGCCGGTACGCCGCCGGCCATCGTGGCGCGCTTGAATGCGGAGATCAACAAGGTGCTGCAGATGCCCGACGTGCGCGAAAAGCTCATCAACGGCGGCGTCACGCCGGTAGGCGGCACGCCCGAAGAGTTTGCCGCCTTTGTTCGGACTGATTACGCGCGCTGGGGCAAGATCGTCAAGGATTCCGGCGTCAAGCTGGAGTAAGCGGGCGCATGCAACTGCAAGGCATTCGCGTCATCGACCTGACGCGCATCCTCTCCGGGCCCTTCTGCTCCATGTTCCTTGCGGACATGGGAGCAGAGGTGATCAAGATCGAGGAGCCCGGCGAGGGTGATCCGGTGCGCCAGCAGGGCGAGGCGGTGAACGGCTACTCGCTGTACTTTGCCACCTTCAACCGCAACAAGCGCTCGATCACCCTCAACCTGCGCAGCGAGGAAGGCAAGGAAGTGCTGCGCCGGTTGCTGCAGGGCGCCGATGTGGTGGTCAACAACTACCGCCCCGGCGTGATGGACAAGATGGGTTTTGGCCGCGATGCCTTGCGCGCCCTGAAGCCGGACATCATCAGCTGCCACGTCACCGGCTTCGGCCTCGATGGCCCATACCGCGAGCGGCCGTCCTTCGACTTCATTGCCCAGGCGATGAGCGGCTTCATGAGTGTCAACGGCCTCGAGGGGCAGCCGCCGATGCGTGCGGCACCGCCGATCTCCGATCTGGTCGCAGGCTCCTACGCGGCGATGGGCATCATGGCGGCACTGGTGCGGCGCAGCCGCACAGGCGAGGGTGAGGAGGTCTCCACCGCGCTCACCGACAGCATGACCAGCATGCTGGCCTTCCTCGCCACCAACTTTTTCGCCACTGGCCGTCAGCCCCTGCGCACCGGCAATGATCACGCGATCGCCTCGCCCTATGGCCTGTTCGAGGCATCCGATGGCCAGATCGCCGTGGCGCCCTCCAATGACAGCTTCTATTACAAGCTGCTGGCCGCTCTGGAGTTGGACCATCTGAAACAGCATCCGGAGTTCCAGACCAATGCGGATCGATTCGAACGGCGCACGCTGATCAATGCAGCCATCAACCAGCGCACCCGCACCGGTTCGGTTGCGCACTGGATCGAAAAGCTCAATGCTGCCGGCGTACCCTGCGGCCGTGTGCTCGGTCTGGCGGAGGTCTTCGATGATCCGCAAACCCGCCACCAGCAGATGCGCGTCACCATCGAACATCCGCAGCATGGCCCGCTGGATGTGCTGGGCTTTCCGATCAAGTTCACCGATGCCCCCTGTACCATGCATCGCCCGCCGCCGGTGCTGGGCGCCGATACGGAAGGCGTGCTGGCCGAACTGGGCTACCGGCCGGCCGATGTGGCAAACCTGCGTGCGGCGGGCGCCATTTAGAACGGCAAGGCCTGCCTACTCTGTCCTCTTTTCCAACCTTTTTCAGCCACGGATGACTTTCCATGTCTTATCTACCTGCCTCGTCCCATGATCGTTTCGTGCTCGTCACCGAAGTTGGTACCCGCGATGGCTTCCAGTCAGAAAAGGAATTCATTCCCACCGAGACCAAGGCGGAGCTGATCAACGCGCTCAT
>CAYUEG010000046.1:0-5535 GCA_964443245.1 uncultured Burkholderiales bacterium | reverse complement strand
ACCAAGGAGACAACATGACAGCATGGAAACGCTGGACCGGCATTCTTGCCGCATTGATGCTCGCGTGCGCGCCGGGTCTGGTGCAGAGCCAGGCGCAGGATTTCCCCAACAAGCCGGTGCGCATCGTCGTGCCGTTCGCGCCCGGTGGCAATGTCGATATCACGGCGCGCACCATCGCGGGCCCGTTGGGCGAGATTCTGGGGCAGCAGGTGATTGTGGAGAATCGTCCCGGCGCCGGCGGCATGCTCGCTACCGGGCAGGTGATCAAGGGGCCAGCGGATGGTTATACGCTGGTGCTCGGTTCCTCCAGCACGATTTCGGTGGCCCCCGCGACGACCCGGAACCCGCCCTATGACCCGACGCGCGATCTGGCCGTGGTCGGGCCGATTCAATCGGTTCCGCTGGTGCTGAGCGCGTCGGCCAAAGGCAGCATTGCCAGTTACCGCGATTTTGCCGCGCGCGCGCAGGCACAGCCGGGCCGGCTGCCGGTGGCGTCGGCAGGCACCGGCACCTCGAATCATCTGGCGATCGAAATGCTGATGAAGCAATCCGGCCTGCAAGTGGTGCATGTGCCCTACAAAGGGTCCGGCCCGGCGCTGATCGACGTGGTGGGTGGCCAGGTCGATACCATGATGGACCAGCTCACCGCCTCGATTCAGCATATCAAGGAAGGCCGCCTGCGCGCGCTGGCGGTGACCACGCGCAAGCGTTCCGCGCTGCTGCCGGACGTGCCTTCGCTGGCCGAGCTGGGCTTGAAGGACTTTGACAACTCCACCTTTACCGGGCTGTTTGCACCGGCTGGCACACCGCGCCCGGTGCTCGACAAGCTCTCCGCAGCACTGGCCCGGGTGCTCACCCAGCCGGCCGTGCGGGAGCGCTTTGCCGGTCTTGGCGTCGAGATGATCGACATGGACGCCCGCGCGTTCGAAGCCTATGTGAAGCGGGACTTCGAAAATTCGCGCACCATCGCGCGTGATTCCAACATCGTGCTGGAATAAGCGGGGTCGACCACATGACAGACACTTCGGCAGCACCGCTCCCGCCCGATGCCAGGCTGCGCAAGCCGAAGCGCGCGTTGCCGGCGCTGACGGTCGATTGCCACGCCCACATCTTTGACCGCTTTGATCGTTACCCCTTTGCCGGCAACCGCAAGTACCAGCCGCCCTTGTGTACGCGCGAGGCCTGGTTCGCCCTGCATGACGCGCTGGGGGTGGAGCGGGGCGTGCAGGTCCACGGTAGCGCCTACGCGTTTGACAATTCGATTACCGAAGACTTCCTGCTCGACCATCCGCAGCGCCTGCGTGGCGTCGCTGCCGTGCCTGCCGATGTCGATGCGGCATTGCTGAAGAAGCTGGATGCTGCCGGTTTTCGTGCCGCGCGCCTGATGGACCAGTTTGCCACCGGTGCCACCACGGCCGACCTGGCAGAGATCGCACGCAGGGTGGCGCCGTTTGGCTGGCATATCGAGATCAACATCGCCAAATCCGCCGATTGGGTGGCGCTGGAGCCCAAGCTGATGGCCTGCCCGGTACCGCTGGTGATCGACCACATGGGGCGCACGCGCGGCAGTGAAGGGATCAACGCACCGGGTTTCAATGTGATTCGCCGGCTGCTGGCCAAGCGCCGTGATTGCTATACCAAGATCTCCAGCTGGTACCGGCTGTCGGACGCCGGCGCGCCGCACTACGACGACATGCGGCCCTTTGCACAAGCACTGCTGACGGACTATCCGGAGCAGTGCGTGTGGGGCACCAACTGGCCACACCCCGGCATCCACAAGGACATGCCCAACGATGCGGATCTGCTGGACCAGCTGGAAAGCTGGCTGCCTTCCGATGCGGTGCGCGAACCGCTGTTTGCCACCAACGCCGCGCGGCTCTATCGTTTCTGAACGGCTGCGCTGCGAAGCGCACCGGGCGGTGCCTTACCTGCCGCTTAACTGCTGGCCAGCGGTTTGTCGCTGAACCACGCCAGTTGCTGGGATTGCGCCAGCAACTCGCCGCTTTCGCTCCAGATGCTGGTGTCCTGATCGAAGAATCCACGTGTGCCGGCGGCGCAGCGCGATTCGAGCAGCACGTGGCCATCTCCTGCTGCCGCCAGCCGGTCCGCACCGACCCGGAAGAAGACGTTGTACACCACCGTGGTGATCATCACCGGGGCCGGCATGCGCAGCCAGATCGCCGGGAAGGGCGCATCGCAGATCGCCGCGACGGAGCGCGCATCCAGCGGGCGCGGCACGGCATCGCGCACCCACATCAACGAATCCATCGTCTCGGATGGTGTGCCAAGGGAACCCTTGACCGGCCGGAAATCGTAGCGGTGCACGAACTCGGGGGTGCGAAAGCGCCGCGGTGGCGCCGGGGGCAGCGAGAGGGCTGCCGGCGCCGATGGCATCTTTGCATCAGCCACCGTGGTGGTGTCGCGCCAGTTGCCCAGCGTGACTGTGGCGTGGGCACACACTTGCTCGTTGCCGCCGTCCTCCGGGGCCTGGCGCAGTTCCGCGCGCCAGAACGCGGTGGAGCGGTTCTGCCGCAGGCAGGCGGTAGCCAGCGTAAAGGGCGCCTGGCGCACGCCGCCGATGAACTGCGCCTGCAGCGCGATCACATCGCCACGCGCTTCCGCCTCGCACTGCACCGCGTTCAGGAGTTGCGCCGCAATCCAGCCGCCAAAGGGGCCGATGGAATTCCAGTAAAGCGGGCTGGACAAGGACTGCCAGCGGTTGGGGCCGGTTGCGGTGAGGGCCAGGGATTCGTCAAGAGGGTGCGGCATGGGAGCGGGGCGATGGAAGGCGAATGAAGGAGCGAAAGGTGCTGGTCAACGGTACTGGCCAATGGTGCTGGTTTGGCAGAGGCGGCGTGGCGCGTGCCTCGGGACGGGCGGGAACAGGCAAAATGGCATCTGGCTGCCGTTTCACCCAGCCTCCGACTATACCAATCCCTCCCCATTCGAATCGAATCTTCATGAAACTGCTGCCCACCACTGTTGTTGGAAGTTACCCCCAGCCTGACTGGCTGATCGATCGCGCCATGCTTTCCAAGGTGGTGCCGCGCGTCAACATGCACGAGATGTGGCGCATCCCGGTCGAGCGCCTCAAGGAAGCGCAGGACGATGCGACCATTCTTGCCATTCGCGACATGGAGCGCGCCGGCATCGACATCATTACCGATGGCGAGATGCGCCGCGAGAGCTATTCCAACTACTTTGTGGCCGCGCTCGAAGGGGTGGATGCCGACAACCCGGCGACGATTACCAATGCTGCCGGCCGCCAGACCAAGGTGCCGCGCGTGCACGCGCCGATCCGCCGCACCCGTGCCGTGGAAGTGCGCGACCTGCAGTTCCTGCGCGCCAACACCGACCGCCAGATCAAGATCACTTTGCCGGGCCCGTTCACCATGGCGCAGCAGGCGCATAACGAGTATTACAAGGACAAGGAAGAGATGGCCATGGCTTTCGCCGAGGCCGTCAACGCCGAAGTGCTCGATTTGCAGGCTGCCGGTGCGGACGTGATCCAGCTTGACGAACCGTGGCTGCGCAACGATCCGGAAGCCGCCAAACAGTTCGCCGTGAAAGCGATCAACCGCGCACTGCAGGGTGTGAAGGTGCAAACCGTGGTGCACCTGTGCTTTGGCTACGCGGCGGTGGTGCCGGGGCAAAAGCCGACCGGCTATTCGTTCCTCACCCAGCTTTCGGACAGCCTTGCCGACCAGATTTCGATTGAGTGCGCGCAGCCGGCGCTCGATCTGGGCATGCTCAAGGACCTCTCGAACAAGAAGATCCTGCTCGGTGTGATCGATCTGGGCAGCCCGAAGATTGAGAGCGGGGAGGATGTGGCGGCGCGTATTCGCAACGGCTTGAAGCATGTGGATGCCGAGCGCCTGATCCCGGCGCCCGATTGCGGCATGAAGTACCTCTCGCGCGAAGTCGCCTTCGGCAAGCTCAAGGCGCTGGCAGACGGCGCAGCGATTGTGAGAGCGGAACTCGGCTGAAACCCTTGGTGGGAGCCATTCTCCATGGGAGCCCTTCCTGGCCGGAATGGCTCCCGCAACGACTTAATCGAGTCGCCTAGACGAACAGCTTGTCGTACGCCGC
This sequence comes from uncultured Burkholderiales bacterium, assembly GCA_964443245.1. Lineage (GTDB taxonomy): Bacteria > Pseudomonadota > Gammaproteobacteria > Burkholderiales > JAEUOS01 > CANJDH01. The sequence goes on along the minus strand of CAYUEG010000046.1, from coordinate 1,446 downwards.
CAGCAGCGTCTGGTGCATGGCACTGCCTTCCATGTTCGGCCCGAGCGTGTCGAGCCCGAAAAAGCGCTCGCTGCCGTCGAGCAAGGCTTCAGCCTGACGCACGCATTCAGCCCCGTACAGCAGCACAAGCGAGTGCTGATAATTCTCCGGTGCGTCGAGCTTGAGAATGCTTTCGATGCAGCGGTAGACCAGGCGGCGCGCGGGGTCGATGTCGGTGGAGTAACGAATCCAGTCGCACCCTTCGAGAATCGCTTCTTCATCGCCGATGGCGAGCGCGAGCAGGGTCTTGAGTTCGCCGATGCGCAATTTCTTCCACGGCGTACCGAGCGGAATGGCCAGGCCCAGCACTTCCCACAACGGGCGCTCGTCGGCCATGTTGATGGTTTGCAGGTGCTCCAGCAGGTCGGCGCATTCTTCGTCGTCAATCTCGTGCAGGCGCACCAATGCGGGCCGCAGTGCGTTGCCGGCGCTGTTGTTTTCCCATTCGAGGTCTTCGACCGGGTAAATCTCCGACATGCCGGGCACCAGGATGCGGCAGCTGTAGGCGCCCTGTTCGCTGAAGTCGGCCACGTAGATATCGCGCCCTTCGCGGTGGATCGCATCGACCAGCCACTGATAATCGGCCTCGGTGGTGGTGCTGAAGTTCCAGTCGGCAAACGCAAAGTCGGGCTGGTCCGACATGAAGTTCCAGCTGATCACGCCGCTCGAATCGACGAAGTGGATTTCCAGGTTGTTGGCTGCTTCAATCTCGCTCATGTCGAAGCCCGGCTCGGGAAAGCCTTCGAGCGAATCGAGCGCGCGGCCCTGCAACAGCTCGGTCATGGCGCGTTCCAGCGCAATCTCGAAGCGCGGATGCGCGCCGTAGCTGGAGAAGATGCCCTGGTCTTTCGGGTGCACCAGCGTCACGTTCATCACCGGGTATTGCCCGCCGAGCGAAGCGTCTTTGACCAGAATGCCGAAGCCGGCCTTGCGCAGGCCGTCAATGCCGGCGCGAATGTTGGGAAAGCGCGAAATCACGTCTTCGGGCACATCGGGCAGGCACAGGCCGTCGCGGATGATGCGGTACTTCACATGGCGCTCGAAAATTTCGGAGAGCGCCTGGGCGCGCGCTTCCATCGGCGTATTGCCGGCGGCCATGCCGTTGCTCACATACAGATTGCCGATAATGTTGACCGGGATGAAAGTCTCCGCATCATCACGCAGGCGGCGATAGGGCAGGGTGCAAATGCCGCGCTCGACGTTGCCCGAGTTGAGATCGACCAGCACTTCACCGTTGATGCTGCCTTCCGGGTTGTAGAAGGCGTGCAGCTCGGGGTTGAGCATTTCCTTGGGCCAGGCGCCATCGGCCGTGGGCGCGAACCAGCGCTCCTGCGGGTAGTGCACAAAGGGCCGGTTGGCGCGCGTCTCGCCCAGGTAAAAGTGGGTCCAGAAATAATGCGTGCCGAG
>CAYUEG010000045.1:1660-26724 GCA_964443245.1 uncultured Burkholderiales bacterium | reverse complement strand
GTGGAGGCGCTGGCTGGCTTTTCGCCGCCCTTAAGCACCTGGGAAGAGATCGCCAGGGCCTGGAAAGACAAGGACCGCAGGCTCGCGCGCTTTGCCCGCGAACAGATCGCCACCGCCCAGCATCGCGCACAGCTCGATAGCAATCTCGCGGCCTTGCAGGCCGATTTCGAGGCCCTGCTTACACGTCCGGCGATTGACTTGAAGCGCCTGATCGAGCTTGATTCGCGCCACGCCCTGCTCCAGGCAGAATCGCTGAAAGTCGCTCCCACCAACGGTTTTGGCGATATTGATCGGATTCGCGGTGACATCGCACGGCAACTCGAAAGCGGGCAGGATGCCCAGCGCCAGTTGCTCGACATCGCGCATGAGGCTGACGCTGCGCATCAAGCCCTCTCGGCTCACCAGATCCCTGCAGACCCACTGGTGCATGCGGCACTGGCTGAGCGGTTTGCGGCGCTGGATCGCTCTGCCGTGCCCAAAGTCGTGGTCGACCGTGCCGTGGCTGCGCTCAATGCGCTGGAGGCCCTGACCATTCGTATCGTGGCCCAGGGCGTGGCCGAAGCCGATGCCCGCACGCTGATGGCGCAAATCGAAGCCGTCTCGCTGGAAGACGCAGAATCTGTTGCGCAATTGGAAGCTGCCATCGCTGCGGCCAAACTTCCCGCAGAACATGCCCAGCGGGTTGCACAGGCGTGGAACGCGCGTCGACGCGGGCTGGATATCGCCGCTGAAGCCGCAGCACAGGCGGCCCGTGAGGCCGCCCGCACCCAGCGCGTGGCTGAGAAGGCTGCACACCAGGCCGAGAACAGTGCGACACGCGATGCCCTCACCCAGTTGATCGCCACTCTGGAAACGCACCTGGCAGCAGGCGAGGCCAAGGCTGCCTTGAAGGCGGCCGGAGATATCCGCAAGCACCGCGCTGCCGCCGAACACCTGCCGGGCAATTGGCGCGCACGGTTTCATGGCGTCGAAACCGAAGTGCTCAAGCTGGAAGGCTTTGCCCGCGATGTCGCTCGCACGCGCCGTGCCGAATTGATGGCGCGCGCCCACAAGTTGACTGAGCTTTCCCTCAGCATCGACATGTTGCGCCAGGAAGTGCAGACGCTGCAGAACGAGTGGAAGGCTATTGATGCCGAAGCCGGCGGCGCCCCGCGCAAGCTGTGGGACGAATTCCACGCGGCCACCAACAAGGCCTATGAGACGGTGACGCTGTACCGCGCCATCAAGACCGCCGAGCGTGGCGAACACCTGAAGGCACGTGAAGCCGCGCTGGCCAAGGTGGAAGGCTTGCTCGCGAATGCCCAATCGGAGGCGCCGGACTGGAAAGCCATCGCCGCTGAAAGGGGCGGCGCCGTGCGTGCCTGGTATGAAGCAGGGCCGGCCGATCGCAAGACCTTGAAACCGATGCAGATGCGCCTTGACGCGGCCGCCAAGGCCCTTGATGCGCTGCTCGATGCGGAGCGCGCGCGCGAGCGCAACCGGCGCCAGGCATTGATGGACCAGGTAGAGGCAGCAGGTGCCAAAGCAGCAGCCGAACAGCCAGAAACGCTGGATCGGGACGACCGCCCATGGCCGGCCTTGCAGGAAGCCATGCGCGTGGCACAGGAATGCCAGAAGCAGTGGAACCAGCGGGTCTCGCCCTTGCCCTTGGGTCGCAAGGAAGAACAGGTGATGTGGGAGCGTTTTCGCGCCCTGGGTAACACCATTTTCGAGATGCGCAGCGCTGCACGGGAGGCCGGCAAGGCCCGGGCACAGGCAATGCGTGCGGCAGCGGCGGAGGAGATTCGCGAGATCCGCACCTTGGCCGACACGCAAAACGACAGCGCTGATCCACAAGCACTGCAGACGCAGCTCACGGCGCTCCAGACGCGCTGGCGGCAGCGCAACGACACGCCCGACCGCCAGCTGGAGCGCCAGCATGATGAAGCGGTCCAGGCAGTACGCACCCGCATTGCAGACCTGAAGCGTGCAGCCGCGCGCGGTATCTGGACTTCGCTTGCCGCGCTGGATGCCGCACTGGCAGCAGCAGAAGCTGCGCTTGCGGCGTCACCCGGAACACCGGATGCGCTCGACGCTCCAACGCTGGAAGCGGTCAACCAGCTGGCAGAGAAGCGCGAATCACGTCACGCCAGCCATGCCGGCCTGAATGCGCGCCTGGCTGCAGTGCGCCAGGGCAAGCCAAGCGCGGCTGCAGATAGCCGTCGGCGCGAACTGATGATCGACCTGGAATTGGCACTGGGCTTGCCCTCTCCTGCCGGCGACGACAGTGCCCGCCGTGCACGCCAGATGCTGCTGTTGTCGCAGACTCTCAAGAATCGTGCATCCAAGCGCGACCCGCAGGAGTTATTCCTGGAGTTGTGCGCCACGCCAGGCAGCATTGATGCGCCACGCATCGCTGGAATCGTCAGCAAGCTGTAGCAGCACCGCATAAAGGTAAAACCGCGGCCGCATGGCCCCCTTGGAAGGAGGCTCTTTCCAGTCGGGACGTGGCTGCGGCACCGCTTGCACGGTGCCTCGCGGCAGGTATACTGATTGCGCCATCCACCCCTTGCGAAGGAGACACGCATGTACAAGAAAATATTGCTCGCCTACGACGGCTCCGAGGAGGGGCGCAAAGCCCTCGTGGAGTGCGCAGACTTGGCCGAGTTGTTGAAGGCAGAAGTGCATCTGCTAGCCGTCATCCCGTTTTACGCCGGCATGATGGTAGTGGAAGGCATGGTGATGGAAAACGACTTCGAGCAGGAAAAGAAGCGTTTCCAGGCTATTTTGGACGAAGGCATCGCCCGCCTGAAGGCACGTGGCTGCATTGCCGAAGGATCCCTTGCCAACGGCGAGCCGGTGGATGAAATTGGCGCACGCGCCAAGGCTGTAGGAGCAGAACTGATCTGCGTCGGCCATCGCCGCGCCAAATCCTGGGCCGAGCGCTGGTGGCGCGGCTCGGTTGGCAAGAACCTGATTGATATCGCCGAGTGCAGTGTATTGGTGGCGATGGTCTAGCCGGTCTTCCTGCGTTCGGCGGCATCAGACCCAACACCGCGTCTAAGGGCGCGCAACCGGAACCGCGCCGGATCCACGGCATCCACCAGATCCTTGGCCAGCGGCAACGTGTGCCCATCCATCATGGCGGCCAACAACTGGGCTGCCAGTTCTGCCCACGTAATGCCCCTCGACCCAAAACCGCCCACCACGTAGACACCCGGCAGGCGCGGCAGGTCGGCCAGGTGGTGCCCATGCAATGCCACGCGCCTGGCGTCAAGCCCAGCCTCATCGAGCAACTGTCCGATGATTGGCAAGCGGTCTGGCGTAACCGCACGCGTCGAGATCCTGCCGGCAAGCTGACTTGTATCGAAATCCGGGAGCGGCAGGGTGAACATCTGGCCCAGTTTGGCGAGGTTGGCACGGTGCCCGGCGACAGTTGCCTCAGGCGGTAGCGAAAGCGCCAGCGCATCGCGTGGTTCCCCATCGGGCGAGCCACCATCCAATTGGGCTGGATGGTAGGTCGCGCCCGTAACAACCAGACCGTTGACGGCGGGGAGTACGTACGCATCACGTGTCAACGGTATGCGCGGCGCCGGAAGCGCTTCTGCCGGCAGGTAGGTGAGCTGGCCGTTCATTCCAGCCAAGGGCCACGACACCTGCCCAAACATCTGTGCCAGCCTGTGATCAGCGCCAGTCGCAAGTACCACGCATCGCGTGCGGGAGATCACCTGTCCCATGGTGTCGAGCAGCGCCCAGCCTTTGCCCTCATTCCGGCCCGCAGGCTGGACCGCTGCCTGATCCTCACGCCGCGCCGCCGCCACAGTGCGGCCAAAGTGTCGCGTCAGCGCCAGGCCGCACGATGCCAGTTGCGCATTCACCAGCGAGGCGGGTTGCACCCACCCCCCTGCCGCGAACCAGACACCGCCATCGGTCACCGGCAGGCCGGCGAGCCGGCTCGCGGCGATGGCATCGACCGCTCGTGCGTCATCGTCGTCCACGCCAGCTGCCCGCAACACTGCACCGGCATCCTGACCCGCTGTACGCCCGGTCTGACGCGCCAGTTGCATCAATCCCCCACAAGACCAGGACATGGCATGCCCGGACCGTTCGCGCAGTCGCCAGACCTCCAGGGCGCGCTTGACCGCGAGTTGAGTCAGACGCGCCAGACGATTGTTGTCGCGCGCGATCAGCGGGTGAAACACACCCGCATGGTTGCCGGACGCGCCGGAAGCCGGTGTCGGCGCGGCATCGATCAGATCGACCCGCCAGCCGCGACTGCAAAGCTCCGCGCACACGGCCGCACCCGCAAGACCGGCGCCGATGACGGCAGCAGAGCACGCGTGTACATCACGGAAACCGTTGGTGGGAGCCATTCCTGGCGGCATGGCCGGTGAGGAACAGGGAAATCTAACGGGCAACAGCCGCAGCCAGACTGGCTGCCGCCTAAGCCTTGACGCGAATGATGCGAATGACTTCCTGCAGCCGACGCAGGCTGCGCATCACCCGCGCCAGGTGCGGCCGATCGGCCACTTCGATAGCGAACTCCATGTTGGCGTAGTCACCTGATTCATCATCCTCGGTGTGCACATTGGTGATGTTCGTGTCAGCCGAAGTAAGCGCGGCGGCCACCTTGGCGAGGATGCCGCGGCCGTTGGTCACGATCACCCGTACAGAAACGGAGAAAAACCTGTCCGGCTCCGGATCCCACTCGACATCCACCCAATCATGTGCATCTCGCCGACGGTGTCTGGCAATGAGCTTGCAATCATGGGTATGAATGGCCAGACCTTGCCCCTTGCTGATCAGTCCGACAATCGGATCGCCGGGGATTGGCCGGCAGCAAGTCGATAGCTGCACCGCCATGCCGTCGGCACCGCGAATCACCACCGGCGCAGGGCGCAGCTCGCGCCCGTCACCATCCTCACCAGGCACCTGCCCGGTCTGAAACTTGCGCGCCACCACGGCAGCAAGCCGCTTCCCCAGCCCGATGTCAGCAAACAATTCATTGCGCGATTTGGCGCCCGAATCGCGCAGCAGTTTGTCCCACCGCGCAGAGTCGAGCTCAATATCGTTGACGCCGACCGCGCGCAGCGCCTGCCCGAGAAGCCGCTCACCCAGGGCAGCGGACTCCTCGAACTTCATGGTCTTCATGTAGTGCCGAATGTGCGCACGGGCCTTGCCGGTACGCACGAAACCCAACCAGGCGGGGTTGGGCTGCGAACCCACCGAGGTGACGATTTCAACCAGGTCACCGTTTTTCAGTTCGGTGCGCAGCGGCATCGGCTCGCTGTTGATCTTGCAACCTACACAGGCATCCCCCACTCCGGTGTGCACCAGATAGGCGAAATCCACCGCAGTCGCCCCACGCGGCAGCGACATGATGCGGCCCTTGGGGGTAAAGACGTAGACTTCGTCGGGAAACAGGTCGACCTTCACATGTTCCAGGAACTCGGCGGGGTCACGCGATGAATTCTGGATATCAAGCAGGGATTGCAGCCACTGGTGGGTCTTGCGTTGCACATCATTGATGGCTGCGTCATCGCTCTTGTACAGCCAGTGCGCTGCGACACCGGCCTCGGCCACCCGGTGCATGTCTGCCGTACGCACCTGGATTTCCACTGGCGTGCCAAACGGGCCGATCAGGGTGGTGTGGAGGGACTGATAGCCGTTGACCTTGGGGATCGCGATGTAGTCCTTGAACTTGCCCGGTACAGGCTTGTAGAGCGCGTGCAGCACACCCAGCGCGTGATAGCAGGTGGCGACATCCTTGACCACGACGCGAAAGCCATAGACGTCGAGTACTTGCGAAAACGTCAGCTTCTTGCTGGCCATCTTGCGATAGATGCCGTACACGTGCTTCTCGCGGCCAAACACCTGTGCGCCGATACCCGCTTCCGGCAGCGCCTTCTGGATCGCTTCGAGAATGCGGTTGACACCTTCGCGGCGATTGCCGCGCGCCGCCTTGATCGCTTTGGAAATGACGGCAAACCGGATCGGATAGAGGTTGGCGAAGCTCAGGTCCTGCAGTTCGCGATAGACCTGATTGAGGCCCAGGCGGTGAGCGATCGGGGCATAAATCTCAAGCGTCTCACGCCCGATGCGGCGCCGTTTTTCCGAGCGCAGGGAGCCGATGGTGCGCATGTTGTGCAGGCGGTCTGCCAACTTGACCAGGATGACCCGAACGTCGCGCGCCATTGCCAACAGCATTTTGCGGAAGTTCTCGGCCTGGGCGTCCTCATGACTCTCGAACTCGATCTTGTCCAGTTTGGACAGACCATCCACCAGAACGCCGACCGGGGCACCAAAGCGCTCGGCCACGTCCTTGACGGTAATCCCGGTGTCTTCGACAACGTCATGCAACAGGGCGGCAATCAGTGCCTGTACATCAAGTTTCCAGGCAGCACAGATGCCAGCCACCGCCAGCGGGTGAGTGATGTATTCCTCGCCGCTGGCGCGCATCTGCCCCTGATGGGCCGAATCGGAGAAGGCGTAGGCAGCGCCGACGCGCTCCACGTCAGCCGGCTTGAGATAGGCCCCGACCGTCGTCAGGAAGGATTCGAACTGGGCTGACTTCGCGGACAGGTCGGAAGCCAGATCCGGATGCGCATCAGAACCCTGAGCGAGATCGGCGGCGCGGTTGGGACTGCGGACGTTGTCGGATGAGCCTATGCGCTCACGCGCCGACGAGAGATCGACAATCTTGGCACTGGTTGCAGAACGCGGGCGCGGTCCCATGTCATGTCACCCGCCAGCCAGGCGTGCGTTACGTCGGCACGCGCTTGAGCATCTCCAGTCCGACATGGCCGGCGGCGATCTCGCGCAGTGCCGTTACCGTCGCCTTGTCTTTGCCCCCCTCCACCTTGGGGCTGGCGCCCTGCGCCAACTGGCGTGCGCGATAGGTCGCGGCAAGCGTCAACTGGAACCGATTGGGAATCTTCTGGAGACAATCTTCGACGGTAATGCGTGCCATGGTGTGGGGTGCTCTGACAGTGAACAAATTGCAGGGAACAGCGTGCCGAACCGCAAAACGAAACTCTACCGCAGCGAAATGCCCATTTCCCGAAAGGCCTGCGAGTGTCGCTCGGCCGCTTTCTTCACTCTTGCCCGCGCCGCAACCACGACCGCACGCAACTGCTCAAGTGCCTCGGAAAACGTCGCATTGATAATAGCATAGTCGAACTCGCCAGCACGGCGCATTTCCTCGTCCGCGTTGGCCATGCGGCGCTCGATTTCCGCGTCGCCGTCGGTTCCACGGGCGCGCAAGCGGCGCTCTAGCTCAGCGCGGGATGGCGGCAAAATGAATACGCGCACGGCATCCGGAAACAGCTGTTTGACCGCAGCCGCACCCTGGCAGTCGATCTCGAAGACAATGTCCCGCCCACTCTGCATCTCCTTTTCAATCCAGCGGCGTGACGTGCCGTAAAGATTGCCGTGCACCTCGGCCCATTCGAGGAATTCGTTCGCTGCACGCCTGGTTTCAAACTCCGCGCGTTCGACAAAATGATAATCGCGCCCGTTCTCCTCCCCTGCCCGGGGCTGCCGGGTGGTAAATGAGACCGACAATGCCAGATTCTCGTCCTGCGCCAGCATGGCATTGACCAGACTCGACTTGCCCGCCCCCGAAGGGGCCGCCACGATGATCAGGGAGCCGCTCATGTCGTCATTGGCCGGTTATTCGATGTTCTGGACCTGCTCGCGCATCTGCTCGATCAGGATTTTCATTTCCATGGCCGCCGCCGAAACTTCGGAGGAAACGGACTTCGAGCCCAAGGTATTGGCCTCCCGGTTCAGTTCCTGCATCAGGAAATCCAGGCGCTTGCCGCACGCGCCGCCCTTGCCAAGCACGCGGCGCACTTCGGACAGATGAGCACCCAGACGCGACAACTCTTCGGCAACGTCGATCTTGATGCCGAACATCGACACTTCCTGGCGAATCCGCTCATCATCCGCTGAACCCAGGGCTTCCTTGAGACGCGCCGTCAGCTTGGCCTGGTGTTCGGCCACTGCCTGCGGCATCAGCGGTTCGATCTTCTTGACCAACTCGGCCACGCCAGCCACCCGCTCTTCCAGCATGGCGACCAGCTTTGCGCCCTCCCGAGTGCGGGATCCGACAAATTCGTCCATCGCCTGCGCCATCATTGCCAGCACCGTCTCTCGCAATTGGTCGGGCGAGAGAGCCGTATCCTCAAGGACTCCCGGCCAATGCAGGACCTCCATCACGCGCAGGTCAATGGCTTGCGGCAATAGCTGCTTGACGTGCGCGGCGGCTTCCCCGAGCCGACGCACCGCCTCCGCATTCAATTGCAAGGGGCGCCCCGCACGCGATGGGCCAGCCTGGCCGTCCTTGCTGTAACCCAGCCGGACCTCCACCTTGCCACGGATCACGCGCTCGGTAAGGATTTCGCGCAAGGCCGGCTCCAGCGTGCGGACCTCATCAGCCAGGCGAAACATCAAATCAAGAAATCGCGAATTGACGCTCTTCAACTCAAGGTTGAGGATGCCGTACGGCAGTTCACGCGACACCGTCGCGTAGCCGGTCATGGAGGAAATCATCAGGGAACCCAAGGCTGCGCATTCTTTGATTAGAATGCGTTTGAATCCGGATTATAGATTCCCTGCGACAGCGTGAACGGGGAACGCCGGATCCGCAACAGGAAGCAGATGGCTGCCCAGTCCAATTCGGCACTGCCGGAAAACACGATTCTCGAGAACTACCGCGTCGCCAAACCCATTGCGTCGGGCGGTTTTTCGATTGTGTATCTCGCGTATGACGAGTACGGTGCCCCGGTGGCGATCAAGGAGTATCTGCCAGCCGGGCTATCGCTGCGTGGCCGCGGGGAGGTGGTACCGACGATTTCCCCGGAACACCAGAATCTGTTCCGCTACGGCATGAAGTGTTTCTTTGAGGAGGGTCGCGCGCTGGCACGCATCGCCCACCCGAACGTGGTGCGCGTGGTCAATTTTTTTCGGGCCAATGAAACCGTATACATGGTAATGCAGTATGAACGCGGCCGCACCTTGCAGGAGCACATACTGCAGCGCAAGGGTGAGATCAAGGAGAATTTCATTCGGCATGTGTTTGTGCAGGCGCTGAACGGTTTGCGCGAGGTGCACACCAACAAGCTTCTGCACCTCGATTTGAAGCCGGCCAACATCTACATACGCAATGACGGCATCCCGCTGCTGCTCGATTTCGGCGCCGCTCGCCAGACGCTGATAGCTGACGCACCCAAGCTCAACCCGATGTACACCCCGGGCTTCGCAGCCCCCGAGCAGTATCGCAATCGAGATGTGCTCGGGCCCTGGTCGGACGTTTACTCGATCGGTGCCACTCTGTTTGCCTGCCTGTCCGGTATGGCGCCCCAGGCGGCCGACCTGCGCCTGGAAAAGGATCGCATGCAGCCCTGCACCAAACTGTTCAAGGGCAAGTATTCACAGGAACTGTTGTCGATCATCGACTGGTGCCTTCTGCTGGACCACCTGAAACGCCCCCAGAGCGTATTCAGCCTGCAGAAAGCGCTCATCGAAAATCGCCCACCGACGACTGAGAAGCCATCTGTGCTGACCGGCTTCAAGCGGATGTTCGAAGACATCACCAAACCGGCAGAGAAGACTTCAGACAAACCCGCGGACAGCAAGCTCGCCATCGCCCCTCGCCCTGAAGGAGGCGCGAAATGAGATTTTCGATTTTCCAGGAGAGCCGGCAGGGAAAGCGCCAGTACAACCAGGATCGCGTCGGCTACGTGTACTCGCGCGACGCGCTGATGATCGTGGTTGCCGACGGCATGGGCGGACATTCGAATGGCGAAGTTGCAGCTCAGATCACGGTCGACACACTGGGGCGCAAATTTCAGGCAGAGGCAAGACCGCGATTGCCAGATCCCCTGCGCTTCCTGCATGACGGCATCCTGTCGGCCCATAACGCCATTCTCAGCCATGCCGACAAGGAGGCCCTTCTGGAAACGCCGCGTACAACTGTCGTCGCCGCCGTGATTCAGAACGGTGCGGCAGTGTGGGCGCACGTAGGCGACTCCCGCCTGTACATCTTGCGCAATGGTCAGGCCGCAGCCCAAACCAAGGATCATTCGCGCATCCAGCAACTGCTGGATCAGGGATTGTTGCGGGAGGAAGCAGCTGCGGCGCACCCGGAACGCAACAAGATCTTCAACTGCCTGGGTGCGCACATCCCGCCGCAGATTGAGCTTTCGGCCAAGTTTACGCTGGAGCCGCGTGACACCATGCTGCTGTGCAGCGACGGCGTCTGGGGTCCGGTACCGACACGCCTGCTGGCCACCAGTTTTCTGACTGAAGGACTGCCGGCAGCCGTGCGCAAGTTGATGGACGAAGCGGAACTGCGCGCCGGCGCCGATGCCGACAACCTTTCCGCTGTTGCCATGACTTGGGACGACACAGCCGTGGTCAGTGACGCGGTGTCAACGTTGACCTTGCCACCAGGCACGTTCAACTCGCAGATGGACCTGCCTGAAGCCGAAGTCCCGGCAGACGCGTGGTCCGATGACGAGATTGACAAGGCGATTGCCGAGATCAAGACCGCCTTGGCCAAGACGGGACGCCGCGGCCCATAAACTTGATGGCCATGCGCCTCCTCTTGTGGTCGTGCCCCAATCTCCGCATAGCGCGGCAATTGACAGCCAAGGGGGCAACAAAAAAGCCGGCGCAACGCCGGCTTTTTTGTTTGACAGGACCCGTCAGAGGCCTGCAGCGATCAACGCTTGATGCGCAAATCTCCCGGCAGGCTGGAAAAGAAAGCCGCTAGGTCTTCAATATCCTGCTTGGACAGCGCAGCTGCCATTGGCGCCATCACCGCGTTCTTGCGTCCAATCACGGATTTATCGCCCTGTTTGTAGGCATTGAGCGCCGTCACCAGATAATCATAATGCTGACCCGCAAGCTTGGGATACTCTGGCTGCAACGTCTTGTTCCAGTCACCGCCTTGCGCATGACATGCCGCACAAACTTGCCCGGCCTTGGCCTTGCCACGCTCGGCATCACCACGTGCCTGAGCGACCGGCACACATGCCAGCGCCAGCAGAACGACGGCCACCAGACCCTTTAAATTGAATGTCATCATTTTGCGGCCCCTCCGTAATATGCCGCCAACTCCGTGATGTCGGCATCCGACAGGGTCGCAGCAATCGCCACCATGGTCGGATGCTTGCGCTCACCACTCTTGTAGGCCTTGAGCGCGGCTTCGATCGCCTTGGCATTCTGCCCGGCAATCATCGGCACATGATAAACATGCGGATAAGCCATTTTGTAACCGGGAATGCCGTGGCAGCCGATGCACATGGCCGCCTTGCCGCCGGAGCGGGTAGCACCCATGGACGCACCTTGCGCCAGCACGGCTGTGGAGCACAGGCTCAACAGGGCGGCAAGTAGAACGTTTTTCATGATGAGAAAAAGAAAGTGAGGGCAAAGGGGGCGAAGCAACTGGGAATTATAAGGCATATCCCCTCTGCGATTCCGGTCTGCCGGCGGCCCTCTCACGCCGTACCCATGTGCCTGATTCGAGGCGCGGGGGTTCACCTATAATTGCAGTCTCTCTCCATCAACCCCCTCTTGCCATGCGCTTCGAAGGCTCCAAGAACTACGTCGCCACCGACGATCTCCGTTTGGCGGTCAATGCCGCCATCACCCTGCAGCGCCCGCTGCTGATCAAGGGGGAACCGGGCACCGGCAAGACGATGCTGGCCGAAGAGGTGGCCAGCGCCCTCGACATGCCGCTGATCCAGTGGCACATCAAGTCGACCACCAAGGCGCACCAGGGGCTGTATGAGTACGACGCCGTATCGCGCCTGCGCGATTCCCAGTTGGGCGATGAGAAAGTCAAGAATATTGATAACTACATCATCAAGGGCGTGCTGTGGCAGGCGTTTACGGCTGAAAAGCCGGTTGTGCTGCTGATTGACGAAATCGACAAGGCCGACATCGAGTTTCCCAACGATCTGCTGCGCGAACTGGACCGGATGGAGTTCCACGTCTACGAGACGCGGCAGACCATCAAGGCAAAAATTCGTCCGGTCGTGATGATTACCTCCAACAATGAGAAGGAACTGCCAGACGCCTTCCTGCGCCGCTGCTTCTTCCATTACATCAAGTTTCCGGACAAGGACACGATGCAGAAAATCGTTGACGTCCATTACCCCGGACTGAAGAAGGACCTGCTCAAGGAAGCACTCGAAGTCTTTTTCCAGATGCGCGACCTGCCAGGCCTGAAGAAGAAGCCGTCGACATCGGAATTGATCGACTGGCTCAAACTGCTGCTCGCAGAAGACATTCCCGCAGAAGTACTCAAAAGCCAGGACAAGAAGACCGTGATCCCGCCGCTCGCCGGTGCGCTCCTCAAGAACGAGCAGGATGTCCAGTTGTTCGAGCGGCTGGTGTTCATGGCGCGTGCCGGCCGCTGACCAGGCTGTCTTGTGAGCTGGCTCTCCCCCGTTACGCTCACCGGCCAGCACGCGGTGCTGCAGCCATTGCTCCCTACCCACCATGATGCACTGGTGGATGCCGTGCAGGACGGCGCGCTCTGGAACCTGTGGTATACCTCGATTCCCAGGCCTGAGGGCATGCGTGCGGAAATCGAGCGCCGCCTGGGGTTACAGGACAAAGGAACGATGCTGCCCTTCGCGGTCATGAGCGCGGCTCTCCGCCGCATCGTCGGCATGACGACCTACATGAATGTGGATGCCAACCAGCGGCGAGTCGAAATCGGGTCCACCTGGTATGCAGCCTCCTCGCAGCGTACGCCGCTCAATACCGAGTGCAAGCTGCTGCTCCTGACCCACGCATTCGAAGTGCTCGATTGCGTAGCAGTCGAATTTCGCACCAGTGCGTTCAACCATGCCAGCCGCAACGCCATTCTGAGGCTGGGCGCAAAGCACGACGGAGTCCTCCGCAACCACATGCGGCACCAGGACGGCAGCTTGCGCGACACTTATGTCTTCAGCATCATCGCCCCGGAGTGGCCGGCAGTCAAAAGCCACCTGCAGTTCCAAATCGCGCGGCCGCGCTAGACCGCAAGGAGCCTTCCATGCTCATCGATTTTTTCCTCAAGTGCAAGAACGCCGGCCTGCCTGTCTCGACCAAGGAGTTCCTGATCCTGCTCGAATCGCTCAAACAAGGCGTGATCAGCCCCTCTCTGGACGAGTTTTACTATCTGTCGCGCATGTGTCTGATCAAGGACGAAACCAAGTACGACAAGTACGACAAGGTCTTTGGCGAGTACTTTCGCGGCATTGAGGCGCTGACCGAACTGAATCCGAATATCCCCGAGGACTGGCTGCGCAAGGCTCTGGAGAAGAACCTCTCCCCGGAAGAACTGGCCAAGCTCAAGGCAATGAGTTGGGACGAGCTGATGGAAACCCTCAAGAAGCGCCTTGAGGAGCAGAAGGAGCGCCACGAAGGCGGCAGCAAGTGGATCGGCACGGGCGGTACCTCGCCCTTCGGTGCCTATGGCGCCAATCCGGCCGGCATCCGCATCGGCCAGGCCGGTGGGCGCAATCGCAGCGCTGTCAAGGTATGGGATCAGCGCTCGTACAAGGATTACGACGATTCTGTCGAGCTCGGAATTCGCAACATCAAGATGGCTTTGCGTAAGCTGCGCAAGTTTGCTCGTGAGGGGGCCGCAGAGGAACTCGATATGCCCGACACCATCGACAGCACGGCCAAGAATGCCGGCTGGCTCGATATCAAGATGGTGCCGGAACGCAAGAACACCGTAAAGGTACTGATGCTGATGGACGTGGGCGGCACCATGGACGATCACATCAAGCAGGCCGAAGAACTGTTTTCGGCGGCCAAGAGTGAGTTCAAGCACATCGAGTACTACTACTTCCACAACTGCGTGTACGACTTCCTGTGGAAGAACAACCGGCGCCGCCATACCGAGCGCTTCATGACCTGGGACATCATTCGCAAGTACAACCGCGACTACAAGCTTATTTTTGTGGGCGACGCCACGATGAGCCCGTATGAAATCCTGCAACCCGGTGGCAGCGTCGAGTACAACAACGAAGAGGCCGGCGCGGTCTGGATCCAGCGCTTTCTCGAGCATTTCAAGAGCGCGGTCTGGCTCAATCCCGAACCGCAGGGTGTGTGGCAGTACCGCCAGTCGATCGCCGTCATTCAGCAAATCATGGGCAACCGCATGCACCCCTTGACCATTCAGGGCCTGGAGGCAGCGATCCGCTACCTCAGCAAGAAGCAGTCAAGCGCACATTAGATTCGTCGGGAACGGCTCCCACCAACGGTGGCAGCCGTCCCAAGAATTATCGCTTCAGTATTTCGCGGTTGTGCTCACCAAGCTTGGGCCCACGTCCGGGCACCCTGCCCGGGGTCTTTGAAAGTTTGGGCACCACACCCGGCACCTTGAGTCTGGTGCCATCTTCCAGCGTGACGGTCTCGATCATGCCGCGCGCCGCATACTGTGGATCTTCGGCAATATCCTGGACCGAATAAATCTTTCCGTTCGGCACCTGTGCCTCGCCTAATACCCGCAGCAGGTAGTCAGCGTCGTGCTGGGCGCACCAGGCGCCGATGCCGGCATCCAGTTCATCGACGCGCTTGACGCGACCGGCGTTGTCGGCAAGACCAGGATCGGCCGCCCATTCCGGACGGCCGATCAGCACCGCCAGACGCTTGAAGATCGAATCACCGTTGCCGCCAATGGCGATATGCACCCCATCTTTCGAGGTATAGGTGTTGGACGGCACGATTCCGGTCAACCCCGATCCGGTACGCTCGCGCACCACTCCGTTGTAGCCGTGCTCGGTGATGGCCGATTCCATCATGTTGAACACAGCCTCATACAGTGCCACATCGACCACCTGCCCTTCGCCGGTACGGTTGCGATGCTGAAGTGCCATCAGGATGCCGATCACCCCGTGCAGGGCGGCGATGCCATCGCCAATCGAAATGTTCATGCGTGAGGGCGGGCGGTCTGGAAATCCGCTGACATAGCGCATGCCGCCCATCGATTCGGCAATGGAGCCGAAGCCGGCAAGGTCACGCATCGGACCGGTTTGCCCAAATCCCGAGATGCGCAGCATGATGAGCCCCGGGTTCTTCTTTGCCAGTTCGTCGTAGCCCAAACCCCACTTTTCCAGCGTGCCGGGGCGGAAGTTCTCGATCACGATGTCAGCTTCCAGCGCGAGCTTGCGGGCCAGCGCCTGATCTTCGGCAGCGCGCAGGTTCAGCGTCACGGACTTCTTGCCACGCGACTGCACATGCCACCAGACGGAGGTGCCGTCATGCAGCACACGCCAGGTCCGGATCGGATCGCCCCCCGCCGACTTCTCATCTGCCGGCGGCTCCACCTTGATCACTTCGGCGCCGAAATCGGCAAAAAACTTGCCCGCAAACGGGCCTGCGATCAGTTGGCCCAGTTCAAGAACCTTGAGGCCTTGCAGCGGGCCAAACGGGGAGGTTTCAGTCATGCTTCCTTCTCGCAATCAGTTGTTCATGCCAACGCACAGGCACATCCGGCTCACCTTCTGCTCCAACCTGGGCACACCAAACCCCATGATGGAGCCCGTCAATTCGCTCCTCGGCGGTCCGCCAGAGCCTGCGCGATCGTTCCGGCGTCCACGTACTCCAGTTCACTGCCGAGCGGTACGCCACGCGCCAGCCGCGTCACTTTCAGTTGGTGCGCCTTGAGCGCCTCGGCAATGTAGTGCGCCGTGGCCTCGCCTTCATGGGTGAAGTTGGTCGCCAGAATGACTTCCCTGACGACGCCGTCGGTGGCGCGCGCAATCAGCTTGTCGATGCCAACCTCCTTGGGCCCGATGCCATCCAGCGGTGAGATGCGCCCCATCAGTACGAAGTAGTAACCACGGTACACCAGCGTCTGCTCCATCATCACCATGTCGGCCGGCGTTTCCACTACGCAAAGCTGGGCCGGATCACGGCGCGGAGAAGAACAGATGGCGCATAGCTCGTCCTCGGTAAAGGTGTTGCAACGCATGCAACGTCGCACATTCTCGGTGGCGCTGCGCAGCGCGCCGGAGAGCCGCAATGCGCCCTCACGCTCGTGTTGAAGCAGGTGAAATGCCATGCGCTGTGCAGACTTGGGGCCAACGCCCGGAAGCACCCGCAATGCCTCGACCAGTTCTTCAATGGCAGAAAGGTGTTTGGCCTGCATCGGCTACCTCAACCGCCACCACGAGAGTGCGCTGTTTGCCGTCAGCTCCGGTGCCGATACTCCGGGCGGAAAGACATAGCGATCGAGTGCCTCGAAACGCGCGTTAAGCAGCCCCTCGACGCTCTTGCCATCATGGACCCAACCAACGTTTGTCGGTACTGCACGCTGCAGGTTATTGACCATAAAAAATCGTGCCATCGGACCCATGCCATCGGCAATCCGCGCGATGTCACGCTCGACGTCGAGGCAATGCTGCAGCACCCATGATGCAAAACCGAAATCGACCTTGATGCCACGGTCGATCAATGCGTCAAAACCTTCTGGCGACACCGCCATGAAGCGTGACGAAGCCACGTAGGCTGGTGCCATCTCACGCATTCGCTGCGCCATGTCGACGCCAATCACGAAGCACCCGGTGCGCTCGATCAATTCCCTGGAAAGGCGGCCAATGCCGCAGCCATAGTCCAGAACCAGGGAGTTGGAATTCAGGTCAAGACGCTTCACCATTTGATCGGCAAGATAGGGGGTTTCGAGCCGCCAGCGCTCTTCCGTGGTAGTGCCAGGTTCCGGCGTCAGGATGATCGCCTGCGCCGCGGCCAGGTCAGGCGATTCAAAAATCCCCGGGGTGTATACCGGCATGGAGTTGACGGAACTCATGATGGCGAGGAAGAGGCGGTCGCGTGGGGAAGCGGTGTAAGCTCGGGCCACGAGTTTAGCGCAAGGGTTTCTCATGGCTGATGCACCGCGTGGTCGAATCGTCGACGAGCCCGGCAACGGCTTGGTGGAGATGTTCTCACTCGATCTGGACGAACAGAATTTGTACGCCCTTTTGCGCGACCTATTCGAGCGTCACTGGCAGAACCTGGTGTTCGGCATCCTGATCCAGGGCGCTGCCTGGGAAATTCGTGCACCTGCGGCTCCGAAGCGCATTTCTCTTCTTGACGGCTATCTGACCGTAGATTTCGGCGCCTGGCATTTCCACATCTGCATCGGCGCGCACAAGGGCACACCTCAAACACCTACCCCCGCAAGTCTGGCGCGGATTCGTCGGACAGCGCGCGGCGAGTTGTACCGCTTGCTGGGTCCCGATGGCGCCCCCATGACGTGGGGATTGCGCCTGTTCAATGGCAATGGCGAGCAACAGATCAATATCTTCTTTCCCAATCCCTTTCTGAACGACAGCGGCAAGATCAGTAAAGTGCCGGATTGGAATCGACTTACCACGTGGAATCACGCGCGTCAGACAGCCCTGGGTCTCGGACCGGATCGTCTGGATCAGAGTGCCAAAGGCTTCTGGCACCCCTGACGCTCAACCCGGCCTCTCGCAAGTCAGTTGCATCAAGGCGCTATAATCAGCTTCCGGTCCCACAACAGCCCTACCCTGACCGCCTACCGGCGTCTGCCGGCGAGAATGGCGGCGTTTTCACCATGACCCTGACCTATATTGTGCTGGCTTGCCTCGCCGGAGGCGTGTTGTCCGTCGCCGTTGCCTCGTTGTTGACGGCCAACATCATTGGTCATCTGGTGCAGCGCCTGGTGAGCTTTGCTGCCGGCGTTCTCCTCGGTGCCGCGTTTCTCGAGTTGCTGCCTCATGCATTCGAGAGCACCGCCGATACCCACGATCTTTTCCTGGCGTTGCTGGCCGGTCTGCTGGCATTTTTCCTGCTGGAAAAGTTTTCGTTATGGCGCCACAGCCATCACCACGAACATGATGGCCACGGCCATGAGCATGGCTTTGACGCCCATGAAGCCGGCAAGAGCGGCCTGCTGATCCTGGTGGGAGATGCGTTTCACAATTTTGCCGATGGTGTGTTGATCGCTGCCGCATTTCTGACTGAACCCATGCTGGGTTTGATCACCACGCTGGGCATCATTGCCCATGAAGTACCGCAGGAGGCAGGCGATTTCATCGTTCTGCTGAACGCGGGTTACTCGCGCGCGCGCGCCCTGCTTTACAACATCGTTGCCAGCCTGGCGTCAGTCGCCGGCGGCGTCATCGGCTACTTCGCATTTGAGAATGCGCAGCGCGCGTTGCCGTATGTTCTGGTGCTGGCGGCAGCCAGTTTCATCTACATCGCCGTAGCCGATCTGATCCCGTGGATGCAACGCCGCAGCGATAGCCGCTCCTCTGCCTGGCAAGTTTCCCTGGTGGGCGCCGGCGTGGCCCTGATCGCCCTGACACACTCCTTCCTGCATTAGCCATGCCTCTGCGCGGTGCGGCATGACGGCTTTGTGCCAATCTGTGCATAATCGAACCTCGTATCAACCCCCTGTGGCTCTTGCTGTACTGGGCAGGCCATTGCCCTTCATGTAGGTTCAACCAACTGGATTCGAGATGGCCACCCCCAACTATTCGTTTGCCAAGCGGCAGCGCGATTTAGCCAAAAAACAAAAGCAGGAAGAGAAGCGGCGGAAGAAGGCGGACGCTGCGCGACCTCCGGCCTCTGACACACCGGAAGAATTGCCGCCGCTACCTGCGACGGATACCCGCACCGACTGAACCCCAGCGTGGGCTGGTCGAACCCCAAGGTACGTCGGCCAGGCGGCGCTATACGCGCACGCACCGCGCCACGCGTCACCAAAACGCTCGCAGACGGAAAGTCAGCGACCAGCACACTCACAGACCTTCAGGGTGCCAGCCGGCTCACCATCGACGCAATCACCGGCATTACCGACATTGTCGAGGCCATGCACCGCAACATCATAGGCCTCGCTCCGGTCGTCGGCAGACAGCCGACTGGCAGGGCATCCGGTGTCGCCGGCCTGGTGTATGGCGGCGTGCGCGGTGTGACGCGCGTCGTGGGCCTGGGGCTGGATACGGTGCTCAAGCAGGTGACGCCGGTACTGCGGCACCTCAGACCACTACCGCAGCGCGAAGCACTCGTGGCCGCCCTGAACGGCGTCCTGGGGGACCGCCTGGAAGATGCCCAAAATCCGCTGGCAATCCCAATGTCCCTGCGCCACAAGGGACATGCGCTGCAAATGGAGTCGCACGCCCTCGCGAAGGCCTTTCCCGAAGCGGCTGCCAGGCAAGACAGCAAGCTGCTGATCATGGTGCACGGCTTGTGCATGAACGATCTGCAGTGGTTGCGTGAAGGGCATGACCACGGCGCGGCGCTGGCGCAGGATCTGGGCTACGTGCCGCTCTATCTGCACTACAACACGGGGCGGCACATCGGCACCAACGGTGAGGAGTTCGCCCGGTTGCTCAGCGAGTTGGTCGCCGCCTGGCCCGCTCGCGTTTCCGCGCTCACCATCGTGGCTCACAGCATGGGGGGGCTGGTCACGCGCAGGGCTTGTCAGGTAGCCTGCCGCGAGAAACTGCCCTGGCTCAAATTGTTGAAGCATGTCGTGTTTCTCGGTTCACCCCATCATGGGGCACCACTGGAACGTGCGGGTAGCTGGATCGACATGCTGTTGGGAATCAGCCCCTACACCGCGCCGTTTGCCAGCCTGAGCCAGGTGCGCAGTGCCGGCGTGAAGGATTTGCGCCACGGTCGGATACTGAACTCAAGAGAACATCAAAGGCCGGAAATGCCGCCCTTGCCCGCAGGAGCCAAGTACTTTGCCATCGCCGCCACCCGGCAGGCCGCCGGTGCCAAGGCGGGCCGATCATTACGTGGCGACGGTCTGGTGCCAGTGCGCAGCGCACTGGGGGAACATGATGCCGACCGGACCTCCCTGAAGATTCCGGCGACACGCAAAGCGATCGTGTACGATGCCAATCACTTTGACCTGTTGAGCAAACCAGCTGTGTACGATCAGTTGCGGCTCTGGCTTGGTGGGCAAATGGCCAAATAAGCCCGCAGCACAGGATTGCTTTTCTTGCGACTCTCCGATCTCGTTCAATTCTGCGGTTAGGCAGTCCGCAGAATACTCAAGCTGCCCCTAGGCGGACATCCATGTTGCAACCTGCTTCCCGCGTCGAGTATGCCTGGTTTGCACTGACGGCAGTCATCAATCTTCTGGGCACCTTCTACATGATGATGGGCGCTGCCTTCAATACGAAAGGCTCAAACCTGATCGTGGCGATCCTGCTTTTTGCCGGGGTCATTGCCATTTTCATGTTCGATTCTGCGCGCCGCGCCCTGGACGCAGGCTGGCATCCGGCCGTGGGGGCCGGCGGTGTCATCCTCCTGGCAGGCACCGGCCCCGGCTTGCTGGTATTCATGCTGGTTTTGTTGATCAAACAAACGAAATCGTCGGTGGCCGACAGCTTGCCGCAAGCGCGCTCGGGTCTGTCTGTTGCCGTGGGGTGTTTCTGGCGCGCCGTCTGGCCCTGGTGCCTCTTCTGGTTCAGCCTTAACGTAAACAAATGACTCTGTCGGAGAGCACTGGTATGGACATGATGAAGACGGCAAGCATGCTGGCACGCTACAGCGCCTGGGCCAACGAGCGGATTTATGAAGGCGTCTCGGGACTGCCACCTGGAGAGGCCGAGAAACCCCGGCCCGGGCTGTTTCGCAACATGGTGCACATGCTGAACCACAACTACGTGATTGACGATATCTTCAAGGCGCATATGGAAGGCCGTCACCACGGCTATACCGCCCGCAACACGCAAGACCACCCGCCCCTGGCTAAGCTGCATCAACAGCAACGCACCATGGACGCCTGGTACCAGGAATGGGTGGCCGATCAGACCGGGGAAACGCTGGACGAAAAGGTGCGCTTCACATTTGTCGGTGGCGGAGAGGGCATCATGACCCGCGGGCACATCCTCCTGCATATCGTCAACCACACCACTTACCACCGCGGATTCGTTGCCCAGATGATGTATGACTCGGGTGCGCGCCCGCCGGTCAACGATCTGACCGTCTTCCTGCGCGACGTACCGCAGCCGGAGTAGGACGCCACACGATGAACGGCCTGAGAGTGGCTCCCAGAGCCATTCTTGGGCTTTCTTTCATCTGGCAGCTGCGCGAATCAGGTCTGCCGCCTTTTCGGCAATCATGATGGTAGGCGCATTGGTGTTTCCAGATACCAGCACTGGCATCACCGAGGCATCCACCACTCTCAATCCGCTGATTCCGCGCACCCGCAACTGCGGGTCCACCACGGCCATGGCATCGGTACCCATCTTGCAGGTACCGACCGGGTGGTAGATCGTATCTGCACGCTCCCGAATCGCCAGTTCGAGGTTCAGATCATCGTCGTCACGCAGGTCCTGGGTATACAACTCCCTGCCCCCAAAATCGGCGAATGCCGGTGCGCGGAAAATCTTCCGCATCGCCTTGAATCCGCGTTTGAGGGTGGCAATGTCGTCCGGATGGGTCAAGAACTGCGGATCAATCATTGGCGCATCGGCCATGTCGTTGGAAGCGAGCGTGACCTGCCCCACCGACTTCGGATTGAGCACGCAGGCGTGCAGGGAGTATCCGTGTCCCAAATGACTCTTGCGATTGTGATCATCGACCATCCCGATCACAAAATGAAACTGCACATCCGGTTTGTCCAGATCCGGCAGCGTCTTGATGAAGCCACCAGTCTCGGCAAAGTTTGAAGTGCACATGCCGCGGCGTTCACGCCGGTACGTGCCGATCTCCTTCACGAGGCGCCAGGCACCGCCCAAGGAAAGGCCGAACAGGTCGGTGGTGCTGCAGCGCCGGTTGATGATGTAGTCGATATGATCCTGAAGGTTCTGCCCCACTCCAGGCAGATCGACCAGTGGCACTACCCCGTGTTCGATCAGATGTGCACGCGGACCGATCCCCGAGCACATGAGCAATTGCGGAGACTGAAAGGCGCCCGCACACAGGAGAACTTCGCGCCCTGCTTCTGCCACCTCAACCACCCCCTTACATTCATACTGCACCCCGGTGGCGCGCAATCCACTGAACAGCAAGTGTTTGGTGAACGCCCCGGTACGAACCGTCAGGTTGGGACGCTGCAGCGCAGGATGCAGGTACCCGCGTGCCGCGCTCCAGCGTTCACCGCCTTTCTGGGTCACCTGATACGGACCGATCCCTTCATGGTTGCCGCCATTGAAATCATCGGTTGCGGAGAAGCCTGCCTCGCGCGCTGCCTGAATGAAGCGCTGCGCTATCGGGTTGGGGCTGCGCAGATCTGCCACATTCAGCGGCCCGCCCTGCCCATGCACCGCGCTGGCGCCGCGTTCGTTGTGCTCAGCCTTCAGGAAATAGGGCAGGACCTGCTCCCAGTTCCAGCCCTCGGCACCTGCCGCCGCCCAGCCGTCGTAATCGAGCCGATGGCCGCGCAGATAGATCATGGCGTTGATCGACGAAGATCCGCCCAGTACCTTGCCGCGTGGCTGGTAGCCCCGCCGGCCATTGAGGCCAGGTTGCGGTACGGTTTCGTAACCCCAGTTGTTCTGCTTGAGCGGTGCCATCAGGGCAAAGCCGACCGGCGTGCGGATCAGCGAGGAATCATCCTCCTTGCCTGCCTCCAGCAGCAACACCGAAACCGCCGGATCTTCGGTAAGCCGGGCCGCCAGTACACAGCCGGCCGATCCGGCACCCACGATGACGTAGTCAAACCTCATGAAAACGAGCCTTCTTGGTTGATTGCACTTTAGACCCGCGTGTCCCTCCGCGGCGGGCTCGTCTACAGCGCCATCATTATCGCACTGGCTATTTCCGGCTCTTCATCACCAACCGGCTTTTGAGGAAATCCTCTAAAAGCACCCGCGACACTATCCCGCAGCGCAACATTGATCTGGCGATAGGGAGTCCGCTCACATCGACGACTGGTGTCGGCCGCATGGCATGCCAACCTTGCAACACGCCGGTCGGATGCCACCCGATGGAAGGCTACTGGTACGATAGGCTCGATCATGTCCGAAGACAGCCTATCAACTGCCACCTTTGGTGCGGGAAGCCTGCTTGATGCGCTGACTGGCCCGGCGCGCGCAGAACTGCTGGCGATTGCGACGCCGGTCTCGTTTGTCAAGGGGGCCGTGCTTCTGCGCCAGGGCGCACCGACCCGCGGAGCGTTCTTGTTGCA
This sequence comes from uncultured Burkholderiales bacterium, assembly GCA_964443245.1. Classification (GTDB taxonomy): domain Bacteria; phylum Pseudomonadota; class Gammaproteobacteria; order Burkholderiales; family JAEUOS01; genus CANJDH01. Next base: position 3,623 of record CAYUEG010000045.1, on the reverse strand, counting down.
TACGGGAACGGCCGATGCCACAGTACGCCTGCCGGGCGGGGAAACGCTGGTGGTGGCCCACATTCCGGCCGGCGGCGTGATTGGGGAGATGTCACTCCTTGATCACGGTATCTGCTCGGCGACCGTGACCGCGCAAACGGCGATTGACGGTGCCTTTATCGGGCGGGGTGATTTTCGGGTCCTGATTGCGCGACGCAGCGAGGCCGCTCTCGCCGTCCAGCATCTGATCACGCGCAACCTGTGCGCCAAGCTGACTGCCCTCAATTTGCAACTGCTCAACCTGACTGCACCGGAAGACCTGACGCTCACCGCACCGCCAGAAGCGGATCCGCTGACGGGCATCGTGCGAACGCGCACACCTTCGTTTGACTATCGCGCCTTCTTGCCCGTACTGCCTCTGTTTGCCGATTGGGAACCAGAAGCCATCGAAGAACTGACGGACATGGCCCAAGTGCTGGAGATTCCGCGCGGACAGGCGTTGTTCTTTGAAGGGACCGAACCGAAAGCGGCCTTCATTTGCCTGCGTGGCGCGGTCGAAATTGCCGCACCTTGCGCTGCCAATGCGGGACCTGCACGCCTTCGACGTCTGGCAATCCTGGGGCCGGGTCAGTTGATCGGGTATCGGAGCATGATCGATGCCATGCCCCACGCAGCGCGGGCGCGTGCCTGCGAAGCCGCGTTGTTGATGGAGTTGCCACGGCGCCTGTTTCACAACCTGTATCAGGGAACGACGCCAGCGGCACTACGCTTGCAGGCGGTCGTACACGCGGCCTTGCTGCGCTCCATGGCGCACACCAATCTCACGTTGACCCGTCTCGTCAATCTCACCCGGCTGACATCGGCCCACCGCGCCCAATTGGAAGCGGCCTTGGCTGAGCAGGCCGTATATGCCAGTTGAGGCGGGATTTGCCTAGCTGAGCAAGCGGGTGGTCAGCGCCGGGCGCCCGCTGGCATTGTCTGCAACCAGCATGCCGTACTCGGGGACTTCGACCCAGCTGGAGGTATCGCGGGTCAACGGTTCGGAGGCAATGATCACCGAATCGGCCGAGGATCCGCCTCGCATGGTCCATTCTCCATCGTAGAGGGCGTACTCGCGGCCGACTGTGTACCACAGACTGAGAAAGCTCAAATTGGCCTCGTGCACCCTGGCCGGATCCGATGTGGCGTAACAGCCAAAGTCAAAGCAGTAGCGCACTGCCGCCACCTGATGGCCCGTGGCAATGAACAGATTGACCGAGGAAGAAGTCGCAATACCCAGTTCGGCCCGCACCGCGCGCAGGATATCGAGCGTACGCTGCACTGCTTCCATGATTTCCGCCGCATCCATGCGATCGCGCTTGGCCATACGCGCTTCAAGAGGCTCTTCAAACTGCGACACCAGCAATGCGTAGATCCACTCGCTATCGGTCGTGCCGCGAATGTTCGGCAGATACCGTGCCTTGACATGGGCCGCCAGGAGCGGCTTCATCTCATTGATGCGTGCGAGGTCTCCGTTGTGCGCCATCGCCAGCGGCACATTATCGAACTGGAACGGGTGGACATTCTGCAAGGAGATGTCGACGCCGGTGTTGTAGGCCACGCCCCGTACATGGGCCAGCAGGCAGTCTGCCCGCACCTTCTCTGCCAGATTCTTCAGGTTGCGGTCAAAGACCGGGAGCGTGGTGACCCCATATGAATAGGGTTTGGCCGCATCATGCGAATCGGCTGACCAGGCTTTCATGCCAAACCCGGCCAGATTGAGCATGTGCAACATTTTGGGCATGTAACTCTGGCGGATCAAGGCCGAATCTGGCTGGAACAAAAGATGGTCCAGCAGAACCGGTTGGCCCAGATAAAGCAGTGCACGACACATGCCCGCACTTTACTCCAGACGTTCCCACACCTGAGTGCGCCCAAACAGGGAAATGCCCAGGTATCCACGCACCTCCAGACGCGCACCACCGTCGATCAGACGCATGCGGCA
>CAYUEG010000045.1:0-1560 GCA_964443245.1 uncultured Burkholderiales bacterium | reverse complement strand
TCCAGGCGCCAACCGGCGAACCCTGTGCGGCGGCCAGCGTGGCAACGCCCAGCATCAGTGCCATGGCAGATTGTGCAAGCCCGCCTGCCAGCTGAAGGGTCGCCCGCGTCCCCATGTTCAGGACCGCCGCCCCAGGGCGAAGTACAGTTGCGCCAGTGCACGCCTGGTCTGAAAGGCAGCCTCCTGCAACTGCTGCTGAACATCAAGCAGTTGCAGTTCTGCCTCGACCAGGGCACCGCGGGCCACGCGCCCTGCATCAAACTGCGAGCGCGTCGCCATCAGGTGTGTGACCCCCAGCACAACCTGTGCCTCGGCAGCAGATTGTTGCCCCTGCGCCAGTTGTAGCGAAGCATAGGCGGCTTCGACTTCATCGACTGCACGCAACAGGCTCTCGCGGTAGGCGGCATCAAGTTCAGCGGCACTGACCTCACGCGTCGCAACGCGCTCCCGCACCGCGCGCACATCGGCACGCTCGCGGAGGGTCGCCGGAACCGCTGCCGGCACAGGCAACGCCATCAGCGTGCGCGAAAGCGCTTGCACCGGCACCCGCAGTTGCGCCTGCCCGGTCAGTCCGGCCAGACGCCCTTCCACTGTCTGCCGTTCACGCGTCAAGCGAGCGAGCTGCGTGGCAAGACGGGCCGTGCGTGCACTCGCTTCGTGCTCCTCGGCACGCGTGGCAAGTCCTGCCGCCAGGCGTTGACGTACAAGGCCGAGTGATTCATCGGCTTGGGCTGCCTGTCGCTCCGCCAAACCATGCCGCGCGTCCAGACTACGCAACTCCAGTACCGCCTCCAGAACCTCACGCTCGCTCTGGTCTTCAAGCCGCTCGATTTCGGCGCGAAGCACCTTCTGTTCAACCGCACGAGAAACCCACCCCTGATCGAGCGACTTGACGCGCGCTTCCAGACCCGCACGCGACGGATGGTGGGAGCGCGCCGAGTTCAGCCACCCCGAAAGATCACTTTCCTCCAGCGGCCCCCACCAAGGGCTGGACACGGCCTGCGCAGTGGCCGGCATCTGGCGAAACGCAAGCGGCAAGGCGACTTCCGGAAGCACGCGTCCCTGCCCGAAAGCAGCAGGCGCCATGAAGCCGACCATCAAGCCAACAATGGCTCCCACCAACGGTTTCCGCATACCCATCAGACTCCGCCCATGTCTCGAAACGCGACTCACGGGCGCGCCACCGCGCCAACCGCGGGAATGCGCACCAGCACGCGTTGGCCAATGAGCGGCAATGGACTGACCGGATCAAGCGTCACCACCAGTTCCACGCTGCGCACATCAACTTTCTCGGCCGGATCGTCCGAGGGCGGCCTTACCCCAAAGGCCTGACCCACCCGTGTTACCTTGCCTTTAAGGACCCGTGAATCGTCCGCCTCAACAACAATTTCGGCGTTCATGCCCGGGGACACGGCATGCACAAACCGATCCTCCAGATCGACGCGCGCAACGCGCGCTGCCGCCGGTGCCAGCAGGAAGAGCGGCGTCGCGCCCGGGTGCGCTGTATCACCTGTGCGGGCATATCGCTTGATGATGCGGCCATCCATCGGGGCACGAACA
>CAYUEG010000044.1:0-27476 GCA_964443245.1 uncultured Burkholderiales bacterium | reverse complement strand
TTGGGCATCCATCAGATTATTTCTCACTCATTCCATCATCAACAGATGGCACATGGCAGTGCACTCTCGGCCAATGCGCATCATGGTGTGGACCAGCAAACCATCGAGGCGCGCGCTTATGGGCTGGCGCGGCGCTTTGCGCCACTGCTGGTGAACAGCGTGGTCGGCTTTATCGGGCCGGAATACCTGAACGGTCGCGAGATCATTCGCGCCGGCATCGAAGACCACTTCTGCGGCAAGTTGCTGGGCCTGCCGATGGGCATTGATGTCTGCTACACCAACCATGCCGATGCGGACCAGGACGACATGGACACCCTGCTCACGCTGCTGGGCAATGCCGGCGTCAACTACATCATGGGGGTGCCGGGGGCGGACGACATCATGCTCAATTACCAGAGCACCTCGTTTCACGACGCGCTCTACCTGCGGCAATTGCTTGGCTTGAAGCCGGCGCCCGAGTTTGCGGCATGGCTTCAGAGCATGGGCATTTTGTCGGCCGACAACCGATTGTTGCCGGCGCCGGCGGGCCACCGCCTGCTGGGCTTGATGGAGGGGTAGGGCATGGCACGCGCGCCGACCCCGCCCGACCCCTGGCAATCCCTCGCCACACTCACGGCTGCGCGCATCGGCCTGGGGCGCGCAGGCGGCAGCGTGCCGACGCAGCCGCTGCTGGCCTTCCAGTTGGCCCACGCGCGGGCGCGCGACGCCGTGCTGCAGGGTCTGGATGTCAATGCGCTCGGTGCGCAACTGGCCCAGGTCGGGTTCGAAACGCTGCGGCTTGCCAGTGCCGCCAGGGATCGTGCGACGTTTATTGCACGGCCGGATCGGGGGCGCATCCTGGATGATGCCTCGCGCCAAACGCTGGAAGCGCGCGCGCAGATGCAATCAGCGCCTTTCGATTGCGCGGTCATCGTGGCTGACGGCCTCTCGGCCCCGGCCGTGCTGGCGCACGCGGTGCCGCTGCTGGTGGAACTGCAAACGCGCCTGGCGCCACACGAATGGTTGATGGCGCCCGTTTCAATCGTCAGCCAGGGGCGCGTAGCCATTGGCGATGAAATCGGTGCGCTGCTGCCGGCGCGGATGACGGTGCTGCTGATCGGCGAGCGGCCCGGCCTGTCGTCACCCGACAGCCTGGGTGTCTACCTCACCCATGACCCCGTGCCCGGCCGCAGCAACGCGGAGCGCAACTGCCTTTCGAACATTCGCCCGCCCGAGGGGCTTTCCTACGCGCTGGCCGCACACAAGCTGGCCTACCTGATGCATGAAGCGCGCCGGCGCCAGCTCTCCGGCGTGGCGTTGAAGGAAGATGCACCGCCGCTGCAGTTGTCAGGTACCGCGCCTGCGGGCGTGGCACGGCTTTCAGACTAGAATCGATTCCGCTTTTTCGCCTCGCTCCCTTCAGGGGAGAACAGGGGCCGGGCCGATCTCAGCACCCCTCAGCACATCTCAGCACACCTCAGGAGACCGCATGGCCGCAGCCGACAGTACGTTGCATCGCGCCGCTCAATACGAAATCTACGCGGTGCGCTATGCCGCGCACGACCGGCTGCGCAGCGAGAATTTCATCGGCGGCGATCCGCATGATGGCCCGATGCCACTGGATTATTTCGTCTGGCTGTTGAAATCCCCGGAGCGCAACATCCTGGTGGATACCGGCTTCAATGCCGCCACTGCGAGGTTGCGCGGGCGCAATCTGTTGCGTTGCCCGATCGAGGCGCTCAACGTGCTTGGCGTGGCGCCGGATGCGATCGAGGATGTGGTGATCACGCACCTGCACTACGACCACGCCGGCAATCTGGACAAACTGCCCAATGCCCGCTTTCACATTCAGGATGCCGAGATGGACTACGCCACCGGCCGCTGCATGTGCCACCCGGCAATGCGCCACGCCTACTCGGTGGAAGACGTGGTGCTGCTGGTGCGCAAGGTCTATGCGGATCGCGTGGTGTTCCACAACGGCGATGCACTGATCGCGCCCGGAGTCGAGCTGATCCACATCGGCGGCCACACCAAGGGCATGCAATCCCTGCGCGTGCAGACGGCGCGCGGCGCGGTGGTGCTGGCGTCGGACGCGAGCCATTTCTACGAACACCATGAAAGCGGACGGCCTTTCACCATCGTCTACAACCTGGCGGACATGCTCGAAGGCCACCGCCGTTTGCACCAGTTGGCCGAATCCCCCGCGTTCATCGTGCCGGGGCACGACCCGCAGGTGCTGGAGCGCTACCCGCGCTTTGACGGCGACGAAATCGGCATCGCCTGCCTGCACCTGCCGCCTTCCCGTTAAGGACACCACATGACCACGATTGCATCCCTCGGATTCGTCGGCCTGGGCGTGATGGGCGCGCCCATGTGCACCAACCTTGCCAACAAGGGCGGCCTGCCGGTGTTCGGCTTCGATTCCCAGCCGGATGCCCCGGCGCGTGTGCAAAGCGCCGCGTTCAAGCCTTGCGCTTCGCTTGCCGAAGTGGCGAATCAGGCGGACGTGGTGTTCCTGTCACTGCCGGCAATCAAGCAGGTGATCGACGTGTGCCGCGGGCCGGGTGGCTTCTTTGCACACCAGGGGCGCCTGAAGATCATTGTCGACATGAGCACCTCGGCGGTGAAGGAAACCCGCGAGCTGGCAGCCGAAGCAGCCGCACTGGGCATGGTGTTTCTCGATGCGCCGGTAGCGCGGCTGCGCGAAGCGGCACGGCTGGGCACGCTCAGCATCATGGTGGGCGGGCCGAAAGAGGCTTACGACGCGGTGCTGCCGTACCTGAAGACGATGGGCAGCGACATCACCCATTGCGGCGCTGTCGGCGCCGGGCAAACGGTGAAGATCCTCAACAACATGATCGTCTTCATGACGGCGCATGCACTTTCCGAAGCACTGCTGATCGGGCGCGAGGCGGGGGTCGACCCCAAACTGCTGTTCGAGACGATGGCGCTGGGCTCTTCCGACAGTTTCGTGCTGCGCAACCAGGGCTTCAAATCCCTGGTGCCGGGCCAGTTTCCGCTGCAGGCATTTCCGACCGAGTATGCGCTGAAGGATCTTTCGCTCGCCCTTGAGCTGGCGCGTGATGGCGGCGTGGTGGCCGAGCAGGCGGCGCGCACCCACGCCCTGCTGGAAAAGACGCGTGATGCCGGCTACGCCAAGGAGTATTACACGGTGATGATCAAGCTGCTCGAAGGCATGATCACCAAGCCGAAAGCCTGACGCTGCGGCGCTTCTGCACCTCTTCTGCCCGCCACAAAAGAAATCGGCCTGAAGCTTTCGCTCCAGGCCGATGCGTGATGCCGGTACTGCTTCTGACGTTTCCGCCGGATCAGGATTCCTGCTGAATCCCGGCCAGCACCCAGCTGGCACGTGCCGAAGTCGGCTTTTCGAGGTTCCAGACTTCCTTGAACGCTTCGGCCGGGCCATCCTTCGTTTCGCGGATGGTGCCGGTCAGCCGTACGCTGGCCAGCGTGGTTTCGCCCTGCACTTCTACGCCAAGCACCTGTGCATCCAGCGTCACCACATCGGTGTGGGTGGCTTCGGTGCGGCCCATCAGGTCCAGCTTGATCACGCCAAACATTTCCGGTGTGGTGAAGTTGCGGATGTCCTGCTCGTCACCCGCGTCCCAGGCGGCCTGCAGCCGCACGAAGTACATCTTGGCAATGTGCTTGAAGTCTTCGGTATCAAACCCGGCCGGAATCGTCCAGGTGCCATCGTTCGGGTTTGCGGCGACAGGGGTTGCCAGAGCGGCCGTATCGCCCATCGCCAACGCTGCGGGGCTGCCCGGGAGCGGGGTGCCACCCATGCCCGAGCCGGCAAAGCTGCTGCGCTCGGTCGCCACAGGGCTGGATGCCAACGGGTTGCCCGCGGCAGGCGCCGCCGGACCACCGGCGGTGGCAAGGGGCGGGTTGCTGCGGTTGCGCCACATGCGCCAGGCAAAGAGGGCCGCCATGGCAATCGCACCAATCATGATCACGTTCATCAGGATATCGGCCAGCGCGCCACCCAGTCCCAGGTGCGACAGAAGCGCGGCGATCCCCAGGCCGGCGGCGATACCGGCCAGCGGGCCCAACCAGCGATTGCGGGCAGGAGCGGCAGCGCCAGCAGCACCAGCAGCGGCACCAGGTGCGGCAGCAGCGCCGGGGGCAGCGGCGGGCGCTGCAGCGGGGGCGGCCTGTGCCGGCGGTGCCTGCTTGCTGACATTGTTCGATTGCTTGCCGACGGACTTGCCGCCGCCAATACGCTTGGAGGCCTCAACGTCGGTCGAGATGACGGCCAAGCCAAATGCACCGACCAATGCCGCGATCAGAAAGCCTTTGGAAAAGATTGATTTCACGCTATGTCTCCTTTTGGTTTCATGCAGTATGCACTATATACCTAAAAATCCAATCTCGTGCTGGCCTCTTTCTCACTCTGGGTTTTCGCTGCGCCTTGGTCGCGACCAACACAGTCGGCGCCTCAACCCCCAAGATGGGGCGCTGCGGCGCCATTTCAATGCAGCGGGCGCCTTGCGTCACCGGCCCGGCAAGCTGGTTGGCCTCGCTGTCTTTGGCATGGGCCTGGTAAACCCGCTACTGCGGCGAATCAGGCATGCATGCCGGCTTCCATCCGGCGCTTCATCTCGGCGACCCACTGCGCGCGCGGCGCAAACTTCGGGGCGGCGCGCGCAATGCGCTCTGACTGCGCCATGATGGCCGCATCGCTCTGACCGAAGTCCACCGGCACCCGAAACGGCTGGTCGCAATACCAGGGGGTGTCGATGAAACACTCAATCCGCGTCCCTTCCGGATCCCGAAAATAGATCGAGATGGCGTTGCCGTGCGTCGCCGGCGAGATTTCCGTGATGCCGGGCTCCTGGATGAGCTTGCCGTGCAGGGCGCGCAGCCAGGCCAGATCCGGCACACGGAACGACATCTGGTTGACGATGTTGTATTGCTCGGCTTCGGGCCGACCGGAAGCGAGCACGATCTGGTGGTGCTCCTCCGGGTCGCGCGAGAGAAACACCAGATAGACCGGGCCGCGCGGCGTGTCGAGATTGCCGCGGTCGGTCACGGTGAATCCCATCACGCGCTTGTAGAAGTCTTCCATGCGCGCCACGTCGCGGACATACAGGCCCATATGGCTGAAGGAAGGGCCGTTCGGCAAGGCGCTCATGTCATGTCTCCGGGACAAAAAAGGATTGCATAGCAGGAATGTACCCAAGCTTGCTGGTCCGGTGGGGAATCATATGCCTTAAATCCGGAGGGGCCGCGCTTGCCTGTTCGTGGATGATGGCCCTCTCCGGCTTCGGGTTGCTCGAGCAGTCAGGGTGTTTGCCAAGGCAAACACGGAATGCAGCAGGGTAAGATGGCACCGAGGGCCGGGGCGCGACACGCGTCGCCAGCGCCTGTTCCCCTTCCTACTCGGCTCCAACCGCTGCCATGCCTTCCACTTTTCCCGCCGACCTGGTGTCAGCGCTGGCCCCTTCGGGCACGCTGCGCACGGGCCTGAACTACTCCAATTTCCTCATCACCGGACGTGACGCCACCGGCGCACCTTACGGGGTGGCAATCGATATTGCCCGAGAGCTGGGGCGCCGTGCCGGCTTGCCTGTCACGTTCGTTGGGTACGAAGCGCCCGGGCCGATGGCCGAGGTGGCATCGGCCAACATCTGGGATATCGCGTTCCTGGCGGTCGAACCGAAGCGCGCCAGCGTAATCGATTTCACTCCACCCTATCTGGAAATTGAAGCGACCTACCTGTTGCCGGCGGATTCGCCGCTGGGGAGCATCGACGAAGTGGACGCCCCGGGCAAGCGCATCGCCGTCATGGACAAGAGCGCCTATGACCTCTATCTGTCGCGCACGATCCGCCATGCGGAACTGGTGCGGGTGGAGGGCATGCAGGGGGCGTTTGAACGCTTTGTCGCCGACAAGCTGGATGCCCTGGCGGGTCTGCGCCCGGCACTGATCGGCGACGCTGCCAAGCTGCAGGGTGCGCGGGTCCTCGAAGGCCGCTTTACCGCCGTGCAACAGGCGATGGGCATGCCCAAGGTGGTGAGCGATCGCAGCAGCGGGCGCGTGGCGACAGCGCTGCAGGCCTTCATCGAGGATGTCAAGGCGTCGGGTTTTGTCGCCGACGCGATCGCGCGTCATCAGGTCAAGGGCGTGAACGTCGCCGCACCGGCGTAACGGCAACCGCCCCGAGCCCAGCCCGCCTCGAACCAGCCCCTCCCGGAAACCGTTGGGGGACAACGGTTTCCGGCGATTGCCTAGGAGCATTGATGCCTAGCGCGCCAGATTCGGCAGCCAGAGCACCAGCTTGGGAAAGAAGGTGATCACGGCCAGGCTGCCCAACAGCGGCACCAGCCAGGGCAGGATCGCCATGGTCGTTCGCTCCACCGAGAGTTTGGCCACCCGCGCCAGCACGAACAGCACCATGCCCATGGGCGGATGCAGCAGGCCGATCATCAGGTTGAGCACCATCACCAGCCCGAAGTGGACAAGGTCAATGCCCAACTGCTGGCAGATCGGCACCAGGATCGGCACCAGGATGGTAATCGCCGCAGTCGGCTCGAGGAAGCAACCGACGAACAGCATCAGTGCATTGGCCAGGAGCAGAAACACCCAGGGCTCCTTGGTGAAGGCCAGAACCCAGGCGGCGATTGCACTGGTGACGCCGGTCGCAGTGAGCATCCAGCCGAAGATGCTGGCGGCCGCGACGATGAACAGCACCGTGGAGGTGGTCTCCACCGTATCCAGGCAAACCTTGACGAACATCTTCCAAGACAGGGTGCGATACCAGAAGAACCCCAGGATGATGGCCCACACGCAGGCGGCAATGGCACCTTCCGTCGGCGTGAAGATGCCGGTACTCATGCCACCGATCAGCAGGACGGGCGTCATGATCGGCAGCACTGCCTGGAACTTGAACAGGCGGTCGGCGATGAACAGGGCCACCAGGCCGGCAATGACGGTAGGGCGCGGCGGCATGCCCATCCACACCGTGAGTGCCCACATCAGAAGCGGCCAGCCGATGACGACCATGGTTTCGATGATCGCCTTGGCGAAACGGCTGCGCTCAAACTTGATGTCGCCGCCCCAGCCATTCTTGTGGGCAAAATAAGCAACGGTCAGCATCATCAAGACCGCCATCAGCACACCCGGCAGGATGCCGGCCAGGAACAGCGCGCCCACCGACACATTGGCCATCATCGCGTAGATGACAAAGGGCAATGAGGGCGGAATGATCGGCCCGAGGGTGGCAGAAGCCGCGGTGACACCAACGGCAAATTCCTTGTCGTAGCCGTGCTCGGTCATGGCCTTGATTTCGATCGTACCCAGGCCGGCAGCATCGGCAATCGCGGTGCCGCTCATGCCCGCAAAGATGACCGAGCCGACGACGTTGACGTGGCCGAGGCCGCCCTTGAGCCAGCCCACCAGGGCAAGGGCAAAGTTGTAGATGCGCGTGGTGATACCGGCGTTGTTCATCAGGTTGCCCGCCAGGATGAAGAACGGCACTGCCAGCAGCGGGAAGCTGTCGATGCCGCTGATCATGCGGTGGAACACCACAAGCGACGGGATGTTGCCGGTGGTCATGACATACACCAGGGATGCGCCAGCCATGGCGATGGCCACTGGCACACCGCCGCTCATGAAGAACAGAAAGATGATCTTGAGCATGGTGGATTACCGATCTTCCATGGTTGACTCGGGCCGTTGCAGCACGGTGTAACCGCGCTTCAGATGCACGCGCATCACCATGATCGAGCGCAAGCACATGGCGGCAAATCCCAGCAGGCACACGCCGTAGACGATGTTGACCGGAAAATCGATCACGGTCATCTTCAGGTTGCTCATTTTGTCCATCATCATGCCGGTATAGAACACGGCGGCACCAAAGAAGGCGATGCGCAGCACATCAACCAGCAAGGCCATTGCATGGCCGACTTGCCGGGGAAGGTAGCGGTAGAAAAAGTCCACCTGGATGTGATTGTTCTTCGTCACCCCGATGGCCGCACCGATGAACACGGTGGCGATCAGCAGGTAGCGGGCGATCTCCTCGGTCCACGCGGCTGAATCATTGAGCACGTAGCGGGTGAAGAATTGGTAGAACACGGTCAGGCCGAGCGCCCAGAAAAACGCCAGGGCGATCCACGCTTCGGGGGTAGTGTGTGAAAGGTCGACAGCCTCATCCTCGACATGAAACTCGCCGTCCTCACCGACAATTTTCTGCTGTTCAGCGTGCATGGTCACCTGCTGGCGAAGGCGCCCTCATCGGGCGCAATGGTGCGGGAAAGCAATCTGCAAGGAAACGAAGACCGCTGGCGACCGGCGGTCTTCGCTCCCTGCGGGCGAACGGGAAAGTTACTTGATCGCGACGATGCGGTCGTAGTCTTTCTTATCAAAGCCCATCGATTCGACGGTGGAGCTCTTCAGCACTGCGTCCGAGAAGCTCTTGCGATTGACGGTGACCACCTGCAGGCCCTTTTTCTTGAACTCGTCAACCAGTTCGGCCTCACGCTTCTTGATCTGGTCGGTGGCCTTTGCAGCAGCCTCGAGGGCCACATCGGTAAAGATCTTCTTTTCGGCGTCGGTCAGCTTGTTCCAGACATGCGGAGCCACCTGGGTGGTGAGGCCGTCGACAATGTGGCCAGTCAACATAATGGCTTTTTGCACCTCGAAGAACTTCTTGGCTTCGATGGTGGTCAGCGGGTTCTCCTGGGCTTCGACCGTGCCGTTCTGCAGCGCGAGGTACACCTCGGCAAACGCGATCGGTGTCGGGTTGGCGCCACAGGCCTTCGGCGTCGCTGTATAGGCCGGCACATCCGGCACGCGGATCTTCAGGCCCTTCATGCCGGCGCAATCGGTGAATGGCTTCTGCGCCGTGGTGTGGCGTGCACCGTAATAGGTATAGGCCAGGATCTGAATGCCGGTTTTGGCACGAAAGCCTTCAATCATTTCCTTGAACACGGCGCTCTTGCTGTAGGCCAGCAGATGGTCTGCATCGCGGAAGATGAAGGGGTAGTAGGCGATGCCCAGGCGCGGATAGCTGCGCGCCGCGAATGACGGGCCGCTGATGATCATGTCGATGGTGCCCAACGCCATGCCCTGGTTGATGTCGGTCTCCTTGCCGAGCGAAGACGCCGGATGCACGGTGATCTCGAACTTGCCATTGGTGCGCTTCTTGATTTCCTCGGCGGCCCATACCGATTGCGTGTGGTAAGGCTCGGAGGTTTCGTACACATGTGCCCACTTGAGCTTTTGCTGGGCCAGGGCCGAGCCGACGGTCAATGCCGAAGTTGCCAAGACGGCGGCGGCGATCAATCCGAGTTTGGTCATCATTTTCATGTTTGTCTCTCCTTTGGTTGGTGGATCGGATCTACAGCTTTGTGGTGATGCGGTTGCGAAAGATTCGTCATGTCTTCACATCTACATGGCTGGGCGTCTCGCCTCTTCGGGATCGGCCCAATCAGTGTTCGGTACCAGCGGCACCCAGCCCGGTCGACCCGGGTCTTTGTCATAAGGATACCCGCCCAGGCGTTTGTAAAGTTCGGCGTACTGGCCGAGCTTGTCGCGATCCAGTGCGACGCCGAGACCGGGGCCGTCGGGTACACGAATTGCTCCCTGGTTGTATGACATCTTACCACCCGTGATCACGTCATCCATCAGGTGGTGGTAGTGGGCGTCGGCGCTATACGAAAGGTTGGGCAGCACGGCCCCCAGGTGCAGCATGGTGGCAAGCTGGATGCCCAGTTCGCCCGAGGAATGCACGGCCACACCGATCTGCATGGTCTCGCACACTCCGGCGGCCTTGATGCAGGGGCGGATGCCGCCCCAGAAGGTGGTGTCGAGCAGGATCACGTCGACCGCGTGGTCGCGGATGTTGGTGGCAAGCTGCTCGAAGTTGACCACCACGGTGTTGGTGGCCGTGCGCAGGCCGGTGCGCTCGCGCACCTGACGCAGGCCGTTGAGGCCCCAGGTCGGGTCTTCAAAATAGTCGTTGTTGATGTCGCGAATCGCGTTGCCGAAGCGCACCGCGTCTTCCAGCGGCAGGGCGCAGTTGGGGTCATAGCGAAAGCTGTCCCCCGGCATGGCCTCCGCCAGCGCGCGGTAACACGCGAGCTCGTACTGCGGCGGGTACACGCCGCCCTTCAGCTTGTGGCTGGTGAAACCGTGTGTGGCCTTGAGCGCACGGGCATGGTCAACCAGCTGCTCGAGGGTGCGCGTTTCGTGACGGCCATCTGCATTGGCGTAACGATAGAACAAGTAACTTGCGAAAGGCACGGCGTCGCGCAGCTTGCCGCCAAGCAGCTGATAGGCCGGCACACCAAGCGCCTTGCCCATGATGTCGATGCACGCGAACTCGACCGCCGCCAGCATCTGCGTGCGGTTGTTGTAAAGACTGGCGGTGGGATTGGCAATCGCAAAGCGCTGGCGCTCAAGGTCGAACGGGCTGGTGCCGACCAGGTAGCCTTCCAGCGCGCGAATCGCGTTCTCGGCGCTTTCGCCGCCGCCACCCATTTCGCCCAGGCCGGTAATGCCCGCATCGGTCTCGACTTCGACAATGGTGCGCACGAAGCGCCCCCAATGGCAGCCGTTCGCATGGCGCAGTGGCGCCTCCAGCGGCACGGTGACGGTAGTCGGACGAATGGCGGTGATGCGAATCGGTTTCATGTGGGCTCGATGGCAATGACGCGGGCGGGCGCACCGTCAGCACGCGTCACACGCAGGGGCAGGGCGCACAGGAAAACGGTGTCGCGCGTGACCTCGGCAGTGTTGCACAGGTATTCGATCATTACTACGCCATTGCGCAACAGCACATCATGTGTGACATGCTGGTCGAAGGGCACACGTTCGCCTTTCATCATCTGGCGGATCGGGTAGTCCTGCGGAAAGTCGTAAGCGATGCTCTTGATGCCGCGCTCGAGCAGCCACTCGGCTGCGTCACGCGTGAAATAGGGCGCGTCATGCCAGAAGGCCGGGGTAGCCGGCGAGCGCTGCCGATCCCAGCCACTCTTGACCACCACGCGCGTGCCCTTGCCGATGTCGGGGCGGCGCTCGGCAATCATCGCCGCGGTGAGCGGCTGATTGGGTTGCAGGTGGGTGACGTCGAGCACCTTGGCTTCGCCCACGACCGCATCGAGGTCGAGCGCATCGGTACTCGCCCCGTCAGCCATGATGTGGCGCGGCGCATCGATGTGTGTAAAGCCGTGGCACGACATCGACAGACGCGTCGCGAGGTATTGATCGCCCTCGGCGAAATTGCCGGTCTCCTCACGATCCACCTTCCAGCGAAAGTGGGTCGTGATGGGCATTGACAGATCAACAATGCGGCCAGCTGGAATCGGTAGGGTCAAGCGGCACCCTCAGCGGTTGGTCTGCCGATCATTTGAGGGCGTCGATCTTGCCAAGAACCTCTCCACCGAATTTGTCGGTGTACATTTTGCGCACCCGTTCGTAGGCCGCGGCACGGAACGGTTCGGTATCGATGTTCTCGATCACCTCGACACCGGCTTTCTTGATTAGCGCCAGGCTCTCTGCCTCAAGGTCATGGTTGGTCTTGCGTTCGACCATTCCGGCTTCCTTGGCGGCCTTGATCATGAGCGCCTGGTGCTGGGGAGATAACGCCTTGAACTTGGCCAGGTTCATTACCAGCGGTGCTGCCGTAAAGGCATGACGGGTGATCGACATGTACTTTTGCACTTCCTGGAACTTAAGCTTGGCGATGTGGACGGTCGGGTTCTCCTGGCCTTCGACCGTGCGCGTCGAGAGTGCAAGGTAGGTTTCCGAAATCGGCAGTGGAGCGGGATTGGCTCCCCAGATTTTGAAGGCTTCGACATGCATCGGGTTGGGTGTGGTGCGCAGTTTCATCGCCTTCAGATCAGCCGGTGAGCGCACCGGGCGGACCGAGTTGGTGAGATTGCGAAATCCGATTTCCCAATACGCGAGCCCCTTGAGACTTTTGGCTTCGAGCTTGTCCATCAACTCGCGTCCGATCGGGCCGTCAATCACGCGGTAGGCATGATCGGGGGTACGAAACAGGAATGGAATGTCGAGGGCCGATTGCTCAGGCGCCACACCGCCGAAAAATGGATTGCCGGTGACCGAAATGTCGATGGTGCCCAGCTGGGTGCCGACAATCATCTCTGCCCCTTTACCCAAGCCCTCGGCCGGCGTGACATCGACGCGAAACGCGCCGCCGCTTTCCCTTTCGACAATCTCCTTGAACTTGAGCGAGGCGACGTGAACGGGGTCGCCTACCGGGCCGTAGTGACCGAAGCGCAGTACGGTTTGCGCGTGCGCAGATGCCATCAGGCAAAGGGCGGTCGCAGTGGTGGCCAGTGCGGCAGAGAATAATCTGTTGAAGCGGGACATGCAGGTCTCCAATGTGGCGTTGTGTGGGGGATAAGCTGGACAGGTTCAGACTTCTACCGGGATGCCGGCGCCCATTACCTGTACCTTGGTGGCGCGGGTCTTGTCGAGCGCCAGGTTGAAGGCTTCGACCGCTTGTGCCAGCGGGTACTGTTTGGTCAGGAGCGGCTTGACATCCACTTTGCCGTGGGCCAGGTAGTCCACGGCCCAGTCAAATTCGATGCCCCAGCGAAAGGCGCCGCGATAATCGATTTCGCGCGCCATGATGCTGTTGGCCGGGAAAGGCAGATCCTCGTTCGGCAGGGTGCCGACCTGCACGATCACACCCCCGCGCTTGACGGCTGTCAGGCAAGTGCCGAGCGCACGCGGGTGCCCTGCCGCCTCCAGGGCGATGTCAAAGCGACCGGCGTAGTCTTTGGCGTCAGTGGTGTCCGAGCGGAAGGTATGGTCGGCACCCGCCTGCCTGGCAATGGAAAGTGGCCGGTCCAGCACATCACAGACCGTCACTTCGGCGGCGCCAGCCAGCTTGGCGGCAAGGCCGCACAGGCTGCCGATGGTGCCGGCACCGGTAACAAGCACCCGCTTGCCCGAGAGATTGCCGCCGGCTCGCTGGACGGCATGCAGACCGACAGCCAGAGGTTCGGCGAACGCCAGTTCCCCCAGCGAAACGCCGGTGTCCACCGGCATGACCTGCCGGGAACCCAGGATGAACAAGTCGGCAAACATGCCCTGGGCATGCGGGAACACGCTGGCGCTGCCGAGGAAATGCATGCGCTCGCACAGGTTTTCGCGGCCGCCGCGGCACGCCGGGCATCGACCGCACGGATGGGAAGGATTGACGGCCACCTTCATGCCGGGCACCAGGCCCCTGACATTGCTGCCGACCCGTTCCAGCACGCCCGAGGCCTCGTGTCCGGGCGTCATCGGCTCACGCACCACGAAGCTGCCGTTCTTGCCTTCGAAGTAGTAGTGCAGGTCGGAGCCGCAGATGCCTCCGGCCCCGAGACGAATGACCACCTCGTCGGCTTGCGGTTCGAGTTCCGGCAGCGCTGCGAGAACGATCTTTTCCTTGCTGTGAATCTGACAATTGATCATGGGAGGCTGTGGTTTTGAGAAGGCGGGTTGACGATCGAATCGGACGGGGTGTGCTTCAGCCGGGCTTGGGAGCCGACCGGCCCGCTTCCCCGCGCACGCCGGGCCAGCCGGCGGTAAACCGCTTGTGGGAAAGCTGCATGTGGCTGCGCATCGCTTCGCGTGCGGCATCGGGGTCACGCGCGGCCAGCGCCTCGAGCACGGCCCGGTGTTCGGCAATCGCCGCTGCCCAGCTTTTCGGGTTTTCAAAATAGTCTGCGAGCTTGACAAACAAGGGGTTGGAGCGGCCGTCGAACATCTGGCCGACCACGCTCACCAGCACTGCATTGCCGGTTGCCTCGGCAATACGCACATGGAACTGCCGGTCACCGGCAATCGGAATGCGGCCCGCTGCCGCGTCTTGCTCCATCAGTTCGATGGCCGCCCGAATCCCGTCAATCTGGGCACGCTTGATGCTGCGTGCGGCCTGGGCCGCAATTTCGGGTTCCACCACCGCGCGGGCCCGTGTCAGCTCCAGCGGCCCTTCTTCCTGCGTCAGAGCAACACCCACACCAAGCGTTTCCGGCTTGCGCGCGTAGATGCCCGAGCCGATGCGGATATCGACGTAACCTTCAACCTCAAGCGCGATGAGCGCCTCGCGCACGGAGGGACGACTGACGCCAAGTTGCGCGGCCAGGTCCCGTTCCGGCGGCAAGCGGGTGCCCTGCGCATACTCGCCATTGGTGATCATGCCGCGCAGTTGCTCGGCAATCTGACGGTACAGGCGCTTCGATTCGATGCTGGCCAGCGGCATGGGGAAAAAGAGGGTGCTTGACGGCGAGGTGGCCGCGCGAAACAATCCGATAAATTGGTCAGACCAATTGACCAGTTGCCGAAGAATTCCACATTGGCAGGCGGCGTGTCAAGCAATCGATCATGCCGCACTGCGGGAAAGGTTGGTGATGTCCACAGTTGAGCGCATCGAGATTCGCCAGGTCGATCTGGAGCCGAAAGTGGTACGCACGGACGCAATCCAGTCGTTCGTCCGGCAGGAAACCGTCTTTGTCACCCTGCACTGTGCCGACGGCACGGCCGGCACCGGTTATACCTACACGATCGGAACCGGAGGCTCGTCCGTGGTGGCGTTGCTGCGCGATCACTTGGCACCGCGCCTGATCGGCCGCGATGCGAACTGCTTCGAGGCAATCTGGAAAGACCTGTTCTTTCACACCCATGCTACCGCGGTCGGAGCCATCACCAGCCTGGCGCTGGCGGCCATCGATACCGCCATATGGGACCGCAACTGCCGCGCCGCCCGCCTCCCGCTCTGGAAAATGGCGGGGGGTGCACAGTCAAGCGTACCGGTGTACACCACGGAAGGCGGCTGGCTGCACCTGCCGATCGGGCAGATCGTGGAAGACACCCTGGCAGCGAAGGCCGCGGGCTTTCATGGGGCCAAGGTCAAGGTGGGCAAGGCGCATGCGGCCGAAGACGTCGCCCGTCTGCGCGCCTTGAGGGAAGCGGTAGGCCCCGGGTTCGAGCTGATGGTCGATGCCAACCAGGCCTTTACGCTATCCGAGGCGATCCGGCGCGCACGCTTGTACGAACCGTTCGACCTGGCATGGTTCGAAGAACCCCTGCCGGCAGAACATCTGGATGCCCACCGGCAACTGGTCGCCCATACGACCCTGCCGATTGCGGTAGGCGAATCGCTGTACCACCCGGCGCAGCTGGCGGATTACCTCAAGGCGGGGGCCTGCACCCTGATCCAGACCGATGTGGCACGCATCGGCGGCATCACGCCCTGGCTGAAGACCGCACACCTGGCCGAAACACTGGGCGTATCGATCTGCCCGCATTTCCTGATGGAATTGCACGTGAGCCTGACGGCGGCAGTGCCGAACGCGCGCTGGGTCGAGTACATTCCGCAACTGGACGATCTGACGTCAAGCCGCCTGACGATCCGGGATGGCTACGCCATTCCGCCCGAAACACCGGGCCTGGGTATCGACTGGGATTGGCCGCAGATCGCAGCACGCGGCCGTTTCACGCCGATCGTGCTGACCTGAACCTCGACGCTGGCGTCACAACGTTTCCCGGATGCCGCGCCGTGGAGCGCGGCAGAATGGTGGCGGCCCCGGTTCAGACCTCTTCGGCGCGCACCGGCGCTTCGTTCAGCGTCAACGGCAGGACACCCTTGTCGCCAACCGGACTTTTGGGTGCGGGTGCAGCGGGGGTCACCGGCGCGGCAAGCGCGGGCGTAAAGCGCAACGTCCCCTTGCCGACGGCCCGCAGCCGGTCACGCTCGGCGATCACCTTGTTCGGGTAGCCAAAATCGTCTCCACTGGCACCGGAATAGGCCTTCAGGCCGGCCTCGACGCCACCAAAACGCTGGATGTAGTCCTTCAGGATCATCGCGCCGACCTTGATATTGGCCACCGGATTGAGTACCGCGTCCTGGCCACCCAAGGGCTCGAACTTGTCCATGTGGAACTTCGGGATCACCTGCATCAGGCCTTTCGCGCCCATCGGCGATTCGGCGAACGGGTGAAAACGTGATTCGATCGCCATGACCGACAGGATCAGGTGTGGCTCGACGCCGGTTTCCTTGGCAGCCAGATAAGCCGCCCCCACCAGCAGTTTGGTGGCTTCCTGTGAGACCTGGTACTTTTTCGCCAGGAACGTGGCGATGCGGGTATGTTCATCCGCCGAACCCAGGCTGGAAAGATCGATCTCCGATTCTTCCGCCTGCGCCGCCGTTTCGGAGGCCAACCTGGCCGGGCGGATGCTGGAAAGCACCGGGGACATGTTGTCCAGCTTGGTGCCGGGCTTGGCGTAGGTAAAGCTTTGTACTTCCCACGCCACCAGTGCAACCACCCCGATCACCATCAAACTGCTTTTGACCAGATTGCCAGCCAGTCCAATCAAGCCGGCCAGGCGATTTTTTGTAAAACGCGACATACTGTGCCTCCTATCTCTGCACACTCACCCCGCCAAGGAAAAGCTGAATCGGCAGAGTTCCTGTGCTTCGCAGTCGAGGGCCTGGTTTGGAGCTCACGCGTGTCCCCAATATTCCACCAGACCGGAATGTGCCGCGCGGCCTGTTCGATTATGGAGAACAGCGTCAACGGCGAGTTAGTACTTGAACAACTAGTGGACGCAGCCGGGACGTGATGTCCTTTGGATCAGCTGCTGCCCTGATGACCCGGATGAAACCCTTGCGTTCCGGGGGATGCTGCATCAGACGAAACCGCATCTATAAAAAAGGGAGGCACGATCAAACTCGTCCTCCCTTGTTGTGGGCCGAATTGTAGGCAGGGTTGATGGAGGCGTCAATCTAATTTTTCTCCATTAAATTCAAATGGTTAGGGAATTTTTCCGGGCGATTTCCAGCAAAATCAAGGGTTTAGGCGTATACTTTCAATCGTCAATTGTGGTTAATCAAAAAAACCTTGAAATATCAAGATCTTAGAGGATTTCTGGAAGCTCTCGATGGGCGCGGGGAGCTGAAAAAAGTGGCGACTCCGGTCTCCCCGGTCCTGGAAATGACCGAAATCGGCGACCGGCTGCTGCGCAGTGGCGGGCCCGCAGTCCTGTTCCAGGCGCCCCAGCATGCCGAGCATGGCAATGTGCGGCGTTATGACATGCCGGTGCTGGCCAACCTGTTCGGCACGGTGCGCCGGGTGGCCATGGGCATGGGTGAAGACTGCGCCACCGATGCCGAAGCGCTGGCGCGCTTGCGCGAAATCGGCAAGCTCCTCGCGTTCCTCAAGGAACCGGAACCGCCCAAGGGCTTGAAGGACGCCTGGGACAAATGGCCGGTGTTGAAGCAGGTGCTCAACATGGCACCGCGCGAAGTCTCGTCAGCGCCCTGCCAGGAGGTGCGCTGGGAAGGCACCGCGGTCGATCTGGCCCGCCTGCCGATCCAGACCTGCTGGCCCGGCGATGCCGGACCGTTGATCACCTGGGGCCTCACGGTCACGCGCGGACCGCACAAGCCCCGGCAGAACCTGGGAATCTACCGCCAGCAGGTGATCGCGCGCGACAAGGTGATCATGCGCTGGCTGGCGCATCGCGGCGGCGCACTTGACTTTCGTGAGCATGCACTTACTGCCGCGGGAACGCCCTTCCCTGTTGCCGTTGTGCTCGGCTGCGATCCGGCCACGATACTTGGCGCGGTCACGCCGGTACCCGATTCCCTGAGTGAATACCAGTTTGCCGGGCTGTTGCGCGGTGCAAAAACCGAGCTGGTCAAATGCCTGGGCAACGACCTGCGCGTGCCGGCATCGGCCGAAATCGTGCTTGAAGGTGCGATTCGTCCCGACGCGAACGACCCCTCAGGATACGAAACCGCGCTCGAAGGCCCGTTTGGCGACCACACCGGTTACTACAACGAGGTCGAGCGCTTTCCGGTGTTCACGATCGACCGCATCACCATGCGTCATGCACCGATCTACCATTCCACCTACACCGGCAAGCCGCCGGACGAGCCGGCCGTGCTCGGCATGGCACTCAATGAAGTGTTCGTGCCGCTGTTGCAAAAGCAGTTCCCCGAGATTACCGATTTCTATCTTCCTCCCGAGGGCTGCTCCTACCGGCTGGCGGTGGTGAGCATGAAGAAAGCCTACCCCGGCCACGCCAAGCGGGTGATGTTCGGGGTCTGGAGTTTCCTGCGCCAGTTCATGTACACCAAGTTCGTGATCGTGACGGATAACGACGTGGATATTCGCGACTGGAAAGAAGTGGTGTGGGCACTTACCACCCGTGTGGACCCTGTGCGCGATACGCTTCTGGTGGAGAACACACCGATCGACTACCTCGATTTCGCTTCGCCGGTATCCGGGCTCGGGGGCAAGATGGGGATGGATGCCACCAACAAGCTGGCTGGCGAAACAACCCGCGAATGGGGCCGCCCGCTGGCAATGGATGCGGCCGTCAAGGCGCGTATTGATGCGCTCTGGAGCGAGCTCGGTTTATAGTCAGGATGGAACAGGCGGCCCAAGAACCCGCCCGGGCCGTGCCCTGCATGAAGTCAGGTGCAATCAGGTGCGTGGCCTGCTGCTGCTCGCACCGCCGCCCAGCAGATCGCGAAACGCCCGCACCACGCGCCAGCCGGCAAACACGTAACCGGCATAGCGTGCGACCTGCCCGAGCAACCCCGCCGGTGCGGTATTGCCAAAGCGGCTCGCCAGCAGGCCCACGACCGGGCCTCGCAACAGGGAGACCAGGCGCAGGCCCTTGTACGAAACCTCGGCAGGGCGCCTTAACGCCGACACCTGCTGGGCAAGCTCGATGCGTTCCAGTTCGGCGCGCATGACCAGCGCCTCCTTGCGCAACTGCAATTGTTCCAGGCGCGGGTTCATGGTGCCGGTGGCTCTCCGCGTTGCATGCCCGCGCGCAGGGCGGCCCGGTCTTTTTCCAGTTCGGCGAGGGTGGCAGAGAACAGCGGCGGATGGGCCGCGAGTTCGCGTTTCAGCCCGGTAATGAGCCAGCCACCGAGCACCGCGTACAGCACGACAAAGGCGCCAATGGCGGTCAGCCGGTAGCTATCCCAAAAGTGGGCAATGACGAGAAACGTCGCCAGCAGGACCGCAAGGGACAAGGCAAATGCGGCAGCCAGCACGGTGAACAGCAGGCCGACCAGCCGTTCCTTTTCTTGTGCCACTTCCAGCCCGATCAATTCGAGCCGGGTGCCGGCAATCCCCAGAACGGATACCAGTACCCCGCGCAGCGAGGCAAACAGGCCCGCCGGACGCGCTGCGTCCCCGCCAGGATTTGCCGGGTCGGTCATCAAGGTTCCAAGGTAAGCATCCCCGTCACGCCCTCCTACCCGGGCGCGACGGCCACCGGATCAGATGGATCAGCGACGGTTGATCAACAGGCCGATGGCAAAGCCGACAGCGGCGGCAATGCCGACTGCCTGCCACGGATTGTCATGCACGTAGTCGTCCGTCACACGGGCGGCCGCTTTGGCCTTGTCCACCGCCAGCTCCTGGATATCGCCCATCTTTTCTTTGGCGGCGCGCAGCTTCACCCGCAGTTTGTCGGACAGTTCTGCAGCTTTTTCACCAGTAGACGTTGCCATGGCTTTGACGATTTCATCGGCGTCAGCCATCAGGGTTTTCACATCGGCAAGCAGTTTTTCGCGGGCGGCTTCAGGCATGATCGCACTCTCTGGAAAGGGACAGGAAGGGAGAAGATTATAGGCGTGCACGCCTTTTTCAAGGGCATATTTGAACCAGCCCGCAAATATCCGCTGGTGCGATCCGCTGGTGCGCCCGTCACGCGCGGGCGGCGCACGCTGATCCGCAACTGCGCAACGGGTTGGCTGTATCGCCCCTGTATCGCCCGCCCCACCCAAAACGTCAGGTTCGGGCAACCCGAACCGGCAAGGCCTTCATGCCGCGAAACACCAGCGAATTGATCCATTCCGGCTCGGGCCCGACCGTCTCGATCGACCTGAAGCGGCGCAGCAATGCCGGGAACGCAACCTGCCCTTCCAGACGCGCCAGCGGGAAGCCCAGGCAAATATGCTGGCCGAAACCGAAGGTCAGGTGCGGCACGCCGTCGCGGCCAAGATCGAGCCGGTTCGGATCGGCATAGGCTTCCGGGTCGCGGTTGGCCGCGTTCAGCATCATGAAGACACGATCGCCTTCCTTGAGCTGTTTGCCGCGCAGTTCGTGCGCCTGGGCCACGATACGCACCTGTGCCCCGGACGGGCCGTCATAGCGCAGCAGCTCTTCGACCGCATCCGCCGCAAGCCCCGGATTGGCGCGCAGCTTGGCCATTTCCCCGGGGAAGCGGGTCAACGACAACATGCCGTTGGCGATATGGTTGGTGGTGGTTTCGTGCCCGGCGAACAGCAGCAGGATGCAGGTGGCCACAAGCTCATCTTCACTCAGGCGGTCGCCGTTGTCGTCCAGCTGCACCAGCTCGGTCAAAAGGTCAGCCTGCGGGCGCACGCGCCGGGCGGCAATGTGGTGGCGGAAGTACTCGGCCATCTCGTGGGTAGCAGCTTCGGCGGTATCGTACTTTTCGCTGGAGGTGCGGGACGAACCGATGAACAGCGCCATTTCATCGGACATGCGCTTGACCTTGGCCAGATCCTCGCGCGGTACGCCCAGCATGGCCATGATCACCAGGCAGGGCAACGGGCCGGCAAACGAGGCGACGAAGTCAAATTCGTCCGCATCACCGATCTGGCCGATCAGCCAGTGCGCAATCTCCTCGACCTGCGGTCGCATCGCCTGCATCGACTTGTTGTGGAATACCTTCGAGGTGAGCTTGCGCAGGCGCGTGTGCTCGGGCGCGTCCTTGAACACCATCCAGAGCGAGAGATAGCGCATGATGTCGCCAATCTTTTTGGCTTCCTCGCTCGGGATGCTGGCGAAAAAGGGGCGCAGGCGATCCGATGACATGCGCTGCGGCTCCAGACAGACGCGTTTGACGTCGTCATAGCGCGTCAGCACCCAGCTTTTCAGGCGCGGACTCCAGTGCACCGGGTCTTCGGCGCGCATGCGGTCGAACAGGGCGTAAGGATTGGCCAGAATCGCCGGATCTTCCGGCCGGTAATCGATTCGGGCGTCGCTCAAGGAACCTTCAGTGACAGCGTTCATGCGCATTTCTCCAGAATGGTGACGGCACAGGCGGCCTCGTCAAACCCCATTACGCCACCACCGTTCTCGATGATGCCGAGCGAAGCGCCCTTGACCTGGCGCGCACCGCACTCGCCGCGCAGCTGCTGCGTGATTTCGTACACCATGGACAGGCCGGTGGCACCGATCGGGTGGCCCTTCGAAACCAGCCCGCCGGAGACGTTGACGGGGATCTTGCCGCCCAGGCGCGTGGCGCCCGATTCGACAAACTTGCCGCCCTCCCCCACCGGGCAGAACCCCATCATCTCGATCTGGAAGATTTCGCAGAACGATGTGGCATCGTGCACTTCGGCAACGTGCATGTCACCGGGCTGCAAACCGCTCCTGGCGTAGGCCTTGTCAGCCGCGATCTTCGACAGCCCCGGCTCATCGAGCTTGCGGTACTTGCCTCCGGACAGGGTGGAGGCGCGCACCTTCACCGCCCGCGCTTGTACCGCCCTGGGGAAATTGGCCAGCGCTGCCTCCGAGCACAGGATCGCCGCCGCCGCGCCATCTCCCATCGGCGCGCACATCGAGCGGGTCAGGGGGAAGCTGACTTCGCGGTCGGCCAGCACTTCGTCCACCGACACTTCGAAGCGGTACTGTGCCTTCGGGTTCAAGCTGCCATGGTAGTGGTTCTTCGACGCACCAGCGGCAATCTGGCGCTGGGTGGTGCCGAAGCGCTTCATGTGCCAGGCCGCCTGCATGGCGTAGGTATCCATGAACACGGTACGCCCGGGCCCGGGCTCAAACGGCTTGCCCGCTTCCGCGCCCGCCTGCTCGTAGTACCTCAGCCATTTCTCACGGTCGAGCTGGTCGATGCCGGTGGCAAACATTTCCGGCACACGCTCGGGGCGGTCCGGGCTGACCAGCTTCTCGACCCCGATCGCCAGGCTCACCTCACACTGGCCGGAGAGCACATCCTTCCAGGCACCGTGAAATGCAAACGCACCGGTGGCACAGCCCCCTTCCACGTTGATCATGGGGACGCGTTCGGGAAACAAGCCTTCCTCGACCAGCGGCGTAAACGCCACCTGGCCGCGAATGCCGCCCTGTCCCCACTGTCCCATGCCGCAATTGCCGAACCAGGCCTGCTCGATCAGAGCACCACCGCCGGGTGCAAACGGCAGGGCGCAATCGGCGAGCACCTCGGCATAGGCCAGGCGGGCCAGATCATGAAAGGATTTGTCGGCATGCTTGCCGAACGCGGTGCAGGCTGCACCGATGATGTAGACGTCGCGCATGGGGGAAGTATAAAACAAACGATCGTTTGGTGAAACCGGGTTTCAAATGAAGCTCCGATGGCATCGCTGTGCGACCCTGACGCCGCAACACCCTCCGCACCAGCAGAACAAGCTCTAGAATGCCGTTTTTGCACCAAGCTTGGAAGACCATGGACGATCTCGACTTTTCCCATCTCGCCCCCGCCGCCCCCAAGCCCGCCACGCCGGCGGCGCCTGCGCCCACCGCCACGCAAATTCCGGCCAAGGCCGCACCGCTGCCGCATGACCCGCAACTGGCGATGCGTTTTTTTCGCATCGCCGGCGAAGAGGAAACCTTCGAGGCAGGCACCAGCGTGTTTGCCGAAGGCGAAAAGCCCTCCGGCATGTTCGCCAAGCGCGCGCGCATGTACCTGATCCTCGAGGGCCAGATTGCGCTCACCCTCAAGGGCAAGCCGCTCTACATGATGCTGCCCGGCGAAACCTTCGGCGAACTGGCGATCATTTCGGATGCGCCGCGTAGTGCCACCGCCACCGCCCTGAAGAAATCGCGCCTGCTGTCTCTGGACGAGAAGCGCGTGCTGACCTCCCTGCAGCAGGCGCCGGAGTTTGCGCTGCAGCTGGTGAGCAACCTCACCGGACAGATGCGCCGCAGTGTCGAGAAACTGCTCGCCGCCAAAAAGGGCGCGCTGGTGCCGCGTCTGGGCGGTGCCGGCTTGAATGCCGACCAGCTGGCCAAGCTGCGCCACACCATGGGCGACCCGCTGCCGACCGCCATGAAGCGTGGCGAAACCGTCGTCAGCCAGGGCGCCATGGGCGTCAACATGTACGTGCTGCTCAAGGGCCGCGTCACCATCGGGGTCAATGGCAACCCGGTCGAGCAGATCAGCGCCGGCGAGACCTTCGGTGAATCCGCACTGCTCAGCGCCAGCCCGCGCGCCGCCACGGCGATGGCCGAGGAAGACGGGGCATGGCTGCCGGTGAACCGCGATGCCTTCGTCAAGATCGTGCGGGAGCACCCGGCCATCGGGCTGGCACTGCTGCGCTCGATGAGCGGGCGTGTGCAGCACCTCAACTCCCAGATGGGCGGGTAGTTCCCGGGAGCGTCGCGGCAGATCGCACTGCCGCTTGCGCCGGGCCTGCGGCCGCCGGGCTCAGTCCGGAGAGAACGCCCCGGCCAGCGCTGCGCCCGCCGAATCGAAGGGCCGCGCACCGGCCATGTCGGCAATCCTGTCCCAACTGGCGGCAAAGGCTTCCGGCGAGACTTCGGCCAGCGGCAGGTGCACGCCCTGGCTTTCCATGATCTGCACCCGGGCGAAGTAGCCGGCGCCAGCCGCCACCACCTCTCCGGAAAACGTGCAGGCCTCGGAGGCCAGATACGCCACGGCAGCCGAGACGCGCTCGGGCGAGGCTTCCTTGATCATCGCCGCAAACGGCAGGTCCTGCGTCATGCGCGTCAACGCCACCGGGGCGATCGTGTTGACCAGGATGCCGTACTTGCGCCCTTCCAGCTTCAGTGAATTCATCAGCCCCACCAGGCCAAGCTTGGCAGCGCCGTAGTTGGTCTGGCCGAAGTTGCCATACAGGCCGGCGGCCGAAGTCGTCATGACGATGCGGCCATAGCCCTGCCCCTGCATGTGGCCCAGCGCGGCCTGCGAGCAGTAAGCCGAACCCATCAGGTGCACCGCGACCACCGACGCAAAGTCGGCCGCCTCCATCTTGGCGAGGGATTTGTCGCGCAGGATGCCGGCATTGTTGATCAGCACATCGATGCGGCCATAGGCCTTGACGGCGGATTCGATCAGGCTGCGCGCCCCTTCCGGGCTGGCAATGTTGTCGTAGTTCGGAATCGCCTCGCCACCGGCCGCCTTGATCTCGCCCACCACCTTGTCGGCGGCAGCACTGTCGCCACCCACGCCATTGAGCGTGCCGCCAAGATCGTTGACCACCACCTTGGCGCCACGCGCGGCGAGCAGCAGGGCATGGGCACGGCCGAGGCCGCCGCCGGCACCGGTGATGACGGCGACACGGTTGTCAAAGCGAATCGCTGGATGTGAAGTCATGGACATGTTCCGCAGGGTAGGTAAATGAAAACCGTTGGTGGGAGGGCTTCTGGGGCCGATTGTTGGGCTGATTCCCGGGCCGATGGCGATGGTCCACCCGGATCACACGGCGGTTCCGTGCCGGCGCCCCTTACGCTTGCGCACGGCCGCCGTACAACGCCTCAATCTCGCTGGCGTACTTGCCGGTAATGCTGCTGCGCTTGACCTTCATGGTGGCGGTGACCTCGCCATCGTCATGGTCGAGCTCCTTGACCAGCAGGTGAAACTTGCGCACGTGCTGCACCTGCGGCATGCGCGCGTTGACAGCGTCGATCTCGGCCTGGATCAGTTCGCGCACGCTGGCGTGCTCGGCAAGACTGCGAAAGTGGGTGTAGGCCAGATTCGATTCCTCTGCCCATTTGCCCACCGTTTCGGGGTCGATCTGGATCAGCGCGGAAACAAACTGGCGCTTGTCGGCCACGATGATCGCTTCCTTGATGTAGGCGGAGAACTTGAGGGCATTCTCGATTTCCGACGGCGTGATGTTCTTGCCGCCCGCCGTGATCATGATGTCCTTCTTGCGGTCGACGATCCTGATCTCGTTGCCGACCATCTCGGCCACATCACCGGTGTGCAGCCAGCCCTCGGCGTCAATCGCCTCGCGCGTGGCAGCCTCGTTGCGGTAGTAGCCCTTGAACACCGTGGGGCCGCGCACCAGGAGTTCACCGTCATCCGCCAGCCTGGTCTCGATGCCGGGGATGGGCTCACCCACCGTACCGACCGGCGACGCCGCACTGCGCTGCACCGTCACCACACCGGCAGTCTCGGTCATGCCGTAGCCTTCGCGGATCGACACACCCAGCACCCGGAAGAAGGTCAGCATTTCCGGTGCAATCGGCGCCGCGCCGGAAAGCGCCAGCCGGCACTCGCGCAGGCCGATGAAGTTGTTCAGTGCGCGCAGCACCACCCAGTACCAGAAGCCGAAGGTGAGGCGCTCACCCGTGGACCAGGCTTCGCGCGGCTTGGCAGCAAAAGGCGACACCGCCGCGAACGCGCGCTGGTAGAGATCGCGCCGGAAGCCGCCCGCCTCGCGGATCTTGATTTCGATCGAGGCATGCAGCTTTTCCCAGATGCGGGGCACGCCGAGAAACAGGGTGGGCGCAATCTCGCGCAAATCACTCTGAATCGTGCGCAGGCTCTCGGCAAAGTTCACCACCACGCCACCCTGCAGGGGCAGATACACCGAATAGATCTGCTCGGCCACGTGGCACAGGGGCAGGTAGGAGACGGTCGAGTCGGCCGGCGTGCAGTGATAGATCGCGTCGGTGCCGGTTGCCATGGCGTTGATGTTGCCGTAGGAAATCATCGCCGCCTTGGGCCGGCCCGTGGAACCGGAAGTGAAGATCATCAAGGCGATGTCGTCTTCGCTCTGGCCCTGGAGCCGCTCCTCGACCAGGCGCGGTTGCTCCGCCTCAAACGCCGCGCCGAGTGCGGTGACCTCCTCGAACGTCAGCAGGTTGTCCACCTTGTAATGGCGCAAGCCCTTGGGGTCGATCACGATCAGGTGCGTCAGTTGCGGCAGGCGCGCGCGGACTTCGAGCACCTTGTCGAGCTGCTCCTGGTCTTCGCAGACGATGATGCGTGCATCGGATGCCTGCAGCAGGTACTCCACTTCCGGCGCCGGCGAGGTGGGATACACGCCCACCGTCACCGCGTTGATCATGCCCGCGCCCAGTTGCGTGAATACCCATTCCTTGCGGTTCTCGCTGATGATCGCCACGTGGCCCTTGTCAGGCAGTCCGAGCTTGGCCAGCCCCAGCCCGAAATGCCGCGCATGGCGCTCGTAGTCGGCCCAGGTGAAGGGCTCCCAGATGCCGAAATCTTTCTGGCGCAAGGCGACTTCATGCGCCCGATGCTGCGCCCAGTGCCGCAGCTTGTTGGGCAGCGTGGCGTGAGGATCCGGTTTGTTCACGATAGCCAGCGCTTGCGGCGCTTGTAGTGTTTGACATCGCGAAAGCTGGCCAGCGCATCCGACTTCTCGCCATAGCCCAGATAGAAACGCTGCACATCCGGGTCTTTCACCAGCTTCTCGGTCGGCCCGTCGATCACCACCTTGCCGCTTTCCATGATGTAGCCATACTGCGCGATGCCGAATGCAGCCATGGCGTTCTGTTCGACCAGCAACATCGAGACGCCTTGCTCACGGTTGATGCGCGCAATGATCTCGAAGATCTGCTCCACCACCAGCGGCGCCAGGCCCAGCGAGGGTTCGTCAAGCAGCATCAGGCTGGGCTTGCCGAGCAGCGCGCGGCCAATTGCCAGCATCTGCTGCTCGCCACCGGAGAGATAGCCGGCGATCTGGCCACGCCGCTCCTTCAGACGCGGAAAGTACTCGTAGATCAGCTCCGGCTCGGGCCTGATGTTGCGGCCGATCAGCGCGCTGCCGGCGGCAACCAGGTTCTCATCGACCGTCAGGTCCTGGAACACGTGGCGCCCCTCGCGCACATGGCCGACGCCACGCCGCGCCAGCAGATGCGGCGCCAGGTCATTGATGCGCTCGCCCTCATAGCGGATGTGGCCGCCGCGAATCTCGCCCACCTCCATCGGCAACAACCCGGAGATCGCCTTCAACGTGGTGGTCTTGCCGGCGCCGTTTGAACCCAGCAAGGCCACGATCTGCCCGGTCGGCACGACGAGCGACAAGCCGCGCAATACCTGCACGGTATGGTGGTAGACCACCTCGATGTTTTCCACCGCCAGCGCGGGTGCGCCGGCGGCCTGGCCTTCACTCACAGCAATCGTCTACTCAAGCAGTCTTGATCCAGCCGCTGGCGGGTTCGAGAAGCTTGGTCTTGGCATCGTAGGAATAGATGCGGCCCGAGGCAATCTGGTGGCCCTTGAGCGATGCGAGGAGGCCGGTAATGCCACCGGTGTCCCAATCGTTGATCGACTCCAGGGCCGCCTTCATGTTGACCCCGGTCAGGGCCTTGTTGGCCTTGAGGCACCGTTCAATCACTTCGGCGAAGATCATGCCGACCAGCCAGCCGTGCGTGTAGAACAAGGGTATGTACTGCATTTGCGGACGCGCCTTGGCGGCGTACTCCTTGATCGCCTGCATGCCCGGCGCGTCCTTGGTGTCGTAGCTGTAGCGGTAGGGCATCACGCCCATCCAGCCG
>CAYUEG010000043.1:4551-27498 GCA_964443245.1 uncultured Burkholderiales bacterium | reverse complement strand
GTACCAGAGCTCGGTGCGTTTGGCGCGTGCCGACGGCTTGCCCGCCCAGGTGATGCGCTCGTCGGCGTCCAGCCAGGGCAGGAGGCGGCGCGCATTGACCGGGGCGTCGGCCGGCACGCGCGGTGCGCCCGGCGCAGCGGGTGCAGGGGCAGATTCGCCGCTCGCAGCGCGGCGCAGGATGGCCGCCACTTCGCGCACGCGCGGCAGGCCAACGAACCGGTCGCGCCGTACCGCACTGGCTTGGTCGCGCGCGCGGTCGTAGTCGAAGCGCAGCATCAGGTCGCCGGAGCGGTCGCGGCGTTCGGTCACGCTGATGCTCTCGAGCTGGTCCAGGGCCATCGATTCCGGCGCGTTGTTGGTCATCACGATCAGGGCGCGCTGCCCGGTAATGGCGTAGAGGGTGCGACCGGCCTGCTGCTGCGCGCGGCGGGGAAGGGTGAATCCCCACAGGCCCACGAAGCCGATCAGGGAAAAAAACAGCATCGTGAACCAGAACCCGGCGTCTTTTGCCTCGGTCATCGCGATGAAGGTACCGGGAAAACCAAAGCCCGCCAGTACGAAGATCAGCGCCACCCAGCCACCGCCGGTGTGGAGGGTCCGGTAGGCTTTGGGGTCGGGTGAGCCGGACCACAGGACGGGCTCGCCGGGCGCGAGCAGGGCGCGTAGCTGGGCAGCAAGGCGTTGCTGGTCTTGCGGATCAGGCATGGCGTGATCGGAGGAGAGCAGTCCGGCGCACGATATCACGAGGATTTCAGCTCGCCACGGCAATCTGCCGCGCGCCTGCGGCATCCCTTTCCCGCCCTCGGCGATGGAACTAGCCGCCTGCTTCGCCGGGCCGCCTGGCAATCGGGTGAATCACCCGGAGAATCATGATGCGGGGTGGGTGGAAGCGGTCGGGGAATAGGGTCCTGCGCAAGGTGTTCACCCACTTGCCCTTGGTAAAGCGGCTTGGTAAGCTGTATTTAAATACAGCTTATGAGGCGAGGTCATGGCAAGCACACGGAAAACGGGGGCATCAGCCAAGTCGGCTCCATTGCATGGCTATGCGCCATTGGCGTACAATCCGGTGACATTCAGATTCATTGAGCTGACGTCGTTTTCGCGCGTGCGCGACGACTTTTTCAGTGATGATGAGTTCGCGGCATTTCAGCGCCACCTTGCGTCCAATCCGTTAGCGGGTGATGTAATTCCCGAAACCGGTGGTGTGCGCAAGATTCGCTGGGCCCGCGAGGGTGCCGGCAAGCGGGGCGGATTGCGGGTGATTTATTACGTACAGGATCGTCTGGGGCGCATCTGGTTGATGACGGTGTATGCCAAGAGCGCCCGCGAGAACATCGCGGTCAAGAGTCTGTTGAAACTGAAGGAGTCGATCGACCATGCCCAAATTGACTGAGAATCAGTTGCGCGCACGGGACGCGAAGCGCGATCTGAACGCCGAAATTCTGGAGGCGACGGCCGATTTGGCGAAGGGGCGTGTCGGCCGCGTGCACGTGCCGAACAAGGATGGCAGCTTTTCGGAGTCCGACATTGTGAAGGCGCGTTTTGCCTCGGGCCTCTCGCAGGCGCAGTTTGCCGACATGCTGGGCATTTCCAAGCGCACGTTGCAGCAATGGGAGCAGGGGCGCCGGTCGCCCACTGGTGCGGCGCGAACCCTGCTCAGAATCGTGGCTCGGCATCCAGACATGCTCAAAGAAGTGGCCTGAGAGCCGCTCCCACCAAGGGTTTTCGTCTCTTTTCGTGCGCAGGACTCAGGGTGAGAACGGCTCGATATGCACTTTCTCCTTGCGCCGAGCATGGCGCTGCAAGCTCCCTTTGGCCCAACCGCTTAAGCGACGTCACTCAGTAGAACTACGTAGCGCCGCCGGCGTTGCTACGGATGGGTGCCAAACCTCACCGTGCTTTACAGTGGCGTCATGAATCCCTCCCTTTCGCCGCGCGGCACGGCCCGCCGTCGCATCCTCGCTGCCACCGCCGCTGGCACGCTTTTGCACACTTTGCCGGCGCGGGCGCAGCGCCCGGCCAGGCCGCTGCGCATGCTGCTCAACACGAGTTTTTCCAGCCCGCAGGCCTGGCTCTGGCTGGCGCAGACCCGCGGATATCTGGCGGCCGAGGGCATCGAGCTGCAGCTCACCCCCGGGGCCGGGGCCTATACGGCGGCGCCGCGCATGGCTTCCGGTGATTACGATCTGGCCTATGGCGATGTCAATTCGCTCATTGAAGTGCACGCGCGCACGCCGGAAACCGCCCCGCGCGGGGTGTACATGATGTTCAACGCCTCTCCCTCCTGCGTGCTGGTGGCGGCCGATGGGCCGATCAGGCATCCGCGGCAACTGGCCGGGCAGCGGGTGATCGGCCATGATTCGGACGTGGCGCTGCGCACCTTTGGCGCGCTGTGCCAGCACCAGCAGATGAACCCTGCGCAAACCGAGATCGCCGGCACCTGGTCCGGCATGGCGGGCATGGCGGAGGACGTGCTGGCCGGCCGCGCAGCGGGTGCCTTCGGTTATGTGAGCACCTTCACCGGTTCGCTGGTGGCCGCCGACCCTGGCCTCTTGCGCCGCGTGCGCTTTCTGCAGTTTGCCGAGTTTGTGCCTGACCTCTATGGCAGCGTGGTGATGGCCTCGCCTCGTCTGCTGCGCGAAGAGCCGGCGCGAGTCGCCGGTGTGCTGCGCGCCTTCAACCGTGGCGTGATCGACATGCTGCGCGATCCCGAGGCCGGGCTCGAAGCACTGGCGCAGGCTGCGCCGGGGTTTCACCGCGCCGCCGAGCGGGCGCGCTTGCGCGCCACGCTGGATGTGGAGATGAGTGCCGCCTTTCCGGCCGGCACGAAGCAGACCCACGTGGGCGATGTGGATGCCGCACGGTTTGCGCGCAGCATTGCCCTGATGGTGGCGGGCAGCCGCTTGCCGCGCTCCCCGGCGCCGGCCGACGTCTTCACCAATGCCCACCTGCCACCGGCAGCGCAACGCGCGCGGCCTTGACCATCATGCCCATGCTGAAAGCTTCCATGCGCCAACCCGTTTCCCCGACGCTGTCTCATTCGGTGGATCTCGCCCGCCGCCGCTGCGTTGTCAAACTGAGCACGCTGGCCGCCGCCTGTGCCCTGGCCGGCAGCGCGAGGGTGGGCGCCCAGACTGCCCCGGCACCCCGCACCCTGCGCATCCTGCTCAATACCGGCCTTTCCGGTCCGGTGGCGTTTTTCCTGGTGGCGCAGGAGCGCAATTACCTGCGCGCCCAGGGGCTGGAAGTGCAATGGTCGGGCGGGCCCGGCGCTGCCGCCATGGTGCCCATGGTGCGCGATGGCGCCTACGAAGCGGGCTATGGTGACATCAGCGCGCTGATCGAACGGATTGCGCGCAGCGCCCCGGGCACCGGGCCGGTGGCGATTTTCACCACCTTCAACGTGGTGCCGTTCACCATTGCGGTGGATGCACGCGGCCCGATCCGCCAGCCTGCAGACCTCATGGGCCGGCGTGTGACGGGCCACGGCAGCGATGCCGCGCTGCTCACCTTCGACCTCTACGCCAATGCTGCCGGGTTCGATGCCGGCCGGGTGCAGGTGGATGGCTCGATGGGCGGCATGGGCCATGCCGTGCGCGACATGCTGCAGGGCCGTGGTGCGGATGGCGTGTTCGGCTTTGTCAACACGCTGATTGCTGCGGCGGCGCCCCTCGGCGTGGACCCGGCGGCGATCCGTTTTCTGAATTGGTCGGATGTGCTGCCGGAGATGTATGGCAACACGTTGTTCGTGACGCGCGAGACCTACCAGCGTGATCGCGCCCTGCTGCCTGGCCTGGTGCGTGCCATCAATCAGGGCCTGGTGGATACCGTGCGCGACCCGCAGGCAGCGATTGCCACGCTGCTGCGCCAGGCACCGGGCAGCGATGCGGCGATCAACCTGCGCCGCCTGCAGGGCACGCTGGCGATCGAGATGGCCCACCCCGAGGGGCGCACCATCGGCATTGGCGATATGGACGATCAACGCCTGCAAAAGCTGATCGAACGGCTGGTGCGCGTCAAGCGCCTGCCCCGTACGCCCAGCGTGAGTGAAGTGTTCGACCGCAGTTTCCTGCCGCCGCTCGAGATGCGGGTGCGCAGTCTGGCGCGATGAACCGCCGCTACAGGCTCAAGGCGAATCTGCCGGCGTTGCGAACGGCACCACGGCAGGTGCAACCGCCGGCGCATCCACCATGCCGCTTGCACTGAACCGCCTGGCCGTGTGGCTCTTCGCCTGGTGCCTGCTTGGCACCGGCGGCGCCGTGCTCTTGGCGCGCGCCGAGCTGGGGCAGCTGCGCGATGCCTTCGAGACCGATGCGCGCATCGTGCACCGCCTCCTGAGCCAGCGCGTGGTGCAGCATGACGCGGTGCTCTCTTCACTGGCGCTGCTGCAGCCGCCGGCGGGCCCGGAGCCGCGCCTCTCGTCGGTGTACCCGCAGATTCTGGAAGTGAAACGCCGCGAAGGCAGCGCGCAGTGGAGTGATCCGGCCCTGCAACAGGCCGAAGCACGTTCGCGGGCGCTCAAGCGGCCCGAACTGGCGCGCCTGGATCTGGCGGCCGGCCGCTATGTCGTGGTGCATGCCGCCGAGCCGGCCAGCTTTGCGCTGCGGCTCGATCTGCGCCAGGTGGTGCCGTGGTCAGAATGGCCGATGGACCCCAACACCAGCGCCGTGCGGGTGCGGCTGGCGCATCTGGGCCAGGAGGTCACGCTTCAGCCTGGGCAGATCGGGTCCGGCGGCTGGCGCTTCACGTTTGAAAAGCACCTCGCGGCGGAAAGCCAGCCCTTCAATGTGCTGGCGGAGCGGCAGGTGGGCTGGGCGGAGCTGCCCTGGCTGCGCATGCTGGCCTGGTGCGCCCTGGTGGCGGCGGCCCTGGTCGCGCTGCGGGCACTGCTGGCCCAGCAGGAACAGCGCCGCCGCGCGGAGGAATTGCTGCGCCTGGGCCACGTGGCGCGGCTGAACCAGATGGGCGAGCTGGCAGCCGGGCTGGCGCACGAACTGAACCAGCCGCTCACGGCGGTGCTGGCCAATACGCAGGCAGCGCAACGCCTCCTGGCCGAAGAGCCGCCCGAGCTGGAGACCGCGCGCGGCGCCATGGTGCAGGCGGCCACGCAGGCACGCCGCGCCTCGGACGTGATCGCGCGCCTGCGGCGCAGCATCGACCCTTCCACCACTGCGCCGTTGCAGGCGGTGAACCTGGCCGAAGCGGCCGCGGCCGCGCTGCATCTGTTGGCACCACGGCTGCAAAGCCAGCACGTTCACGCAGCGGTAGAAGCCGGCGAGCCGGTGACGGTGATGGCCGATCCGGTCGCGGTGGAACAGATCATCCACAACCTGATCACCAATGCCATCGAGGCGATGGCAGCGACCCCCGAGGGCGCGCGCCGGCTGACCGTGGCCGTGGCGCGGCAGGGCGCCCAGGGTGTGCTGTCGATTGCAGACACCGGCCCCGGCATGGCGCCCGACGTGTTGCCGCGCCTGTTCGAGCCGTTTTTCAGCACCCGTGCTGGCGGCCTCGGGCTGGGCTTGAGCCTGTGTGAATCGCTGGCTGCGAGAATGGGCGGGCAACTGACGGCGGGCAACCACACGCCTGCCGGTGCCGTCTTCACACTGAGCCTGCCGCTGCACGGCACGCCGCCCTGAACCACTCCATGAACAGTTCCATGAACAGCACCGATGCCACTGCGGGTAACCAGCCCCTCTCTCCCCTGATCCAGCTGATCGATGATGACGATGCGGTACGCAGCAGCCTGGCGCTGCTGATCGGTACCGTGGGCCTGCGCGTGCAGGGCTGGGCTGATCCGGTGGCCTTTCTGGCAGGGTTCGATCGCGAGAGCATCGGCGCCATCGTGCTCGATGTGCGCATGCCCGGCCTCTCCGGCCTCACGGTGCTCGAGCGCCTGGTGGCGCAGGGCGTGGACCAGCCGATCATCATGCTCACCGGCCACGGCACGGTGGAGATGTGCCGCCGCGCCTTCAAATCGGGGGCGGCCGAGTTTCTGGAAAAGCCGGTCAACGACGAAGCGCTGATCGATGCCCTGCAGCAGGCGGTGCGCCAGCATGTGCGCTCGCGCCAGCGGCACCAGGCCGACCGTGCCGCCCGCGAGCGCTACGCCCAGCTCTCCGAGCGCGAGCGCGAGGTGCTGGGCCTGATCATCGAGGGCCTCACCAACAAGGAAATCGGCCGCGCCCTCACGCTTTCGCCGCGCACGGTGGAAACGCATCGCGCCCACCTGTTTGCCAAGCTGGAAGTCGATTCGCTGGCGCACCTGATCCGCGGTTACGCGAGCCTGGTGGAGCAGCAGGACGGCAGTAGCTGAGGCCTGCTGCGCGTAGTTCTACGGAGCCGGCGGCGTAGCCGTGCGGATGGTGCCAACAGGCCCGAATGCATAAAGTGTTCTCACGGTTAATCGAACCGGATCAAACCACTGGAGAACTTCATGCGTCGCTTTGCCACCACCCTCATTCTGGCTGCCGTTGCAGCCGCTTCCACCGCCCACGCCCAGGCCGTACGCACCGAGCGCAACATGTCGCTCGAACTGGCCAACCAGCTTGCTGCCGCCACCGTCGCTGCCTGCTCTGCGGGCGGCTACAACGTCACCGCCACCGTGGTGGACCGCGCCGGCACCGTGCGCGCCGTGCAGCGTGCCGACAACGCCGGCCCGCATACCGTGGCTGCCAGCTTCGGCAAGGCCTTCACTTCGGCTTCCGCCCGCAACACCACCCTGGCGATGATGGAAGGCGCGCAGAAGAACCCGGCAGCGGCCAACCTGGTCTACATTCCCGGTTTCCTGCTGGTCGGTGGTGGCGTGCCGGTCCGTGTCGGCAACGACGTGATCGGCGCCGTCGGCGTCGGTGGCGCACCGGGCGGCCATCTGGACGAACAATGCGCCGTTGCCGCGCTGGACAAAGTCAAGGACCTGCTGAAGTAATCCGGAGCGATCGCCATGCACACCCCGTATCCTGTGGTTTTCCGGCGCCCTTTCCAGCACCTGGGGGGCCGGTTGTTCCTCGCCGGCTTGTCGGTGGCAGCGTGCGGGGTGTTGTTCAACCCGATCCTGACGGCGTCGCCGGCGGCAGCGCAGGTGCCGCCCAGTGCACCGGAAATCGCCCGTTTCAGCCCGCTGCACGCAGCGGCGCATCGCGGCAATGTGGCCGCGATCGAGGCGGCAGCCGCTGCCAGGGCGGACCTGAATGCGCGCGACAGCTACGGCCGCACCCCGCTGCATGTGGCGGTGTTCGCCCGCCAGCGCGATGCGGTGCGGGCGCTGGTGAAGGCCGGTGCCAACATCAACCTGCTGGAGAACGACCGCTACGACGGCATCACCATTGCTGCCGTGGCCGATGACGAAGAAACGCTGCGCCTCCTGATCGAGCTTGGCGCCAGTGCCAAGCTCACCACCAGCCGCTACGACGGCACCGCCCTGATTGCCGCCGCGCATCTGGGGCACGATGGGGTGGTGCGGCAACTGATCGCCGCCGGGGCGCCGCTGGACCATGTCAACAACCTGCACTGGACGGCGGTGATCGAAGCCATCGTGCTGGGCGACGGCGGCCGGCGCCATCAGGCCACGCTGGAAGCACTCATCAAGGCCGGAGCGAATCTGCAGCTGACGGACCGTGCTGGCAACACGCCGCTGGCGCTGGCGCGGCAGCGGGGTTACCAGCCCATGGTGCGCATGCTGGAGGCGGCCGGGGCGCGCTGACGCTGGCGGCCAGCAGACGGAGCAAGAGGCGCGGCGCCATGGCGCCGCCGCCGGACGGGGTTGGCCTGAGAGCCGCTCCCACCAAGCGTTTCGGCTATATTGATGCTTCCTTCATGTTGAAAGCCTCAGTCCCATGCGTTGGACCATTGTCGTGCGCTGCCTCCTTCTGGTCTCGCTGTGTGGTGCGCCGGGAGCGCAAGCCGCGCCGGATGCCGACCGCATCGTCAAGGCGGTGGCCTTGCCGAAGGGCAGCAGCAGTACGGTGATCCAGGGCGCCCTCAAGGGGCGCCAGTACGTGGACTACCAGTTGCGCGCTGGCGCCGGCCAACAGTTGAAGGTGAAGCTCGCGTCGGCAAATGGCTCGGTCAGCGTCAACCTGCTGCCGCCGGAATCGCGGGATGTCGCCATGTTCATCGGCGATACCGCCGACAACCGCTTTGAAGGCCTGCTGCCGACCGATGGCACCTATGTCATGCGGGTGTTTCTGAACCGGGCGGCGGGCCGGCGCGGTGAGACGGCTTCCTTTTCGCTTGAGGTGGAAGTGACCGGCGGCCCGCTCAAGGCACTCTCCGGCAAGCGCGATGCCCTGGTCCCCGGTACACGCTTTCACGCCACCGGCACGACCGCCTGTGTCCCGCCCTACACGCCAACGCGAAGCTGCGAGGCCGGGGTGATCCGGCGCGGCACGGATGGTACGGCCACTGTCGAGCTGCGCTGGGACAAGACCGCCAGGCTGCGGATTCTGTTTGTACAAGGCAAGCCGGTGGCGGCAGATGTCCCGCAGGCCTTCACGTTCCGGCGCGACGAACGCGGCTTCACCGTGGATTTCAAGGACAGCGGCAGCTTCAGCATTCCCGAACCTCTGGTGTTCGGCGGCTAGCACGCGGGCGCGAGGCCCGGGAAGGCCGCGGGGAAAGGGGGGAAAAGGGGGGGACGCCAATCTCCTGCATAATTTCCCTTCCCTTCACCCTGGAGCATTGAGATGTTTCGCACCACGCGTCTTTCCCTCGTCGCCGTCCTGTTTGCCTCGTTCACCGGCCTTGCCACGGCGCAGACCGCGCCGGCCGATTCCAAGCCTGCGGAACCCTACGAACCGCGCTCCGGCCAGGCCGGCAAGGATGTGATCTGGCTGCCCACCCCGCAGGTGGTGGTGGACAAGATGCTGGAGATCGCCGGCACCACGGCGAAGGACGTGGTGTTCGATCTGGGCTCGGGCGATGGCCGTACCGTGATTACGGCGGCCAAGCTGGGTGCGCGCGCCCGTGGCATCGAGTACAACCCGGATCTGGTGGAGTATTCCAAGCGCCAGGCGGCAGCAGCAGGTGTCTCGGCCAACGCCACCTTTGTGAAGGCGGATCTCTTCGAGACCAATTTCTCCGAGGCCACGGTGATCACCATGTTCCTCCTGCCGGCGCTCAACCTGAAGCTGCGGCCGATCATCCTGGATCTGAAGCCGGGCACGCGCATCGTCTCGAACAGCTTCACCATGGATGACTGGAAGCCCGATGCCGAGGCGGACCTGCATGGCCAGCCCGGTTGCACCATTTCGTTCTGCCGCGTGCTGCACTGGGTCGTGCCGCGCAAGGTCGAGGGTACCTACACCGTGCCGCAGGGCGAGGTGAAGCTGCAGCAGGAATTCCAGATGCTCACCGGCACCCTGAAGCAGGGCTCGACGGTGTACAGCATCAGCGGCCGCGTGCTGGGTGAGGACATTCTCTTCATTGCCGGCGGCAAGCAGTATCGCGGCCGTCTCTCGGGCACCCGGCTGGAACTGAAGGAGGTGTGATCGTGCGCAGGTTCTTCGCTTTCCTGGTGGCTGCCCTGTTTGCGGCCCAGGCCGCAGCGCAGACCGCGCCGGCGGCCAAGCCTGACACCTTCGAGCCGCAGTCCGGCCAGAGCGGCAAGGACGTGATCTGGGTGCCGACGCCGCAGGTGGTGGTGGACAAGATGCTCGAGATCGCCAAGGTGACGCCGAAGGACTACGTCATCGACCTCGGGTCGGGCGACGGCCGCACCGTGATCACGGCGGCCAAGCTGGGCGCGCGCGCCCTGGGGATCGAGTACAACCCCGAC
Organism: uncultured Burkholderiales bacterium; assembly: GCA_964443245.1. Classification (GTDB taxonomy): domain Bacteria; phylum Pseudomonadota; class Gammaproteobacteria; order Burkholderiales; family JAEUOS01; genus CANJDH01. The sequence goes on along the minus strand of CAYUEG010000043.1, from coordinate 17,723 downwards.
ATGGTGGCGTATTCCAAGCGTCAGGCCGAAGCGGCCGGGGTGACGGCGCGGGCACAGTTCATGAAGGCGGACCTGTTCAAGACCAGCTTCAGCCAGGCCACCGTCGTGACGATGTTCCTCCTGACGGACATCAACCTGAAGCTGCGACCGAAGATCCTGGCGCTCAAGCCGGGCACCCGCATCGTTTCCAACACCTTCGAGATGGGCGATTGGGAGCCGGACGCGAAAGCCGATCTGGCCGGCCAGCCCGGCTGCGAATCGAGCTACTGCAAGGTGCTGCACTGGGTGGTGCCGCAGAAGGTGGCCGGCACTTATCGCGTGAAGCAGGGCCAGGTCACGCTCAAGCAGGAGTTCCAGATGCTCACCGGCAGCATCGCGAAGGATGGCGCGGTGCAGCCGCTCACCGGGCGTGTGCGCGGCACCGTGATCGAAATTACCGCCGGCGACAAAAAGTATCTGGGCCGCCTTGCGGGTGGCAAGCTGACACTGCGCGAGGGCTGAAGCCGGTTTGTGGAGCGGGCCGGAGAAGCGCTCCCACCAACGGTTCTGGCGATTTTCCAGAGGGTGAAATGCATGAAAAAAGGGCGGCCAGGCCGCCCTTTTTCCTGGCCGCCTGCTTGCGCAGTGTGCGGCCCCATCGTGCTTTCGAACCTTATTTCTTCAACCGCTCGTTCTGCGGGAACATGTTGCGCTTGGCGTCATCGTCCATCTCGGTCTTGAAGGCGTGCCTGGTCTTGAGCGCATCGGCACGCGCCACTGCAGGGCGGGCGTTGATCAGGTCGAGCAGGCGCTTGATGTTGGGATAGGTGGTCCAGGTGGCATCACCGGTGCCCAGCACGTAGGGAATCAGGCGCGCCCAGCCCCAGAACGCCATGTCGACGATCGAGTACGCGTCGCCCAGCATGTAGGTGTGGGTGGCGAGGTGGTCTTCGATGATCTTCCAGTGGCGATGGGCTTCGAAGTCGTAGCGGTTGAGGGCGTATTCCTTCGGCTCCGGCGCGGCGTGGCGAAAGTGCACCGACTGGCCGGAAAACGGGCCGATGCCGCTGGCGATGAACATCAGCCAGGAGAGCATGTCGGCGCGGGCGGCGCTGTTGGCGATGGGAGGCACGAACTTGCCGGCACGGTCTGCCAGGAAAAGCAGGATGGCATTGCTGTCGAACACCCGCACGTCACCGTCGATGATGGCGGGTACCTTGCCGTTCGGGTTGACCTTGCGAAACTCCGGGGTGTGCTGCTCGCCCTTGCGCGTATCGACCGGTACGGCGTCGTAGGGCAGGCCCAGCTCTTCGAGCAGGAGGCCGACTTTCATCGGGTTGGGGGCAGCGTTGTAGTAGAACTTCAGCATGGTGTTCGCTTTCGGTTGGGTCTGGGTTTGGATGGGAGCAGCGATGCCGATTGTAGCGTCTGGGCCACCCATGACTTTGGTCATGTATCGCTCCGGCCCGGCATTTGAGACACTCTTCGGTAGAATCGACAGCGCACAGGCCGCTTTGGCACACCACCGCATCATCACAAGAAATGGTTAATCCGGCCGAGCCCGCCCGCATCATCCTGATTGATGATCATCCCTTCATCCTGGATGCGCTGAAGCTGACGATCACGGTGTCGTGGCCTGGCGCCGAGGTGAAGTGTGCGGAGTCGCTGGAAGAGGCCTGCAGCCTGATGGAGGATGGCTGGAGCCCGCGCCTGGCGATGCTGGATCTGGGGTTGCCCGGTTACGCCGAGCTGGAAGCCCTGCATGCGTTTCGCAGCCGCGCGCCGGAGGTGCCCGTGGTGGTGTTCTCCGGCCTCGAATCGCGCGAACACACCCTGATGGCGATCGACAGCGGCGCGATGGGTTTCATCCCGAAAAAGCTCGGTCGCAGCGAGGTGATCGCGGCCCTGCAAACGGTGATGCGGGGCGAACTGTATGTGCCGCGCCTGCTGTTCCAGGGCGACGGCGCGCCGGCACGCACCCAGGAGGGCGGCCTGACGGGGGCACAGTGGGGTGCCAGGGGGGAGGCCATCAACGGGGCGGGGGCGGCAGCCCCGGCCGAGCCGATGTCGGCACGGCTCGATGGTCTGACCGAACGGCAGCGCGAGGTGATGGGGCTGATGCTGCAGGGCCTGGCCAACAAGGTCATCGCCCGCCGTCTGGACATTACCGAAGGTACGGTCAAGAACCATATCAGCCACGTGCTTGAAGCGATGGGCGTCACCAACCGGGTACAGGCGGTGCTGGCCGCCAGTGCAGCCGGGCTGCGGGTGGCGCGCCATGACTGATGCCGCGAGACGACAGGCAACCCGGGAAGCGCACCAGGCACCCCGGGTCGATTTCCGCTTGCCACCTTCGGCCGATTTCGAGCGCAAGCTGCGCCTGGAGCAATATCGTCTGCTGTTTCTGCAATACCGGCGCGTTACCCTGCCGGCGCTGTTTGTCACACTGGGCGTGGCCTATGTGGTGTGGGGGCAGGCGCCCTCGATGTGGGTGCTGGCCTGGGCGGCCGTCAATCTGGTCATGCCAGTGGTGCGCTGGTGGATCTGCCGGCGGTACCTGAACACACCGACGCAGATCGACCAGCACTTCCGGCAAGCCAGTTGGCTCGCGTACTCCTCCTTCCTGCCCGGCCTGTGGACCGGGCTGGCAGCGCCTCTGTTTCTGCCGTATCTGCTGCCGACAGACCAGGCCCTCTTGACCATGATCATCGCGTGCACGGTGGCGGCTTCCCTGGCGTCAAGTGCCCCGTTTCCGCCGACGTTCTATGGTTATGGCGTGGTGATGCTGTTGCTGCTGGCAGGTTCCTGGGCCAGGTTGCCGATTGCGGCCGGCCCGGTGATTGCGCTGTTGATCATCGTGCTCCTGGTGATCCTGGTGATCTTCGTGCGCGACAACGGCCGCATGGTGCAGGAGTCGATCCGCATCCGCTTCGAACGGGAGCCGCTGCTGCAGGAACAGCAGCGCCTGATCCAGATGCTGCAGTCGGCTTCGGACAACGCCGAGCTGGCGCGTCGCCAGGCAGAGGAAGCGAACCGGGCGAAGTCGCGCTTTCTGGCTTCGGCCAGCCATGACCTGCGCCAGCCCCTGCATGCCATTTCCCTGCTGTCGGCCGTGCTGGGAGAGGTGTCACGCGACCACACCGTGAGCGAGATTGCCTCGCAGATGCAGCGTTCGGTCGATTCGCTGGATCGCCTGTTTTCGGCCCTGCTCGATCTGTCCAAGCTCGATGCCGGCGTGCTGGTGCCGGCCCACACCAGCATTGATCCAGCCAAGGCGTTTGCGCCGGTGTTGCGCGAGTACCAGCAACGCGCGCAGATGCAGGGTCTGGCCTGGTATGCCCGCATGGCGCCAGGCGAGGTGTTGCTCGATGCTGTGTTGGTCGAGCGCATCCTGCGCAACCTGCTCGACAATGCGATCAAGTACACGCCGCATGGGAAGGTCTCCGTCACCCTCAGGCAGGAGCACGGCGAGGTCGTCGTGACCGTGGCCGATACCGGCCTGGGCATTGACGATGCCGAGCGCGAACGCGTGTTCGAGGAGTTCTACCAGATCCGCAACCCCGAGCGGGACCGCCGCAAGGGCCTCGGCCTGGGCCTGGCGATCGTCAAGCGCCTGGTCACGCTGCTGGGTGGGCGGATCTCGCTTGAATCGGCACCCGGCGTCGGTTCCACCTTCGAAGTGGTACTGCCGGCTGCGACAGCCGAAGCGCCACCGGAGCGCGCCGTGCCGGCCCGGACCGAGCAGATCGACCTGGGCGGCCTGGCCGTGCTGGTGATCGATGACGATCTTGAGGTGCGCGATGCGATGTCGCTCACCTTGCGCTACTGGCACTGCGAGGCCCAGATGGCGCGCGATGAAGAGGAGGCGATGGCGCTGGCCAGTACGCAGCATTTTGACGTGCTCATTTCCGACTACCGCCTGGCCCATGGTGCGCTGGGTACCGATGTGCTGCGGCGCCTGCTCGAGTTGCAACCGCATGCGTGCGGCCTGCTCATCACCGGTGATATTGCGGCTGCCGAGTTGCAGGTGATCGGCGAATCGGGTTTTCCGCTCCTGCACAAGCCGGTGCACTACCGGGAGTTGAAGGAGTTGTTGCGTTCAGCCTTGCGCCGGACCTGAAGCAACGCGCCCGGCGGGCGCCGGGTGGCATGCCGGGGGTGGGGCTGCATTCGGGGAGGAACTTGGCATGCGTTGGCTTTCCAGATCGATCGATGCGCTGCACGAGGAGGTTCTGGCCAGCCGTCCAGCGCCTGCGCAGCAGCCGGACTTTGATGTCATCGTGGTCGGTTCCGGCTATGGCGGCGCCGTCGCCGCGGCGCGGTTTGCACGGGCGGGTTATCGCGTCTGCATCCTCGAGCGGGGCCGCGAGCATGTGCCGGGGGAATTTCCCAACCAGCTTTCGGAACTGGCCGGGCAGGTGCGCTTCCGTCGTGCCGACTGGGGCAACCGCGTAGCCAATCCGCTCGGCCTGTTCGACATCAATGTCGGCCCCGAGGTGGCCACGCTCACCGGCAATGCCCTGGGCGGCGGCAGCCAGATCAATGCGAATGTGGGCATACGGGCCGACGTCAAGGTGTTTGCGCAGGACACCTGGCCGTATGCCTTTCGTTCCGACCCGAACGCGCTTGACGGGTACTACGCCGAGGCCGAGCGCAGCCTGGGCATTGCCACCTATCCGAACCACCGCTTGCCGCGCCATGCCAACCTGGCCGCGCTGGCGCGCGCGATCGGCAAGACGGTGCGCCGCGAAGACTGGGGTGATGCCGGTGAGCCCGAAGTGCGCTGCGCCCCGGCGCCTCTGGCCGTGACGTTCAAGGCGGGGCCCAACGCCTTCGGCATCGAGCAGAAGGCGTGCATCGAGTGCGGTGACTGTGTCACCGGTTGCAACCACGGGGCCAAGAACACCCTCACCATGAACTACCTGCCGGACGCGGTGGCGCATGGTGCCAAAGCCTACACCGGTGCCACCGTGGTGGCGATTGACCCGCGCAGCAAGGAGCAGCGCGACAGCTGGCGGCGCCGGCGTGGCGTGCCGGCGGATGCATCAGATGCCGGGTGGAAGCATGTCTACCTGCGTCGCACCGAAGACGTGTTTCGCTATCAGGACGACCCGAGCGACGATGCCGCGACGACCGTGCCGGCAGCGGCAGACATCATCGGTTTGCCCTGTCTTACTGCGCACATCGTGGTGCTGGCTGCGGGCGCCGTCGGCAGCACCGAAGTGCTGTTGCGATCGAAGGACCTTTTGGACCTGCGCCTCTCGCCGGCGCTGGGCATGGGCTTCTCGGCCAATGGGGACGGCCTGGGCTTTGCGACCCTGCAGGACGCGCCAGTACATGGGCTGGGGTTGGGGCCCCACCCGCCGGTGCCTGGCCAGCCCGTCGGGCCCACCATCACCGGCGTGATCGACACCCGTGACCGCGTGCCGCTGGAGAAGGGCATGTTGATCGAGGATGGTGCCGTGCCCGGCGCCATTGGCCATCTGTGGCAGGAACTGCTGGCGCTGGGTGCGACCCTGGGGCAACTCGATCGCTGGAAGGTCGTCAACGAGAACCATGACCGCGCCGGTCTGCACCCGGAGTATGGCTCCCACACGCAAACCCTGTTGATGATGGGCCATGATGAAGCGCAGGGCGTGGTGCGCCTGCGCGATGGCCATCCCGTGATCCGCTGGCCGGCGGCGCTGGACCAGGCGGTTGGGCGGCGAGGCCATGCGCTGGCGCAGGCGGCCGAGGGGCAGGGTGGCGTCTATCTGCGCAGCGCCATCAGCCATCCCCTGCCGCCGGCGATGCAGGCGGTGCTGAGCGGGCCGGAGGTGAAGGGAGTGGCGCTGACGGTGCATCCGCTCGGTGGTTGCCGCATGGGAGACACCATCGAACTGGGCGTGGTGTCCCATCGGGGCGAGGTGTTCACCTCGGAAGGTTCCGGCATCTACGAGGATTTCTTTGTCTGGGATGGATCCATCATGCCCAGCTCGCTCGGCGTCAACCCTTTTCTGACCATCACCGCACTGGCCGAGCGCGCAGTCGATCTGGTGCTGCAGCAGAAGTTGCGCGCCGGTTGGGCCCGGACCAAGCCGGCGCGGGCCGCGCTGCCGCCGGCACCGGTCGTCCCTCCGGTTCCGGCACGAACCACGGTCACCGGGTTCGAATGGCGCGAAACGCTGCGCGGCCGGCTTGATGGTCCGGATGGCGCCAATCGCGTGGCGGCGCTTGCCTTGAAGCTGGACATTCCGGATGTGACGGCACTGGTTGCCGACCCGCGGCATCGTGTCGGCAGGGTTTCCGGGACGCTATCCATCGCAGCAACCGATCCTGCTCGCCCGACACCTTGCGTCCCTCCCCAACGGGAGAGGATCTACACGGTCCTGTCGGGAGAGATTGACCTGATGGTGCCGGCGCCGGCCAACCCGCTGTGGCGGCGCATCACGGCGCCGTGGCGCTATGTGCGTACCGGGTTCGTGTGGCTGATCAAGCGGCGCACGGAGCTTTGGGAGGGACTTGTTAGCAAGCAGATGGCACGGTTACCGAAGATCGGGAAGCCGAAAGAATCGTTCTTCGGGATGCGCCCAATCCCGACGCGCGTCGCAGCACTGACCAGAAGCGAAGGTCCCTACGCGCCGGCGGCCAAGATCGGCAAGCTCCAGCTGTTTTTGAATCACCTCAAACTGGTCAAGCACGCGAGCGACGAGCGCGAAATGCGCTACCGCCTGCTGCTTGAGCGCGCTGACCGGCCAGGCCAGCAATTTGTGCTCGAAGCACGCAAGCGCTTCGCGTTTCGTTTGGGCGGCAATCTGTGGGTGGACCTGACGCGGATTTACGTGGCGAAGGGCGATTGGAACGGCACCCTTGACCTCAGCCTGCGCGAACTGGCTGACAAGGACCGGCCGCGGATGACCGGCAATGTTGATCTGATGGAGGGCTTCGCGCGCGTCCTCAGCTTTCCCATGCTGCTGGTCCGCACGCTATTGCCGATGCATCTGTGGGATCTGCGCGCGCCCTATTTACCCAGCAGCGCGCGCAGGCTGGCGCTGCTGCACGAGAGCATGGAGGAGCTTGCGCCGTTGCCAGGGGGCAACTTCCGGCGTTCCGGCCGCCATCTGGTGATGGAGCGGCACCACTTCGAAGTGCCGGCGCGCCTGCCCGGCACCGAGTCGGAGGACGGTTCGCCACCGGGCCGGACGTTGCCGCTGTTGCTGACGCGCTTCCAGAGCCGGGAAACCGCAGCTATCGCGGACGACCCGGCGAGCAAGAAGCAGGCGGTGATCCTGCTGCACGGCTTTGCACAATCGTCGCTGGCCATGGCGGTGCCGACCATGAAGGTCAACCTGGTGCAGTACTTGTGTGCCCACGGCATGGATGTCTGGCTGCTTGATTACCGCACCAGCACGGCACTGGCCTCGGCGTTCGAATCACACAATCTGGACCACTGTGCGGCGATCGATGTGCCTGCAGCGGTCAAGCTGGTACGCCGCCTCACCGGCCGTGAAGGTCTGTATGGCGATGCCTGCCGCCTGCATCTGGGCGGGCACTGCATGGGGGCGGCCTCCAGCGGCATGGCCCTGCTTTCGGGAAGATTGGTGGCGGACCCATTGCGTCCTGCCGAGACGCGCCTGATCCATCGCCTGCTGCTGATGCAGGTGCCGCCGGTGGTCATCGGCACGCCCTACAGCCAGGCGCGTCGCGAAGTGGCCGCCGTGATCCGCGACACCCTGGGCGTCAAGGGTGTACCGCTCAACGCCAGTGACGGTGATTCTGCCATGTGGGCCGTGCTCGACCGGGTGTTCGGCACAGTGCCACCACCCGATGGGGGCGGATCCGAGTGCTGCCCCGGCGAGGAGACGCTGGTCGAGATCCGCCGTGACACCGCCACCTGCAAGCGCGTCAGCGCCATCATCGGGCGGCTGTTCCTGCACGAGAACATCAATGATGCGACGCACCGGAACCTCGAGCGCTACTTCGGCTTCGGCAATGTCGATATCTTTACCCAGATCACCAAGTTTTTCGCCAACGAGAAGTACGTTGACGTGCACGGCCACAAGCGCTACCTGACGGAGGAGAACATCCGCCGCTACGGCGATCTGGACATCCTGTTCCTGCATGGCGCGAAGAACTTTGTGTTCGATCCGCTGTCGGCCAAGTTGTCGGCGATGCGCTTTGCCTCCGTGCACGGGCCTCGGCGGTACTCCTATGTACACATTCCGGGCTTCGCGCATTTCGATTGCCTGGTGGGTGATGACGACACCACGCTGGAGGGGTGCGAACGCGCCGCCGGTACGGCGGAGCAGGCCCTGCGCGACAAGCATCTGGCGTGGAAACAGGTGTTCCCCTGGGTGCTGGCCCATCTGACTGGCGCAAAGATAAACCCCGTCAGCATGGAAAAAGTGCGCGGCGGCATGTGCCTGCTGCCGGAGCTGGGCCCCTACGTGGGGCGCATTCAGGCAGGAAGCCCGGGCCCCATGGCACCGGCTGTTGCACGGATTCGCCTGTGGGCCAAGCCGGATGTGACTTCATCGATCCTGGCGCCGACACAGCTGTTGTGGGTGGCGTTGTGCCTGCCTTGTCGGGATCTACGTGCCGGTGGTTGCGTCAATCTCGGGCCGGGCAACATGGTGGAAGTGGGGCAGAGCGGTGAGCGCTTCGTCTGGTTGGACGTGGAGGTGCCGATCAATCGCGATCTCGAAATCCAGGTGGCGTTCATGCATGGTGAGCAGGATCTGACGAAATCTCACAGCGCCGCAGATGTGGCGCGGCGCATTGCGATGCACGCGGAACGCCTGCACAGATACAAAGCCATGCGCGACAGCGAAATCGAACCTCCCCGATCCCTCATCAATCGCCAGGTGCGTCTTCTGGAACACACGGTCATCCGGCTCTCGGCGGCGCAGTTGCAGGCAGCCATGGAGGTCAGGCCAGCGAGTGTGCGGATGTTCCTCGGCAGTTGCCGCTACCCCGGCACCATGCTCGATCGGGATCGCTCGGATGCGATGTTCCAGCTGATGGCGGAGCATGTCGATTCACCGGATTCTGCGGTACCGATCGCCTCCCTGCTGATCCTGACCGGCGACCAGATCTACGCCGATGCGCGCGCCGGCATGTTCGATCTGCAGAGCGACCTGGAGCGTTATCCGCAAAGCTACCGCGCGGCATGGGGGAGCACGGAGTTTGCTGAGCTGTTGCGGCGCCTGCCTGCCGTCATGGTGCAGGATGACCACGAGATCGGCAACGATTTCTCACGCGATGAAATGCGACGCGGTACCGCAGACCCGGCGGCGGTGGCCCGCAAGCTGCGTTACGGCCGCCGGTTCTACAAGATGTTTCAGGAGGCGCTCGGCCCTGCACCCCAGTCTGACGGGTTGCGCACGCTCACCCATGGCGGCTACCCGATGGTGCTGTTTGATTCGCGCCGACGGCGCAAACGAGCGGATCCGCTCAGTCCCTTTGCAAAGATGCGGGCGGGCGCCCCTACGCTGGGCAATGTTGCGGCACTGGTGGCGTGGCTGGCGCGGCAGCAGGCCGATCGCGGCAACCTGCCCAAGTTCGTGGTGACCGGCAGCGTGCTGTTCCCCGGGTTTGTCGAAGCGGACGGTGAGGAGTGCGTGCCGGCTGCACCGGGCGGAAAGGCCGCCGCGCGCAGTGACAACTGGCAGGGGTTCGTCGGCGATCGCGCCGTGCTGCTGGCTGGCATTGCGGCGCACCACGTAAACAACGTGGTCTTTCTGTCCGGGGACTACCACTGCGGAGCGGTGGCGACTGCCGAGGTACGACAGCCCGGCGTGACCCGGGTGCCATTGCGCGCCGTATCGATTGCCACCCCGGCGTTGTACGGGCCGCTGCCGTTCGTCAATACCCGCCCGCACGAGCTGATCCATACGGGCAACATCACCGGCCACGGCTTCGAGGCACGCTACCGGACGCAGGCCGTCTTTCCGGCAGACGGATTTTCCGAAGTGCTCGTCACGCCGGAAGGCGCGGGATGGAAGCTCTCGCTGTCGATGCGGGGTGCGTCCAGCTCATCGGACGTGGTCAGTGTGCTGTTGCAATGAGCGGGAGGATCAGGATGGCGTGAAACCGGCATGACCAACGTCATGTCGCCGCATGGGCAACTCATACCAGAGGTCAATTGTGCCGGCGACCTGCGTGCGGCATCGTGTACCCCATGGCGCGCCATGGAGGAGCGCCTTGCACGACGGACGGGAGAGGGCAGGCATGTTCAAGGACACAGCACAGGCCGAATGGCCGGATTTGACCGAAGCGGCGGACCCCTATCGAGGGGAAGAAAACGCCCCTGCAGCAAAGGATGGGCCCTCCTATGAGTTCTGGGTGGGGATGCTCGCGGCGCTCTGTGACGACATGACATTCGGCATCGCCATCGTCAATCGCTACCGCGAGTTCCTCTACGTGAACCTGGCGGCCAAACAGAGCCTGGCCGAGGCAGACGGGGTCTATCAGAGCGACAAGTACCTGCGCTCCTACGCCCCGGAAGAGGAGGTGGAACTGGCACGGTGCGTGGAAGAGGCCTCACAGGGGCGGCGCAACTGGCACGTGTTCAAGGGGCCGCAGCGCCGCTTCCACATTGCCTTTGTGCCGTTGTGGGACAAGCATCGGGAAGTGGTAACCGGCGTGGCGCTGGTGTTTGAACGCCCGGCCGTGTGCAACGGCATCAGCCAGCGATTCTTCGCCGAAGCCAATGGCCTGACTGCCACCGAAGAGCGCCTGACCGGGGAACTGTGTCGCGTGCCGGATGTTGCCGATGCAGCCGGAACGCTGGATATTTCGATCAGCACGGCGCGCACGCATATCAAGCGCATTCTGCACAAGACCGGTGCGCCCAACCTGCGCGCACTGCTGTTGCGCCTGGGCATGTTGCCGCCGATCTCTTCCAGTGTGGAACTGGTGTCGCGCCAGGGCGCCGAGGGTACTGCGGTCGAACGCACCGGGTGAACGCGACAGCGTTCCCGCCGGCAGCCTTCGGTTAGGCTTCGGGCGTGCCGCGCGGTGTCACGGGGCCCGCACCTTGCCGCTGGCCGCCAGCTGGTCCAGCTCGGCCGGGTCGATTCCCAGCCGCGTGAGGATGGCGCGGGTATGCTGGCCGAGCTTCGGAGCCGGGGGCAAGGCGGTGCCCGCCATTTGGTCCGCCTTGAAGCCGCCACCGAAATCCGTCAGCGTGCCATTCGGGAAAGAGGTTCGGCGGGCCGGCAGTGTCAGCATGCCGCCGGCCGCAGCGCGCCGGATGAACCCTGCCAGCGTCACCAGTTGCGCGCAGGGGACATCGCGTGCAGCCAGGCGCGCCTCGACGTCTGCGGCAGAAAGGCGCGCCATGGCCTCGTTGAGGATGGTTTCAAGCCGGGGCCGGTCCGTGGCCACGACAAACCCGGCGCCGGCGTTCAGTGCCGCCACGTCGAGCAAGCTGGCATCGCTCAAGACATGCGTGACCCCGATTACCTCGCAGAAGATGCGGAACTGCCTGGCGGTATTGGCCGCAGTGGAGACCCAGCCATCGGCGCACCGAAAAGTGGCGCCGCCCGGACTGCCCGAGAACCCGCGATTGCCGATGCGCGGCGAATCGTGCCCGGTGACGCCGGCGCGCGACGCTTCGGGCCACATCAGTTGCAATGCGGCTTGCGCCATGGAAATGTCGAGGTAAGCGCCGGCGCCCGTACGCAGTTTGCGGATGATGGCTGCCAGCAGCGCTTGCGCCGCCACCATGCCGGTGGCCGAGTCGATCACCGGGAAGCCCACCTTGAGTGGATCCTCGCCTTCTGCGCCTTGCATCATGGTCATGCCGACGGCCGCCTGCACCACGTGGTCGTAGGCGGCGCGCGGCCCCCATGCGCCTTCCTGGCCGAAGCCGGAGATCGAGGCATAAATGATGTCCGGCTTGGCTGCCTTGACCGCCGCGTAGCCGAAGCCCAGGCGGGCGGTGGCGCCGGGGCGAAAGTTCTCGATGAACACGTCGGCGCTGCGAATCAGGTCGAACAGCAACTCGCGGCAGCGCGCGTGCTTCAAGTCGATGGCGAGCGACTGCTTGCCGCCATTGATGGCGGCGAAGCCGATCGAGATGCCGTCGTCCAGCTGCTCGCGGGCGTTGCTGCGCAGCACGTCTCCCTTGGCCGGGTGTTCCACCTTGATCACCTCGGCCCCTTCGAGCGCGAGGTAATGCGAGGCGGTCGGGCCGGCAATCACATGCGAGAGGTCGATGACGCGGATGCCTGCAAGCGAATTCAGACTCATGGACGGATTACCCGGGCAAGTAACTTGATGTGAAGTGGGGACAGGCGGCGTCAGTTCGCCTTGGCGCCGGAGATCTGGATCAGCTTGGCCCACTTGACCGCTTCGGACTTCATGAACTGTGCGAAGTCCTCCGGTGAGCTGGACAGTTCCACCTCGGCACCGCCGGCCTGCAGTTGCGTGCGCAGGGCGGGATCGGCGAGCGCCTGCCTGGTTGCTGCAAAGAGTCTGGCGATGACCGGCGCCGGCGTGCCCGCGGGTGCCCACAGCCCGCCCCAGAATTCCTGCACGTAGAGATCATCTCCATACAGCTCTTTCATGGTGGGCACGTCGGGCAGCGAGGTCAGGCGCCTGGCACTGTTGACGGCCAGCGCCCGCGCCTTGCCGGATTTCACATGCGGCACGGCGGTGCCGGCGACAGGGAAGGCATACTGGATCTGCCCGCCCAGCAGGGCCGGCATCAGCTCTACCGATCCGCGGTAGGGGATGTGGGTGGCTTCGAGCTTTTGCAGGCTGGCAAACGTGGCGCCGGCAATGTGGGCTGCCGTGCCGACACCGCCCGAACCGTAATTGAATGCGCCGGGTTTGGCGCGGATGGCGGCCTCCAGTTCCTTGGCCGATTTGATCGGCGAGTCGCTCGGCACAATCAGCACGGCGGTGCTGGAGCTGGTGAGGCTGATCGGCACGAAGCTGGTCTGTGGATCGAACTTGGCGGCCGGTTGCAGGATTTTCTGCACGATCTGCGAGAGCGAACCGGCGAGCACGGTGTAACCATCCGGTGCCGCCTGTGATACCACTTCTGCGGCCACGATGCCGGCAGCGCCGACGCGGTTTTCCACCACCACGGTGCCGCCGAGGGCTTCGGCGATCTTGGGCGCCATGCGGCGCGTTTCGACGTCCGGACCGCCGCCTGCCGCGAACGGCACGACGATCTTGACGGGGCGTGTCGGGTAGGTCTGTGC
>CAYUEG010000043.1:0-4451 GCA_964443245.1 uncultured Burkholderiales bacterium | reverse complement strand
CGCGTCCGATCAAGATCATTGCGCCGTTCGCGGCAGGCGGCCTGGCCGATGTGCTGGCGCGCAGCGTGGCCGAACGGCTGAGCAAATCCATGGGGCAACCGGTGGTGGTGGAAAACCGCACCGGGGCCGGCGGCAACGTCGGTGCGGACGTGGTCGCCCGTGCCGAGCCGGATGGCTACACACTGTTGATGTCGTCTGCCGGCATTCTGACGATCAATCCGTTTCTGTACGCCAAGATGCCGTTTGATGCGGCCACCGCGTTTGCGCCGGTGACCGTGGTGGCCGACATGCCGATGGTGCTGGTGGTGCGCAACGACGTGCCCGCGCGCGATGTGAAGGAGTTCATGCAGCTGGCCAAGAGTACCTCGGGTGGGCTCTTCTATGGCTCGCCCGGCAATGGCACCACCGGCCACATGGGCATGGAGCTGTTCATGCACGCGGCCGGTCTGAAGCTGCAGCATGTGCCCTACAAGAGCGCCGCCGAAGCAGTGCAATCGACCCTGGCGGGACAGACCTCGGCCTTGTTCGACAATCCGCCGACGGTGATGGCGCAAATCAAGGCGGGCAGCCTGCGGGCTCTCGGGGTGGCGGCCAGGGAGCGCATGGCGCAGCTGCCGGGTGTGCCGACCATCAGTGAAGCGGGGCTGCCGGGATTCGAGGCTTCCTCCTGGTTCGGCATCATCGCGCCGGCGAAAACGCCGAAGGCAGTGATCGACCGGCTGCGTGGCGAAATTGCAGCGGCCCTGAAGGATCCGGAGATGCAACAGCGCTTCGCCGCATCCGGTGCGCGCCTGGTGGGCAACACACCCGAACAGTTCGGTGCGCAGATTGCCGAGGAGCGGGGGCGCTGGGAGAAAGTCATCGCAGCGGCCGGCATCAAGCTGCAGTAAACCGGCATGGCCCAAGAGCCGCTCCCACCAACGGTTTCCGAGGCATCTCCTGATTCAGGTGAGATCGGTGCATGCGGGGATGGCCATCGACCATCGGGTCCGCTGGCGCACGACGAGGAGGCACCGGCGCGTCCCGCGTGGCAGGTGGATCTGCTGCGCGCAGCCCTGGTGCTGGCTGTCCTGGCGTTGCTGATCCTGTTCGGGTGGTGGCTGGCCGGCGCCAGCAAGCTGATGGGGGATCCGCGCCAGTGCTGGGAGAATCGCGAGGTCGATGGCCGCCTGTACAAGATGAATCCGTGTACTGGCCAGTGGCGCCTGATTGGGGATACCCAACCGCAGGCGGGAGACAAATAGGCAACGTGCCCCGGCCAGGCGCCGGGCGCGTATTAGCCGGGCGTGATCGCCTTGTCTTTCGACTCGCCGTAAGGCGGGGTATAGATCACCAGCACCCGCACCGGCTCATCGCTCACCTTGGTAAAGGTATGGAAGGTGTCGGCCGGGAAGTAGCAGCTGTCGCCGGGTCCGAGTTCACGTGATTGCCCGCCGATTTCGGCCCGGGCCCGTCCGGCCAGCATGTAGCAGACCTGCTCGATGCCCGGGTGCATGTGTGGCAGCGCGCCGCCGCTTTTCCCGCCCACCACGCCCAGCACCACCTCAATGCCTTTGGCGCCTACGGTCTCGGGCCCGATCAGGCGTCGATTGACCGTCTCTTCATGGTTGGCCGGGCTGTACGGCGCGACGTCAGACTCGCTGACAAAGTAACGCGGATTTGGCATGGCAGGGCTCCGTGAATGTGCCACCGGGCGCTGCGCCCCTGGCGGGCAGGTTCAGCGGGAAATGGCGATCAGGCGCATGATACGGGCTTGATGCCGGCCTGCACAATGGCATCCCACCGCTTGTTACCCTGAGGAGCGTACTGCCATGTCCAAAGCCCGCGATGCCAAGAAAGCCGAGAAGAAGGAGCCCACCAAAACCTTGAAGGAAAAGCGCGAGGCGAAGAAGATCAAGAAGGAAGCCCGACGCTAGGCTGTGGCGGACGCAGCCGGCGGCGCTACAGCACTTCGAAGCGCCCGCTGATCTGGTTCGGGTGTTCGGGCGGATAGCCGAACACCAGTTCGCCGGCAGCTTCCAGCGTGAATGGCAGCTTGACGCGCAGGAATCCGCTGCCGCGCAGGGAGACGTAGGTGCCGTTCAGGCTGGTGTCGGTAATCACGAACAGGCCGCCACGGCATTCGATCTTGGCGTGGTAGCTGGAGACGAACGCGGCTTCATCGACGATCGCCACGTTGTTCGATGGATGACGCCCGATCGTCAGCAGCGGCCGCTGGGCATCGATGCCATAGGTGCGTCCCTGCAGGCGCAGGGTCAGCTGGTGGAACGAAGGCGCCTTGTAGCTGCCCAGCGAGGTCGATTGCACGGAGACTTCGGGGTCTTCGGCGGCCCACAGTACTTCATACAGTTCGATCGGTTCGGCCAGGCCCTTGAGCAGTTCACGACGCCACGGCCGGACCAGGCCGGCATCGTGTGCCGGCACCTGCGCGAAGGTCTGTCCGGTGGTCAGGATGCGGCCGGCGCTGGCCACCGCCGCCACGCGCGAGGCGATGTTGACGGTGTCGCCAAACAGGTCATCGGCGGCACTGACGGCATTGCCCGAATGGAAGCCGATGCGCAGCTTGATCTGCTCTTCGCGCGCGGCGTTGAGTGTCTCGGTGAGACGTTGCAGGTCGCGTGACGCTGCAAAAGCGGCCAGTGGCGTGAAGAAGGAGCACATCAGTTCATCGCCCACACGCTTGATTACCAGGCCGCGATGGTCACGCACCACCAGCCCCAGTTCGGCAAAAAAGCGTTCGATCAGGTCCTGCGCCGCCTCGTTGCCGAGGCGGCCGTAAAGCTCGATCGAATCGACGATGTCGGCAAACAGCACCGTCGTGGGGATCGTGGCCAGCCGGTTGGTGCGGCCGTAATCAAGGGCGGGCATGGCAGTGAAGCGGTCGGGCGGATGCGAAGCGGTTTGCAGACGTTAACCGAAGCATACATCCTCTGCGGCGTTCAGGCTGTTTGACGAAGCGTTCGAGGGGGTACGGTGCGTGGCTCACGAGCGCAGGCGAGTCAGCCGTGTCGCCGCTGCCGCATTCACCGCACCCGCCGGGACGCGCCCCTGCAGGATCTCGGCGGCCTGCGCCACGGTTTCCAGCGCCTGGTGCTCGATCGCGGCCGGTGTGAGACCGGCCAGATGCGGCGTGGCGATGATTTTCGGGTGGCGCGCCAGCGCGGGTGTCGGCATCTGGTCCGGCGCGCGGCCGACATCCATCGCACAGCCCGCCAGAGCGCCGCTGTCAAGTGCGCGCAGCAAGGCGGTCTCGTCGACGAGATTGCCGCGCGAAGGGTTGATGAACAGCGCCCCCGGCTTCATCTGCGCAAAAGCCGCGTCGTTCATCAGGTTCTCGGTTTCTTCGGTGGCGACGGCCAGGCACACGACGAAGTCACCCTCACGCAATACGGTGTTGAGATCTGTTTGCAGTATCGCCGGATCGTCCACCTTGGCGTAGGGGTCACAGGCCAGTACGCGCATGCCGAAGGCGAGAGCCAGCCTGCTCAAGGTGCGGCTGATCTGCCCGAAGCCGATCAGGCCCAGGGTCGAGCCGCGCAACTCGCGCCCCATCGGCGCAACCGGCACGTTGCCGGCATGGTAGACCTCGGTGGAAGCTGTGATGTTGCGCGCCAGGTCGATCATCGCCCCGATGGTCCATTCGCTTACCGACGTAATGAAGCCGGCACTGGCCTGCGTGACCAGAATGCCCTGGGCGCTTGCAGCGGGCACATCAATGTTGCGAATGTCGATGGCGCAGCGCGAGAACGCCACCAGGTTCGGCATGCGCGGGAACAACTCGGCAGGCCCGGGGGTCTGGCGGTACGAGATGATCAGCACGCAGTCCTGCGCGGCTTCGGCCAGTTCCGCCATGCTGAGCTCGCGCCCGAGCGGGTTGAGCCTGACCTCGGCCAGGCTGCGCAGCCGCGCCAGGGCTTTGGCGCCGTAGTATTTTTCGAGTGCTTCGGGCGGATGGGTCAGGAAGATACGTTGCATGGAGGGCTTTCCGGGTTGAATGCGGTCGACCGCGTCCGGCTCAATCGGCCAGCGCCTGATAGGTAAGCTGGCGCATCAGGGCGCGATAGTGGCGCCGCACGTCCGGTGCGCAGGTCATCAGGATGCCGATCAGCTCTTC
This sequence comes from uncultured Burkholderiales bacterium, assembly GCA_964443245.1. Classification (GTDB taxonomy): domain Bacteria; phylum Pseudomonadota; class Gammaproteobacteria; order Burkholderiales; family JAEUOS01; genus CANJDH01. Next base: position 337 of record CAYUEG010000043.1, on the reverse strand, counting down.
AGCGGGGTCGATCCAGAAGTAGGTGCCATGCACGCCGGACCAGTAGAACTCGCCGGGTGAACCGGGCACCGGGTTGCGGCCGATTTCGGTGCGTACGCAAAAGCCCAGGCCGAAGCCCTGGCCGTATTGCGGCATCGGCGCCGATTCCTCGAACTGCGCCGCCGTGGCCGGTGCATACGCCACCCCCGGGGGCAGGTGGTTGGCCGTCATCAGGGCGATGCTCTTGCGTGACAGCAGGCGAGGGCCGTCGGCGTTCTTGCCGCCCGCTCTGCCTCCCGCCTCCAGCATCTGCGTGAAGCGCAGGTAGTCGGGGGCGGTCGACACCATGCCGCCCCCG
>CAYUEG010000042.1:0-27595 GCA_964443245.1 uncultured Burkholderiales bacterium | reverse complement strand
TTGCCCTTTCCTGCAGTTCGGGAGCGTTCGCCCAATCGGCCGCGCCCGCCACCCTCGGCAAGGTCCAAGGCGTGTACGTGCAGGTCTCTCGATATCTGCTGGTCGATGCCTCTTTGCACGCCAAGAAGCCTGAACAGATTCTGGTCGCCGACGTGCGTTTCGCCGCCCCCCTGAATGACGGACGCAAGGGTACCTTGGCACGGGTTGAGGCAGATTGCACCACTTCCCTGGACGTCGGCGACGTTGTCGAAGTGGCCCTGACCGAATCGCCCGGCGGCCGCATGGCTACCGCGCCGATGGCGCGCCCGGACGGCGTGGTGCGCGTGGAAGCCAAGCACGACACAGCGGCAGCACGAAGCTTCGGTACCCCACAGATTCGCGTGGCTGACCTCGCGCCGAAACGCTAGAAACGGCTTCAAGCCTTGCCAGTGCCGCGCGCCGGACCGGACAATGCCCGGTACCCGATGTCGCGGCGCAGTTGCATGCCCTCGAAGCGGATCGGCTCCAGCGCTTCATAGGCACGGCGTTGCGCCATCCTGACGTTTTCTCCAAGGGCAGTCACACACAGCACGCGACCTCCGGCGGTCACCGTATTCCCTCCATCAGCCTTGGTGCCCGCATGAAACACCTTGGCATCTGCGAGACCGCGCGCATCCGGCAACCCATGAATCACATCGCCGGTGCGCGGCGTATCCGGGTAGTTGCCGGCGGCCATGACGACGCCCAAAGCCACGCGTCGATCCCACTCGGCCTCCATCTGATCCAGCGTGCCTGCCACGGCGTGCTCAAAAATGTCGAGCAGATCCGTCTTCAGGCGCATCATGATCGGTTGGGTTTCGGGATCCCCCATGCGGCAATTGAATTCAAGTGTCTTGGCATGGCCATTGCCATCAATCATCAGCCCGGCGTAGAGAAAGCCGCTGAACGGAATGCCGTCTTGCGCCATGCCATGGACAGTCGGCAGGATGATGTGCCGCATGACCTCCGCATGAATCGCCGGGGTGACTACCGGTGCGGGTGAATAAGCGCCCATGCCGCCGGTATTCGGCCCTTCGTCGTGATCCTTGAGCCGCTTGTGGTCCTGGCTGGTCGCCATGGGAAGCACATTCCTGCCATCCACCATGACGATGAAGCTCGCCTCTTCACCCGCGAGAAACTCCTCGATCACCACGCGAGCCCCGGCGTCCCCCATCTTGTTGTCCGTCAGCATCATGTCGATGGCGGCGTGGGCTTCGTCGAGCGCCATGGCGACCACCACGCCCTTGCCAGCGGCCAGCCCGTCGGCCTTGATGACGATCGGCGCGCCTTTGGCCGAGACATAGTCGTGCGCGGCCCTGGCATCGCTGAAGGTCTGGTACTCCGCCGTCGGAATGCCGTGGCGCTTCATGAATGCCTTGGCAAAATCCTTGGAACTCTCCAGTTGCGCGGCGGCCCTGGTCGGCCCGAATACCTTCAGGCCGCGCGCGCGAAACACGTCCACGATGCCAGCCGCCAGCGGCGCTTCCGGCCCGATGACGGTCAGGTGTACATGTTCGCGCTCGGCGAAATCGGCCAAGGCATGAATATCCGTGATGGGTACATTCTCAAGGTTGGCCTCCAGCGCAGTACCGCCGTTGCCGGGTGCCACATAGACCACCTGAACGCGCGGCGATTGCGCCAGTCGCCAGGCCAGAGCGTGCTCTCGTCCGCCCGATCCCACTACCAGTAGTTTCATCTGGCGCTCAGTCCGACATGACTGCAGTGGTGTACACGTTCTGGACGTCGTCGCATTCCTCCAGCGCGTCCAGCAGCTTTTGCATCTTCACCGAGTCTTCGGCCGACAATTCAGTGGCATTGAGCGGCTTCATGGTCACCTCGGCCAGTTCCGGCTTCAGTCCTGCTTTCAGCAGACTCTGCTTGACGGCCTCAAAATCCGCCGGAGCGCAGATCACTTCGATCGAGCCGTCATCGCTGGAAATGACATCTTCCGCACCGGCATCAAGTGCAACTTCCATCACCTGATCCTCAGACAATCCGGGGGCGAACAGGAACAACCCGCAGTGCTTGAACATGAACGCAACCGAGCCGTCAGTGCCAAGATTGCCGCCATACTTCGAGAACGCATGCCGCACCTCGGCGACCGTGCGCGTGCGGTTATCGGTCATCGTATCGACCATCACCGCGGCCCCGGCGATACCGTATCCCTCATAGCGGATTTCCTCGTAGTTCGCGCCATCAAGCTCGCCGGCACCGCGCTTGACCGCGCGCTCCACGGTGTCCTTGGGCATGTTGGCATCGGAGGCCTTGTCAATCGCCAACCGCAGGCGCGGGTTCATGCCAGGATCGCTTCCGCCCATACGTGAAGCAACCGTGATTTCCTTGATCAGGCGCGTGAATATCTTGCCGCGCTTCTCGTCCTGCCGCCCCTTGCGATGCTGAATGTTCGCCCACTTGGAATGCCCAGCCATGTCCGTCTTTCTCGTAAACTTGCCAAACCAAGGATTTTACCGTTACATCGGAGCACAACCCGTGATCGAACCGCTTTTGATTGCCAAAAACGCCAGTGCCGAACTGGCACTGCTACCGGCGCTGGCCAACCGCCACGGACTGATTACAGGCGCTACGGGAACCGGGAAGACCGTCACCCTGCAGAAGCTCGCGGAGCAATTCTCTGACATTGGCGTACCGGTCTTCATGGCTGACATCAAGGGGGATCTTTCGGGCATCGCCAACGCCGGGGTCGATGCGGGCAAGGTCAAGGAGCGCCTGGAGAGCCTGAAGCTTGCCGCGCCGGAATGGCGCGGTTGCCCGGTCACCTTGTGGGACGTATTTGGCGAAAAAGGGCATCCGGTACGCGCCACCATTTCCGACATGGGCCCCCTGCTGCTGGCACGCATGCTGAACCTGAATGAAACCCAGGAAGGCGTGCTGCAACTGGTCTTCAAGATTGCCGATGATCAGGGGTTGCTGCTGCTCGACCTCAAAGACCTGCGGGCCATGTGTCAGCACTGTGGCGAGAACGCTTCGACGTTCACCACCGAATACGGCAACATTTCTGCCGCCTCCATTGGCGCCATCCAGCGTGGATTGCTGGCCATCGATTCGCAGGGTGGCGACCGCTTTTTCGGCGAGCCGATGCTCAACATTGATGACCTGATGCAGACGGACGGTCAGGGCCGCGGTGTGGTCAACATCCTCGTCGCTGACAAGTTGCTCAACGCCCCCAAGCTCTATTCCACATTCCTGCTCTGGATGCTGTCGGAATTGTTCGAACACTTGCCGGAAGCTGGCGATCTGGAGAAACCCAAGCTGGTGTTCTTCTTTGACGAAGCCCACTTGCTGTTCAACGACGCCCCCAAGGCCTTGCTCGAGAAGATCGAACAGGTCGTACGGCTGATCCGTTCCAAGGGGGTGGGCGTCTATTTTGTCACCCAGAACCCGCTCGACGTGCCCGACACGGTACTGGCGCAGTTGGGCAATCGCGTGCAGCACGCCCTGCGCGCATTCACGCCGCGCGACCAGAAGGCCGTCAAGTCCGCTGCCGAAACCATGCGCGCCAACCCCAAGCTGGATGTGGCAACCGCGATCACGGAACTCGGGGTCGGGGAAGCGCTGGTCTCGTTTCTGGATGCCAAGGGGCGGCCAGAGATCGTCGAGCGTGCCTTCGTGATTCCGCCGGCCTCGCAGATCGGCCCGATCGACTCTGCCCGGCGCACCGCTCTGGTCAGCGAATCCATTGTTGCCGGCGTCTACGAAAAGGCCATCGACCGCGAATCCGCCTATGAAGTGCTCAGAGGCCGCACCCAGACGCGACAGGGAAACGGCCCGGAAACCGTTGGTGGGAGCGCTTCTCCGGGCCAGAGCCCGGCCACCTCTGGTGCCGCGCCGGAAGAGCCGGGGCTGCTCGACAAGATCGGCGGCATCTTTGGCGGGAGCGGTGGTGGAACTGGCAGTGCACGCGGCGGTTCGCGCCGCGAGGGCATCGGCGAGGCCATGGCCAAATCGGCTGCACGGGCAATCGGGTCTCAGGTAGGCCGCGAGATTCTGCGCGGCGTTCTGGGTTCCATTCTGGGCGGCGGCAAGCGGCGCTGAGCGCCAGCGTTGCCTGCTCAGCCGACCGACGCATCATTCTCCACGACCGGCCACGCACCATCCATGGTTGCGACCAGTAGCGGCACCTCGCGCCCGCGCTCGTTCTATCTGATCGGCATCGCCCTGGCCGCCGTCGGCGCCGTACTGCTGTCAACGCGCGCGATCCTGATCAAGCTCGCCTATGGATATCAGGTCGACCCCATCACGTTTCTGACCCTGCGTATGGTGTTCTCCCTGCCGTTCTTTGCGGCCGCCGCGATCTGGGCGCAGCGCCAGGCACCCGCCGATTCTCCGAACCTGAGCACGCGCGATAAATGGAGTGTCGTCGGTCTGGGTCTGCTCGGATACTACTTTGCCAGCTACGTGGATTTTGTCGGACTGCAGTACATTTCGGCGGCACTGGCGCGCCTGATCCAGTTTCTCAACCCGACGCTCACCATCATCATCCTGGCCCTGTTCATGGCACGCAAGGTCGTATTGCGCGAAGTCGTCGCACTGCTGGTGTGTTACGCCGGCATTGCGCTATGCCTCGCGCACGATGTGCGCATGAGCGGCAGCCTGTCCCTCACCGCCCTGGGGGCGTCGCTTTCTCTCCTGTCAGCGCTGTGCTACGCCGTCTACCTGATCTTTTCCAATCAGCTGATCAGCCGCATGGGTTCAATGCGCTTCACCGCCTATGCAATGACGGTCTCGTGCATCGCCGTAATCATTCATTTTCTCGCCACCCAGTCACTGGATGCCTTGCGGCTACCCTGGCAAGTCTACGGCTACGGACTGTTCATGGCAGTGATGGGCACGGTGTTGCCGGTCTTCATGGTTTCCGAAGCCAACCGGCGCATCGGTCCGGCACAGGTGGGTATCCTCACTTCGCTCGGACCGGTCTCCACCCTGCTACTGGGCTTTATACTCTTGAACGAAGCCATCACGCTTGATCAGGTCATCGGCATGACGCTGGTGCTGGCAGGCGTATGGGTACTCTCGCAAAAACCGAAAGCCACCGCAAAAGGAGAATGACGTGGATCTGGGCATCAAAGGCAAGACCGCACTGGTATGTGCCGCAAGCAAGGGTTTGGGGCGCGGGTGCGCCGAGGCGTTGGCAGAGGACGGTGTCCATCTGGTGATCACGGCGCGCGGGGCGGAAGCCCTCGAAGCCACCGCTGAAGCCATCCGCAAGGCACACGGCGTCAAGGTACTCACGGTAGCCGGTGACATCACCACCCCCGAGGGTCGTGCCGCTGCGCTCGCGGCCTGCCAGACTTTGTCCGGCGGCAAGGGCCCCGATATTCTGGTCAACAATGCCGGTGGTCCTCCACCCGGTGACTTCCGCGAGTGGGATCGTGACACCTGGATCAAGGCACTCGATGCCAACATGCTGACCCCGATCGACCTGATCAAGGCCACCGTTGATGGCATGATCGAGCGCAAGTTCGGACGCATCGTCAACATCACGTCCGGCGCAGTGAAGGCACCGATCCCGGAACTGGGACTGTCAAACGGTGCACGCACCGGCCTCACCGGATTTGTCGCCGGCCTGTCGCGCGCGGTCGCCAAGCACAATGTGACGATCAACAACCTGTTGCCCGGCCCATTCGATACGGATCGTCTGCGCGCCAATTTTGCATTCAATGCCAAGAAGACCGGCAAAACACCCGAAGCGCTTTCCGCCGAGCGCGCCGCCGCCAATCCCGCCGGCCGCTTCGGCACCTCGGAAGAATTTGGTGCCGCTTGCGCCTTCCTCTGCAGCCAGCACGCCGGTTACATCACCGGCCAAAACTGGCTGCTGGATGGTGGCGCCTTTCCTGGCACCTTCTAGGCAAGTTACGCTGGCGCCTGCGAAACCGACACCGGGTTGACAGGTGCCGGATTCACAGGCGCCGACTCCAGGGCTGCAGCGTTGACTGTGGCCGTCGCAGCGTCCATTGTCAGTAGGTTGCTTCCACCATGCATGTCCAAGACATTTTGGCCACACTCACAAAGTGCGGCGTCATCCCGGTGATCCGCTATGACAATGCGGACGACGGGGCGCTGGCGATCGAATGCGCATTGCGTGCCGGCTTTCCCACCGTGGAAATCACGCTGACCATGCCGGATGCGTTGGAGCTGATTCGGGAGTTTTCGCGACGTGCCGAGAAGCATCAGATCATCGGTGCCGGCACCATCTGGAATCCGCAGGATTGCGAGCGCGTCCTCGATGCCGGCGCACAATATGTTGTATCGCCCGGCCTGGTGCCTGGCCTGGGTGCCCTGGTGCACGCCGGCAAGGCGGCCTATCTGCCCGGCGCCCTCACGCCTACCGAGATTGCGGCAGCCCTGCGCGATGGTGCAGACGCTGTCAAGATCTTCCCGGCTTCCACCGTCGGTGCCAACCACCTGAAGGCGGTCAAGGCCGTATTCCCCACGACGCGCTTTTGCCCGACAGGCAGCATCTCTGTCGACAACATGGAGAGCTGGTTCCACGCCGGCGCCGCGTTCGTCGGCATCGGCAACACCCTTTACAAGGGCGCTTCAATCAAGGCGCGGGAGCAGAACAAGCTGGTGGAGGAAGCCCGCTTGATTCTCGACCATGTCGGCCTGATTGCGCGCTAGGCGATGGTCACACCGGTTGTGGTGGCACTCGGTGAAGCCATGGTCGAGTTCAACCAGACCACACCGGACAAGCCAGACTTTCGCCAGGGGTTTGGCGGTGACACTTCCAACGCAGCGATTGCCTGTGCCAGACAAGGCGTCCCGAGCGCTTATCTGACACGCCTTGGCAGTGACGCCTTCGGCAGCATGCTGCTCGACCTGTGGCACGCGGAAAGCGTTGGTACACAAGGGGTTCAGACCGATGCCCAGGCGCATACGGCGGTGTACTTCGTCACTCATGGTGCAAGCGGACACGCGTTTTCCTATCTTCGCAAAGGATCCGCAGCCAGTCGGATGACACCGGCCTTCCTGCCGCAGGACGTGATCCGGCAAGCGCGCTTCCTCCACGTGTCGGGCATCAGCCAGGCCATCTCCGAAAGTGCCTGCGAAACCGTGGACGCGGCAATCGGCATCGCCAGGAATGCCGGCGTGGCCATTTCGTACGACACCAACCTGCGCCTGAAATTGTGGCCGATCGAACGGGCCCGCGCCGTCATCACCCGCACGATCGGGCTTTCCGACTTCCTGCTTCCCAGCCTGGAAGACATGGAAGCCATCACCGGCCTGGCCTCCCCCGAGGCCATCCTCGACTGGTGCTTTGCAAACGGCGCCAGCCAGGTGGTACTGAAGCTGGGTGCGCAAGGATGCATCGCAGCCAATCGGGCAGAGCGCATCCGCATTGCGGGCCACCGCGTGGCCGCAGTCGATGCAACTGGCGCCGGTGATTGCTTCGACGGCGCATTCCTCGCACGGCTGGCACAGGGCGACGCCCTCGCAACCGCCGCCCGGTTCGCCAATGCGGCAGCCGCGCTCACCACCACCGGATTCGGCGCTGTCGCCCCACTGCCGCGCGCCGCCGAGGTCGCCAACTTCTTGTCGCACTCTGCATGCAGCCCCGCCTGATTGCCCTCGACTGGGGGACCACTTCATTGCGCGCCTACCTGATGGCAGGCGACGGAGCAATCCTGAAGCGCGAGACCGGCGGACGCGGCATCATGCAGATCGAGGGAGGAGAATTCGAAGCCGCCTTGCACGAAGCGGCTGGCAACTGGCTGCGTGATTTTCCCGACACGCCACTCATCGCCAGCGGCATGATCGGCAGCAAACAAGGCTGGCGCGAAGCCCCGTACTGTACGTGTCCGGCAAGCGTCGAATCGATTGCCTCACGGATTGTGGTGATCGAATTCGGCGATCAGCAGCGGCTTCACATCGTCCCTGGCCTTTCCTGCACGGATGCACTCTCGGGCGTTGTGGATGTGATGCGCGGAGAGGAAGCACAGATCATCGGCGCAGTACCCGACCAAGGCGAGCACCTGGTGGTCCTGCCGGGCACCCATAGCAAATGGGCCCGGGTAGTCGACGGTTCAATCACCGCATTCTCGACCTGGATGACCGGCGAGGTGTATGCCGCCCTGACGCAACACACCATTCTGGGGCGCCTGATGGATTTGACCGCAGCACACGACGATGCTGCCTTCGATAGAGGTGTGCGCGGCGGGCTCGCTGATCCCGGCGCCTTGTTGCACCACATCTTCTCGGCCCGAACCTTGGGACTGTTCGATCAGCTTGGTCCTGCCGCGCTGCCCTCTTACCTCTCAGGCTTGTTGATCGGCACCGAAATCGCCGCCGCCCTGGCCGCGTTGGGAGCGAGGTCTGTGCAACCCGCAGGCACACCGACGCTACTGGGCAGTCCGCAGCTTACGCGCCGTTACCAGAGAGCGTTGGCGCTTGCCGGGGTTCCGTGCAGGGAGGGTGACGCAGACTGCGCAGCCACAGGGCTGCTGGCCCTGGCAGAAAAGGCGCGCCTGATCTGATCACGGCAATTCGCTTCGCTTGACCAGCTGCCGCTCGAACGCGGCATCGTTCCTGGTGATCCGACGCACCTTTTGCGGTCCGAGCGAATCGACGAGGGCGACAAATGCATCCAGTGGCAGCGGCGCGTGGCTGTGCTGGCCGCCATCTGCCTGCTCTTCCTGCAGGATGAACAGGCCATTGCCTGTCAGCACCATCGAGTGACGGGAAGTCGGCAATCGCTGGTTGAGGCGGGCCAGTGCCGCAGTAGCGCGCGTGGAGCGGATTGCAGCGGCCTCTTCAGGCCGGCGCGACAGCGTCGGCCGGCAGGTTTTGCATCAGGGCCATCAAGCGTGCGAGCGTGGCGCGCATTTCGCGGCGGTCGACGATCATGTCGATCGCCCCTTTTTCCATCAGGAATTCGGCGCGCTGGAACCCCTCTGGCAGTTTCTCACGCACCGTCTGCTCGATCACGCGCGGCCCGGCGAATCCGATCAGGGCCTTCGGTTCGGCCAGCACCACATCTCCCATGAAGGCGAAGCTCGCCGATACCCCGCCCATGGTGGGATCGGTCAACACAGAAATGAAAGGCAGCTTCTTGGCCGAGAGCCGGGTCAGCGAGGCGGTTGTCTTGGCCATCTGCAGAAGGGAGAGCACGCCCTCCTGCATGCGGGCCCCGCCGGTGGCTGTAATGCAGACGAATGGCACTTTCTGGCCCACCGCCGTCTCGACCCCGCGCACAAAGCGCTCCCCGACGACCGAACCCATTGAGCCACCCATGAAATCGAACTCGAATGCGGCCACGACCACTGGCAGGGAGAGAATGGCGCCTTGCATCACCACCAATGCATCGGTTTCACCGGTTTCCCCCATCGCCTCCTTGAGACGATCAGGATATCTTTTGCTGTCCTTGAACTTGAGGCTGTCGACCGGCCTGACCTCGGCACCGATTTCAAATCGCCCCTCCGGATCAAGCAACAGATCCAGCCGTTCGCGAGCACCAATGCGCAAGTGATAACTGCATTTGGGGCAGACCTGGGCATTGCTGGACAAGTCAGTCGAATACAGTGTCGCCTCACAGGAAGGGCACTTGACCCAAAGTCCCTCCGGGACGCTCCGCTTCGAAGGGCCCTCTCGCTTGATCTTCGGCGGCAGCAGTTTCTCGATCCAGCTCATCTGTGGTTCCTCAAGCTCAGATGGACGGCACTATACAGCCACTTCGTCCATGGCAGCCCGCACGCCCTTCATGAAGGCCGCCACATTGGCGATTTCGCTGCCCTTCGCCGAACTTTCCATTTCCTGAATGATGCGGCTGCCAATGACCACCGCGTCGGCAATGCGCGCCACGGCCTTGGCACTGGCGGCGTCGCGGATGCCGAACCCCACACCCACGGGGACGTCCATCTTGGCCTTGATCAACGGGATCCGCTGGGCAACTTCCGTCGTGTCCAGGCTGGCGGCTCCGGTCACGCCCTTCAGCGAGACGTAATACACATAGCCAGAGGCGATCCGCCCCACGGCCTCGATCCGTTCGTTGGTCGACGTTGGCGCCAACAGGAAGATCGGATCCAGACCAGTGGATTTCATCAGGACGGAAAACTTCTCGCATTCTTCCGGGGGGTAGTCGACCACCAGCACACCGTCCACCCCGGCGGCCTTGGCTTGCGCGGCAAAGACCTCGATGCCCATCCGCTCGATCGGATTGGCGTACCCCATCAGAACCACCGGCGTGGTGTCATTGGTTTGGCGAAAGGTGCGCACCATGGCAAGCACATCACCCAGGCCGACCCCGAATTTGAGGGCGCGCTCCGAGGCACGCTGGATCACCGGGCCATCCGCCATGGGGTCCGAAAACGGTACGCCCAACTCGACAATGTCGGATCCGGCAGCCACCAGCGCATGCATCAGCGGAACGGTAATGTCGGGATAGGGATCACCGGCACACACATAGGGAATCAGGGACTTGCGTCCGGCAGCCTTGGCGGCCGCCATCACACTCTGGATACGTGACATGGCGATCCTAGAACGTGATGCCGGACTTCTCGGCCACAGTGTGCATGTCCTTGTCACCCCGGCCGGAAAGATTGACAAGGAGCACCTTGTCCCTGGCCATCGTCGGCGCCATCTTCATTGCCTGCGCCACCGCATGGGACGACTCCAGCGCGGGAATGATCCCTTCCACGCGACAGAGCTTGTGAAACGCCGCCAGCGCTTCGTCATCGGTAATTGCAATGTACTCGGCCCTGCCGATGTCCTTCAGCCAGGCGTGTTCCGGGCCTACGCCCGGGTAGTCGAGACCAGCCGATATCGAATGGGTCTCGGTGATCTGGCCATTGGCATCCTGCAGGAGATAGGTCCGGTTGCCGTGCAACACCCCGGGGGTGCCAGCCGAGAGTGAGGCGGCGTGTTTGCCGCTTTCCAGGCCGGAGCCGCCCGCTTCCACTCCAATCAGGCGCACTTCGGAGTAAGGGATGTAGGGATGGAAGATCCCCATGGCATTGGACCCGCCGCCAACGCAGGCCAGCACGGCATCCGGCTGCCGGTGGATCATCTCGGGCATCTGCCAGAGACATTCTTTACCGACCACCGAATTGAAGTCGCGCACCATCATCGGATAGGGGTGCGGCCCGGCTACCGTGCCGATGATATAAAAGGTGCTTTCGACATTGGTGACCCAGTCGCGCATCGCCTCGTTGAGGGCATCCTTGAGGGTCTTTGAGCCGCTTTCGACCGGCACCACCGTGGCGCCGAGCAACTTCATGCGGTAGACGTTGGCGGCTTGACGCTTGATGTCTTCACTGCCCATGTAGACCACGCACTCCAGGCCGAAACGCGCTGCCATCGTGGCGGTCGCCACACCGTGCTGTCCGGCCCCGGTTTCGGCAATCACCCGCGGCTTGCCCATGCGGCGCGCCAGCAGCGCCTGCCCCATGGTGTTGTTGACCTTGTGGGCGCCTGTGTGGTTGAGGTCTTCGCGCTTGAGATAAATCTGCGCACCGCCGAGTTCATCTGACAGGCGCTTGCAGTGATACACCGGGCTCGGTCGCCCGACATAATGCTTCAATTCGGACTCGAACTCGGCAATAAACTCCGGATCCTTCTGATAATGTTCATAGGCCAGTCGCAGTTCCTCCAGGGCATGCATCAGTGTCTCGGAGACAAAAATGCCGCCGTAGGGACCGAAATGTCCGCGTGCGTCCGGGAAGTTATAAGCCTTGGGCAGGTCGTCAGGTTTCATGGGTGCGTTCCTTCGCGATTTGGAGATCTGCCTCATGCACGGCAGATGCAAACTGGCGGATCAGCGCGGCATCCTTGATGCCCTTGGCTGATTCAACGCCGCTTGATACGTCAACGGCAAACGGGCGTAGCGCCCGGATCGCCTCGCCCGCATTTGACGGTCGTAACCCACCAGACACGACGAACCGCGCGCCCCGACCGGCAAAATTTTCTGGAATGAGAGACCAATCGAACACCTCACCGCCACCGCCATAGCCTTCGACAAATGCGTCAAGGAGAATGCCGCGCGCGGAACTGAACCTTTCGCTGTAGTTTAGCAAATCAAGCCCCGGCCGTACTCTAGCTGCCTTGATGTAGGGCAGACCAAAGCGTTCACAGTAATCCGGTTCTTCATCCCCATGGAACTGCAGCATCTGAAGTCGCGCGTGGTCCGCAATCTCCTGCACAGCGTGTGCATCCTCATTGACGAACAATCCCACGGCGGTGACGAAAGGCGGCAGACGGTGGGCCAGGCGCCGCGCCTGGTCAGCCGTCACCAGTCGCGGGCTTTTCGGATAGAACACGAAGCCGACTGCATCCACGCCTGCTTCGACAGCCGCATCGAGATCCTGTTCGCGCGTAATGCCACATACCTTGATGCGCGTGCGGGCCATCATGCACCTTTCAACGTCAGGAAGTTGGGGGCCGCGAACTCGGGCAGACCGAAATGTGGCGGGTAGCTGATTCTAGTCAAGTACAGGCCATGCGGCGAAAAAGTCGGCGCCGCTCGCGCACGGTCGCGGCCCGCCAGAACCTGAGCCAGCCACTCCGGAGGGTACTTTCCCTTGCCCACGTACACGAGACAGCCAATGATGTTGCGAACCATGTGATGCAGGAATGCGTTGGCCTCGAGCGTGAAATGGACCATGTCACCAATGCGCCTCATTTGAATCGAGGAGATCGTGCGCACCGGAGATTTCGCCTGGCATTCGGCTGAGCGAAATGCGGAAAAATCATGCTCGCCAACCAGGTGGCGGGCGGCACTGCGCATGGCATCGACGTCAAGGGCAACGTGAAACCAGCCCGCGCGCGCGGCATGGATCGCGGGGCGGATCGGGTGATTAATCAGGAAATAGTCGTAACGGCGCGCATCGGCCGAAAACCGGGCGTGGAATTCCGGGGCAACCCGGGCAGACCACTGCACCGCAATGGCGGCTGGCAGATGCGCATTGACACCCTTGACCCAGGCGGCGCCCGGACGCTCCACATCGGTATCGAAGTGCACCACCTGTCCCAACGCGTGGACACCGGTATCGGTGCGCCCGGCCGCAGTCACCCTGACCTGCACGCCGGCGATCTGGCCCAGTGCGGATTCCACGGCGTCCTGTACCGTCCTTCCTCCGGGTTGCGACTGCCAGCCCCAGAACGGCGCACCGTCATATTCGATGCCGAGTGCGATCCGCAAGGTACCTAGGTTCCGTTTCGTGAGGGGCTGAAAAAACAACGGGTGGCCGAAGCCACCCGCCCATTGTCACTGCAGTCCCATGTCAGCCAAGGCTGGCCATCAGGGCGTTGGCTTCCGCCTTTTGCGCATCGCTTCCCTCTGCGAGAACTTCCTTGAGCAACTCGCGTGCACCGTCCTTGTCGCCCATTTCCTGGTAGGCCTTCGCCAGATCGAGCTTGGTGGAGACATCGTCCATCGGCGCCGCACCGGCCGCAGCATCACCACCCGCATCCGGCAGTTCGAGCGACAACGAACCAAAATCAAAGTCGACCCCACCGCCGCCGGCAGCAGGTGCCGCAGCAGCGGCTACCGGCGCTGCCGCCGGTGCTGCATCACCACTGCCAAGATCAAAATCAAAGTCGACACTCATGCCAGCGTCAGCCGCCGCAGGCGGGGCCGATGCAGGCAATTCCTGCGTCTTGTCCGAACTCGGCATGCCGGCATCAAGCGCCGGCGGTGCATCGATGATGACCGTGCCACCGGGTGAAAAATCGGTGTCCATCGCCGCCGCAACCGGCGCTGCCGCAGGCTCGGGGGCGGCCGCTGGGGCATCGCCAAAGCCCAGGTCAAAGTCGATCGATGGCGCTGCGGAAGCCGGCTTGTCCAGCGCAAGCGACACATCCGCCGCCGGTGCTGCCTCCTGGGTATCACCGCCCAAATCGAAGTCCAGATCGATGGAAGCAGGCGTCTGGCCTTGCATGGCTTCCAGTGCCACCGTCTTGGTCATCGGGTCGTCGGCCGATGCGGGAGCTGCTGCGCTGCCAAACGCCGGCAAGGTGACCGTTTTGTCCGCACTGGAAGCAGCTGCCGCTGCTGCGGCCGACAGCGCGCCTGCACCCAACGCCACCGTGGAAACCGAATCTCCACCCGCGTTGACAGCTGCAGCCGCACCGCCCCCTCCGCCGTACAGGGGATTGGCCGGATCCAGCTGCAACCCCAGTGCGGCAGCGCGTTCCCATTGCTCGCCCTGACCGCCAGTAGCGGCATGCAATTCGCCAACCGTGGCGCCGAACGCGGCTGCGTCCCCGCGCTGGCTGTACACCTCAAGAAGCTTCAGGCGGACTGTCTGACGGCTGGGATCCTTTTGCAGCGCTTCCTTGAGAATTTCTTCAGCTTGCGCATCACGTCCGTAGGCCATGTAGACATCAGCCTCGGCAACCGGATCCACCTCGTCCGTATCGACCGCACCCGGCGTTTCGACCGAGAAGTCGCTCTGGAACGAGCTGTTGCCGGTATCGACTTGTCCGCCGGTATTGCCAAAAACAGAATTTGCCTTCAGATCGCCACCAGTGACGATGCTGTTCTCGAAGCCGGTCGTGGCTTCCTTGCGCTTGCGACGTACCGCAAAGGCCGCGTAGCCACCCAGCAAGGCCAGCACGCCGCCACCGCCGGCGAGGTACATGGGATTGCCCAGGAATTCGTCAACCAGGCTGGGCTCCGGTGGCGGAGGGGGCGGTGGCGCCGCCTTCTTGGGTGCCGGCTTCGGATCTGCCTTGGCCGCCACTTCCGGAGCCTTGGGAGGTTCCGCCTTGGGCGCATCGGCCTTAGGGGCATCGGCCTTGGGAGGCTCAGACTTCGCAGCATCGGCTTTGGGGGCCTCAGGACCTTTGGCCGGATCGGACTTGGGTGCTTCCGCGACTTTGGTAGCGTCGGGGCCGGCCTTGGGCGCATCAGGTCCCTTGGCTGGCTCGGCCGCTTTGGGCGCCTCAACCTTCGGCGCGTCGGCCTTGGGCGCGTCCGGCGCCTTGGCTGGGACCGCTTTGGCGGGTTCGGGTGCCGCCGCTTTCGGCGGTTCCGGCGCCTTTGGCGGGACCGGCGGGACGGCAACAGGTGCTGCCGCCTTGGCTGCATCTACCTTGGCAGGCTCTGCCGCTTTGGCAGGAACCGCAGGTGGCGCAACCGGCGCCTGAGCAACCTGTGGTGCGGCACCTTTCGCCTGAGCCTGCTTTTGCAGCTCAGCCAGATTCTGGTTCTTGATCTCCGCCAGCTTTTGCAAATCCTTGACGTTGCGCTCCAACTCGGCTTGCCGAGCCTTGGCATCGCGCAGCTCGCGCTCCTTGGCAATCTTGTCTTCTGCCGCCGCCTTGGGCTTGGCTCCCGCAGCACCTTTGGCCGCATCGGGATCAGCCTTGGAAAGCTTGAGCTTGTCCGCACCGGCACCCGCTGCAGCCTTGTCTTCCACCTTCGCCGTGATCTTGCCCTTGGATTCCTGCCGCGGCTGCTCGGCCTTGGCGGCGGGCGCTGCCTGCACTCCACCTGCCAGTTTTTCGGAATAGGATTTGAAATCGGCAGACTGGGCGACAACGAGACGCCGGGCGTCAGCTGGCGCTACCGAAGCGGCAGCCTCCTTGTCCGGCACGTTCAGGATGACACCGCTCTTGAGACGGTTGATGTTGCCGCCGATGAATGCATCCTGATTGGCGCGCTGGAGTGCCACCATCATCTGATCAAGGGTCACGCCGTCTGTCACTGACTGCCGGGCAATCTTCCCAAGCGTGTCGCCGGGCTTGACTTCGTACGATCCGGAAACGGCAGCTGCTTGCGCTGGTGCGGCCGGACGTACCGGAGCCGGCGCCGCTACCGGCGCAGGCGCGGCAACGGGAGCTGGCGCAGGTTTCGGCGCAATGGCTACCGGCGCAGAGGGTTTGGCTTCCGGCGCGGCGACAGCTGCCGGGCGCATATCGACCGGGTCAAGCAGGAATGTGTACTCGCGCACCAGGCGCCCTGACGCCCAGGTCAATTCGACCAGCGCATCGACAATGGGATCGTTCACCGGTTGGCTTGAAGAAAGCCGAATGAAGTACTGCCCGTCCGGCCGCCGATCAATGGCAAACCGGACGCCCAGCAACGACGCGTTGTATTCAATGCCCGCCTGGCGATAAGCCTCAGGGGACGCAAGTTTGGCGGCAAGGCTGCTCGCTTCGTCGCGCGTGACCGAAGTCAGGTCGATCTCGGCCCGCAACGGCTGGCCCAGACCCGACAGCACGGTCAGCCGACCGAGTCCGGCGGCATGTGCGGCGTCTGCCACTGCCAAAGTGGACATCGCAAAGGCTGCTGCGAGGACGATTTTCTTAAGTTTGAATTGTGTCACGGTGTCAACCCCCGGCTCCCTGTCTTTGGCGGTGGCGCCCCCGCAGGCAAACCTGCGGGAAAATCAGCCGAAAACGCCACTTTCGCATGTATCCGGAAAACCCGACCGGAAACACGGCATTTCCCAAATTATGAAGGTAACATCAAAAGGTTAGCCATGCAAGCTAAGCCTTGACTTGAAGTATGAGCGCCGTCCGGCCTGTTGCGCCGGCGCAAACAAGCGCTCAATCCGTCAAAATCCGCAACATGCGCCGTAGCGGCTCGGCTGCTCCCCAAAGCAATTGGTCGCCGACCGTAAAGGCAGACAAATATTGCGGCCCCATGGCCAGCTTGCGCAGCCTTCCGACCGGCGTCGAGAGCGTGCCGGTAACAGCCGTAGGTGAAAGCTGGTCAATCGTTGCATCTCTTTGATTTGGAACCACTTTTGCCCATTGATTGGCAGCCGCCAGCATGCCTTCGATCTCACCCAGCGGGACGTCACGCTTGAGCTTGATCGTCAGTGCCTGTGAGTGGCAGCGCATCGCGCCGATACGTACGCACAGGCCGTCGATCGGAATCGGGTTGCCGGTGCGCCCCAGGATCTTGTTGCCCTCCGCGCCGCCCTTCCACTCTTCGCGCGACATGCCGTTGCCCAGATCCTTGTCGATCCAGGCAATCAGGCTGCCGGCCAGCGGCACGCCGAAGTTGTCAGTCGGAATCGCGCTGCCACGCATGGCTGCCGCGACATCACGGTCAATATCGAGAATCGCGGAGGCCGGGTCGGCCAGATTGGCTTTTGCCACACCATGCAGGTGCCCCATTTGCGCCACCAGCTCGCGCATGTTCTGGGCACCGGCGCCAGAGGCCGCCTGATACGTCATGGCCGTCATCCATTCGACCAGATCGGCCTTGAACAGGCCATCGAGCGCCATCAGCATCAGGCTGACGGTACAGTTGCCGCCGATGTAATCCTTGATGCCGCTGGAAATGCCCTGCTTGATCACACCCATGTTGACCGGGTCGAGGATGATGATGGCATCGTCCTTCATGCGCAGCGCAGAGGCAGCATCGATCCAGTAGCCGGTCCAGCCGGCCGCGCGCAGCTTCGGATAGACCTCGTTGGTCCAGTCACCACCCTGGCAGGTGACGATGATGTCCATTTTCTTCAGCGCATCGACGCTGCCGGCGTCTTCCAGCTTGCCGGTCGATTTGCCGTTGATCACCGGGCCGTCTTTGCCGGCTGCCGAAGTGGAGAAAAATACCGGTTCGATCTGGGCAAAATCGCCCTCGTCCTGCATGCGCTGCATCAGCACGGAACCGACCATGCCGCGCCAGCCCACCAATCCCACTTTTTTCATGTCATCACCTTCGTCTTCAGTTGCGTCAAATCCTGATTTGAAATCCCTGCTTTGGGCCCGGTTGCCCGGGCCTTGAGCCAGAGAGCAACTGAACCGTCGGGCTACAACGCTTTGAGGACAGCGTCGCCCATTTCCTTGGTGCCCACCTTGGTGGTCCCGGTTTCGTAAATATCGGCAGTACGCAAACCTAACGCGAGAACCTTGCGCACCGCTGACTCGACCTTGTTGGCTGCTTCTTCCTGATCAAACGAATACCGCAGCATCATCGCCGACGACAGGATCGTGGCGAGCGGATTCGCGAGATTCTTGCCGGCAATATCGGGCGCCGAGCCATGGATCGGCTCGTACAAGCCCTTCTTCGATTCGTTCAACGAGGCAGACGGTTGCATGCCGATCGAGCCGGTCAGCATGGAGGCTTCGTCCGACAGGATGTCGCCGAACATGTTGCCGGTCACCATCACGTCGAACTGTTTCGGGTTGCGCACCAGTTGCATGGCGGCGTTGTCGACATACATGCTCGAGAACGCGACGTCGGGATACTCCTTGGCCACGTCGGCCGCCACATCCTTCCACAACTGCATGGTTTCGAGGACGTTGGCCTTGTCGACCGAGCAGAGCTTCTTGCCACGCTTGCGCGCTGCGGCAAAGCCCACATGCATGATGCGGCGGATTTCGCCTTCGGTATAGCGCATGGTGTCAAAGCCTTCGC
Source organism: uncultured Burkholderiales bacterium (assembly GCA_964443245.1). Lineage (GTDB taxonomy): Bacteria > Pseudomonadota > Gammaproteobacteria > Burkholderiales > JAEUOS01 > CANJDH01. The sequence goes on along the minus strand of CAYUEG010000042.1, from coordinate 9,252 downwards.
GCTGGCCCTTGAACGGACCCTCTTCCGCGACGCGGATGCCGCGCGGCTGACCGAAATAGATGTCACCGGTCAGTTCACGCAGGATCAGGATGTCGAGACCCGACACCACCTCCGGCTTGAGCGTCGATGCATTGACCAGCTCCGGATAGACAATCGACGGGCGCAGGTTGGCAAACAAGTTGAGATGCTTGCGCAGGCCCAGAACGGCCTGCTCCGGGCGTTTGGCACGCGGCAGCGTGTCGTATTGCCAGCCACCGACGGCGCCGAACAGGATCGCGTCAGCGTCTTTCGCGAGCTTGAGGGTCGACTCGGGCAGAGGGTCACCCAGGGCGTCATACGCTGCGCCACCCACAGGCGCCTCTTCGAGAGTCATGTTGAGGCCAAGTGCCTTCAGCACACGTACGGCTTCGACGGTGATTTCCTTGCCGATCCCGTCACCGGGGAGGACTGCAATTTTCATGAATTCAGACGATCTTGGTGTTGAAGTAATAGGGGTGCCGGGCGCGTCGGGCACCTTCGAAAGCCTTGATCTTTTCGGCGTGACGCAAGGTCAGCCCGATATCGTCAAAACCGTTCACAAGGCAATACTTGCGGTGCGGCGTGATGTCGAAACGCATCACCTCACCGCCCGGCGTGGTCACGGTTTGCGCATTGAGGTCGATGGTCAGTTCGTAACCCACAAAGCCGTTGATCTCGTCGAACAGACGGCGCACCTGCGATTCGGTCAGTGGAATCGGCAGAAAGCCGTTCTTGTAGGAGTTGTTGAAAAAGATGTCGGCAAATGACGGCGCGATCACCGCACGAAAGCCGTACTGCTGCAGGGCCCACGGCGCGTGTTCACGCGACGAGCCGCAGCCGAAGTTCTTGCCGGCCACCAGAATCGACGCCCCTTGGTAGCGCGGCTGATTCAACACGAAATCCGGGTTGAGCGGGCGCTTGGAATTGTCCATGCCCGGCTGGCCTTCGTCCTTGTAGCGCCAGGCGTCGAACAGGTTGACCCCGAAACCGGTGCGGTGGATCGATTTCAGAAACTGCTTGGGGATGATCGCATCGGTATCGACATTCTCGCGATCCATCGGCGCCGCGATGCCCTTGTGAACAACAAATTTTTCCATGATCGGGTCCTAAACCAGTCTGCGCACGTCGGCAAATTTGCCTTCGATCGCCGCCGCTGCGGCCATCGCCGGGCTCACCAGATGCGTGCGTCCGCCTGCGCCCTGACGGCCTTCAAAATTGCGATTGGAAGTGGAGGCGCAGCGCTCCCCCGGGCCAAGCTTGTCGGCGTTCATGGCCAGACACATCGAGCAGCCAGGCTCGCGCCACTCAAAGCCGGCGTCGCGCAAAATCTTGTCGAGTCCCTCGGATTCGGCTTGCGCCTTCACGAGGCCGGAGCCGGGCACCACCATGGCCAGCTTGACATTGCTCGCCACGCGCTTGCCAAGCCGCTTGACTACCCAGGCGGCCTGGCGAATGTCTTCGATGCGCGAGTTGGTGCACGAGCCGATGAAGACCTTGTCGACACGTATCTCCGATATCGGCGTATCCGGATTCAGGCCCATGTAGGTCAGCGCGCGCTCCATGTCGCCGCGCTTGCTGGGGTCCTTGATCTTTTCCGGATCCGGCACGCGGCCGTCGATGCCGGTCACCATCTCCGGCGAAGTCCCCCAGGTGACCTGGGGCTGGATCGTTTCGGCGCGCAGTTCCACCACGTTATCGAACTGGGCACCGTCGTCGGACTTGAGAGTCTTCCAGTATTCCACCGCAACATCCCATTCCTTGCCGGTCGGCGAAAATGTGCGCCCCTTCAGATAGGCGGCGGTAGTCTCGTCAAACGCTACCATGCCGGCACGCGCACCTGCTTCAATGGCCATGTTGCACAGGGTCATGCGCCCTTCCATCGACAACGCTCGCACCGCACTGCCGGCAAATTCCACCGCGCAAGCGGTACCACCAGCCGTACCGATCTTGCCGATGATGGCAAGCGCCATGTCCTTGGCCGTCACGCCCGCAGGCAACGTGCCTTCGACGCGAATCAGCATGTTCTTCATCTTCTTGGCCACCAGGCACTGGGTGGCCATCACATGCTCGACTTCAGAAGTACCGATGCCATGCGCGAGGCAGGCAAACGCGCCGTGGGTCGAGGTATGCGAATCGCCGCACACCACAGTCATGCCAGGCAGGGTTGCGCCCTGCTCCGGCCCGATGACGTGCACGATGCCCTGGCGCTTGTCAAGGAAGGGGAAGTACGCCAGCGCGCCAAACGCCTTGATGTTCTTGTCGAGCGTAACGACCTGCTCTTTGGAGGTCGGATCATCGATACCATCGATGCCACGCTCCCAGCCTGTAGTCGGGGTGTTGTGATCCGCGGTCGAGACAATCGAATCGGTGCGCCAGATCGAACGCCCGGCCACGCGAATGCCTTCATAGGCCTGCGGGCTGGTGACTTCATGCACCAGGTGCCGGTCGATGTAGATCAACGCAGTGCCGTCTTCTTCCTGATGCACCACGTGGGAGTCGAACAACTTGTCGTAAAGCGTTTGCGCCATGGTCTCGGGGAACCGGCCACGAGACCAGTTCCGCTCCAAAAAAGCGTTGTAAAACGGGGACTTGCGATTATGCCATAGCGAGGCGCCGCACGCACCCCTCCCAGAGGGGAAACAACGTGCCTGCGATCGGCTTCAGTACGCCGGGGTCAGCGCCCCAGCTGTCCCGCCAGGTCGACAAAATCGCTGGCGTTGTAGTCAAAGCGCTTCTCGAACTTTGCGTCGTATCGGCCCGATGCCAGAAACGCGCGCCCGTACTCCAATGGCCGCGGAACGAAGCAGGTTTTCAGGCCCGCTTTCTTCGCACCATCCAGATCGCTCTTGTGTGCCGCGACCAGCATCACTTCACCCGGTTTCAGACCCAGCATGCGCGGGGCCGACAGATAGCATTCGCGATCCGGCTTGTAGTGATGTACCCACTCGGCCGAGAACACCAGGTCCCACGGCAACCGGGCGAACTTGGCCATATTGGTGAGCAAGGCGACGTTGCCGTTGGACATGGTGCCGATGATGTGGCCACTCTTGATCCGCTTCAGCCCGCCCGGAGCATCCGGCCAAGCCTTGAGCCGGTGCCACATCGTGTTGATGAGCTCAAGATCGGCTCCCACCAAGGCTTTCCGGGGCGTACCGTTGAGAAACGTCGGCAGCAGCGCTTTGAGCGCCATCAGGTGCAGGTCATCGAGCTTGGTCCACGGCAACGCGCCGGTGCGCACTTTGTGCATGTTGGGCTGGTAAGCATCACGCCAGGCGTCCACCAGACCTTCCCAATCGATCGTCCAGCCACGTGCCCGGTTCAGGGCGAGGCCCTCACGGATGATCGAGCCGCGCCAATCCACGCAGGTGCCGAACACATCAAACACCAGCGCTTTGGGAGGAGCTTGTTTGGTCATCATGCAGCCTTCTGAAGATTGGAGTGGGGAGCAAACGCCGCTTCCATCTCGCGCCGCGTCTTGTAGGCCGAGAGGGTTTCATCAATTGCCACATCAGCCCAGGTCAGGCTCTGCCCTTTCCTGACCGGGCGAATCACTTTCACATCGTGCGCGAGGCCGAGCGGCAAGCCGCCGGCGCTGTGGGATTTTTCTGCCTGAAACAACTTGCCCCACACCGTGTAGCCGCCCTCACCATCCAGCATTTCGCCTGGTTTGAGATCGCGCTTGGCGGTGGCCACGACATCGGCGTTCCAGCAGATCGCGCCGCCGGTCGACTCGCCCCGCACCGCCACCGAGGCCACCGAGATGCCAACCTCAAGACCGATCAGGTGCCAGCGCTTGTACAGACAAGCGTAGCGACCGGTCGGATCGGTACGCACCATGTACTCCTTGAAGCAGTTGCGGATGTATTCGGTCTCACCCTCGAAGACCACGAACACGCCAAAGCGGATGTCGTAGGGAATCGCGCGACCGTCTTTTTCCAGCGAAGAAATCACCTCGACCTGCCCCTTGGTATGCAGGACACCGCCCTCGGAAATCGGACGGCATACGAACGGAATGTCATCTACCGACGCTGGCGGATACAGCAGCCCGTCGGGCGGTGCCACAAGGCCGGTGGCATTGCACACCGCCGTGCTTTCAATCGAGGGTTTGGAGCCGTCGAGGAAGGAATTGAACATCTTCGGGTTGAGGCCGCCGATGCGCGCTGTTTCCGGCGTGAGGCCGTAGTGGCCCCACACAGTCTCCGGCGTCGATTCCGAGAAATGCGGCAACCACTTGTGGCCGCGACCGGCTGCCACCACTGAAAAGCCGGCGGCACGGGCCCAATCGACGAGGTCACAAATCAGTGCCGGCTGATCGCCGTAGGCAAGGCTGTACACCACGCCGGCGTCTGCCGCCTTTTTGGCGAGCAACGGGCCGCAGAACGCATCCGCCTCGACGGTCACATTCACCACATGCTTGCCATTCCTGAACGCCGCGAGAATGTGATCAACCGCGGCAATCGGATTGCCGGTGCACTCCACAATGATCTCGATCTGCGGGTGTTTGACCAGCGCCTCCCAGTTGTCGGTAACGAAGGTGTTGCCCTTGGCGATGGCGTCCTCAAACGACGTGGCAGCCGATTGTTCGGTGTTCCACCCGACGCGCGCCAGGTTGGCCTTGGCGTTGGCCGGGTTCAGGTCGGCAATCCCGACCAGATGCACACCCGGCGTTTTGGGAATCTGTGCCAGATACATCGAGCCAAACTTGCCGGCTCCGATCAAGCCGATGCGTACCGGCTTGCCTTCGGCCTGGCGTTTGACGAGTTTTGCGTAAAGATTCATGACATGCCTCTTTTCAGGCGGCTTCTTTGAGCAAGCCGCGCAACTCTTCGGCGGGCGTGCCGTTTTTCCAAGGCGTCTCCACCGGGTAGTCCTTCAGCAGACAATCATCCGGCAGGCACTGAATCGGATCGAACTGGCGATGTGCAATGTAGCCAGGCCGCTTGAAGCGACGCACGTGATTCGATACCGCACACAGCGACAGGTACACGTTGATGCGATTCCACGGGGACAGATTGGAAGTCGACGCGTGCACCAGACAGCCGTGGAACAAAATCATCGAGCCAGGCGGACCTTTCGGCGAGACAATGCCGCCTTTCAAACCGCCGGCCTTGGCCACCATGTCAGCAATGTTCTGATTGTTGATGGTCCAGAGCGGATAGCTGGTGGTGCTGGTGTCGTGCCCGGCGTCGAGCACACCCTGCTTGTGGCTGCCGGGGATGAACATCAGCGGGCCGTTGAATTCGTTCACGTCATCAAGAAAGATGGCGACGTTCATCGCGCGCGCCTCGGGCATGGCGTCGTCATTGAGCCAGGTACCGTAGTCCTGATGCCACTGCCACACGTCGCCGTCGAAGGCCATCTTGCCGTTGATCTTGAACTGGTGCATGTAGACATCTTCATTGAAGAGCTGCTTGACCGGCTCCACCATGCGCGGATGGCGTGCGAGGCGTGCGTACATGTCGTTGTATTTGTGGGCGGCAAAATTGGTACGCACCACGCCACCGGTCTTCTCGCGCACATTTTCCGGGCGCTGCTGCGCGTAGATCGCGGGCACCTCGGCCGCCAGGCGGCCAATTTCCTCCGGGGTGAAAAGACTCGGGAAAAACAGGTATCCGTCACGATCAAACTGCTGAATCTGCTCTGGTGTCAGTTTCATGGCGCTCCTCCACAAAGAGAATGCGTTCGGTCGTGGCAACCGCGCCGTGACCCACGCTTGACCTTCAAGTTTAGCTGACGCGATTGCCTCGTCAGGGACGCTTCGTCGCCGCCACCCGGGGCCCAGGCGGACAAACGAACTGATGGGAAAAAGTGCTTCAGATCTGCCTTCGATGCATGCCCGGTCGGACTTACGATCACCTTGCACGATCTGTACACGGCAGACCGTCAACGGGCCTGTTCCAACGAACGCACGCCGCCAGAGGAGAACACGATATGGTGACCGCCTACACCCGCATGCTTCTTGGGATGCTGCAGAACCGCATGCAAGAGCGTCTTGGGCAAATGATCTGCACAGACAGGTTTCTGGAAGATGCCGTCTACGCCAGCGCTGTACTGGCCTTGGCAAAAGGCACCATCAACGGCGAGATCCGTCTGCTCGCCGGCCTGCTCTGGCCCGTGATCGACTCTCATTTCGAGCAAGCCAGCAACGGGCGGCTGCGGGGTTGCCCGCCCGGTCGACCATCGGTGCCGCGGAAGGCGCAAATCCTGGCGTTTCCTCGCCCTGCTCTGGCCTGAAAGCCGGCTAACTCAAGCCTTCATCCGCGCGCCAGCGCGGTGCGCATGCCGTCAATGACGACCTTGTAGTCCTTCTGGCCGAAGATCGCCGAGCCCGCTACAAAGGTGTCGGCACCCGCATCGGCAATCGCACGAATGTTGTCGCCCTTGACGCCGCCATCGACCTCCAGCCAGATATCCTGTCCGCCCTGCGCCTTCCAGGTATCGATGCGCGCACGCACCGCCTTGAGCTTGTTGAGCGCCTCCGGAATGAACTTCTGGCCACCGAAGCCGGGATTGACCGACATGATGAGAATCAGGTCAAGCTTGTCCATCACGTGCTCAAGATAGTGCAGGGGTGTGCCCGGATTGAACACCAGCCCCGCCTTGCAGCCGCACTCACGGATCAGGCCCAGCGTGCGGTCGATATGGCCTGACGCTTCCGGGTGAAAGCTGATGATGTTGGCGCCGGCCTTGGCGAAATCGGGCACGATGCGATCCACCGGCGACACCATCAGGTGCACATCAATCGGCGCCGGCTTGCCGTCTTTCAGGGCATGCGGCTTGACCGCCTCGCAGATCATTGGGCCGAAGGTCAGGTTCGGCACGTAGTGGTTGTCCATCACATCGAAATGGATCACATCCGCGCCGGCGGCAAGCACATTGCGCACCTCCTCCCCCAGACGGGCAAAGTCGGCAGACAGAATCGAGGGAGCAATGCGAAAGGCCACGGTCGGCACCTTAGAATGAGAGATTGCCTGCATTCTACCGTTCCATATTCAGACCATGCTCATCGCCGCTGTCGACATTGGCACTTCCAGCACGCGCGCCCTGCTGTTTGAAGATGCCCAGTTCACGGGTCACGCGGCATCGGTTGAATACGCATTGCGCCACCCGGAGCCCGGCGCGGCAGAGCTCGACCCGATGGAGGTGATGAATGCGGTGGTTGAATGCATTCACGGGCTGACACTGCAAACCTCCCGCAAGATCGAATGCGTCGCGCTGTCGTCCGCCATGCACAGCTTGCTTGCGGTCGATGGGCGCGGCGTGCCGCTCACGCCCGTCTATACGTGGGCCGACAATCGCGCCTCGCAGATTCGATCAACCGGCCAGGAACGGCTCCCACCAATGGTTTCCGGGCAGTTGCTGTATCTGGCCACCGGTGTGCCGATCCACCCGATGTCGCCTCTCCTCAAACTGGTCTGGCTGCGCGAGACTCGTCCAGCGCTGTTTGCGGCGGCCGTCAAGTTCGTGTCCATCAAGGAATTTGTCTGCCACCAGTTGTTCGGGCAATGGGTCGTCGATGCGTCGATTGCCTCGGCGAGCGGTCTGTACGACTTGGCCCGACGCGACTGGCACGCACCGGCGCTGCAGGCTGCCGGCGTGCAGGCACACCGGTTGTCTCGTCTCGCACCGCCCGAAACACTTCTGCGCGGGCTGAGCAGCGGTTACGTGGCAGCCATGAACATTGATGCCCAAACGCCCTTCGTGCTAGGCGCATCCGATGGCTGCCTCGCCAATCTCGGCGCGGGACTGGTGGCTGCAGGAGCCACTGCAAACCGCCGGGCCGTGCTGACCATCGGTACTAGCGGCGCCTTGCGCATGGCGGTTCCCGCGCCCGCCACAGACCGCGCGATGCGCACCTTTTGCTATGCCCTCAATCACGACGAATTCGTGATCGGCGGTGCCACCAATGGCGGCGGCCTGCCGCTGCGCTGGCTGCGCGACAACTTCCCCCAGCTGCGCATCGGGCTTGCGGCAGACGATCCCTATGCCTCGCTCGCCGGCCTCGCGGCACTTGCCCCGGCTGGCGCCAATGGTTTGCTGTTTCACCCCTATCTTGCCGGCGAACGCGCCCCTCTGTGGAACGCCGACGCACGCGCCTCCTTCATCGGCCTCAACTTCAGCCACGGCCCGGCGCATCTGGTGCGCGCAGTCATGGAGGGCGTGCTGTTCAATCTGGCGATGATTCTCGACGTCCTCGAAGAACTGGCCCATGGGCCGGTCGACGAAATTCTGGCCGGCGGCGGCTTTGCGCGCTCGCCGTTCTGGCTGCAGATGGCGGCGGACCTGTTCGGGCGGCCGCTGCGCGTGGCTGACATGCCTGAATCGACAGCCCAGGGCGCCGCCTTGCTGGCGCTCAAGGCGCTCGGCAAAGTCGCTTCGCTCGAGGCTGCGGTCGCCCTGCTGCCCGGTGGCGGACGCAGCATTACCCCCGACCCGGCCATGCATGCCCGCTACGCCGCACTTCGGCCGATTTTCAACGACATCCCTGCTACACTCGCGCCCTTTCATTCGCGGCTGGCATCGTTTCAGAGGGAAAATCGATGACTGCCCCTCTTCCGAAACACCATGACAGCCCAGATCATTGATGGCGCCGCGCTGGCCAAATCAATCCGCAGCGAAATCCGCAATACGCTCGAAACCCTTGGTGGGAGCGGCTCTTCAACGAATCGCCCGGGTTTGACAGTGATCCTGGTGGGCGACAACCAGGCCTCCCGGGTATATGTGCGCAACAAGATCAAGGCCTGCGAAGAAGCCGGCTTCACTTCGCGGCTGATCGAACTTCCTGCCAGCACCAGCCAGGAATCGCTTCTGGCGCAGGTGGGTGCCCTCAACGACGATGCTGCCGTGCATGGCATCCTGGTCCAGTTGCCCCTGCCGGGCCACATCGATGGCCAGACAGTAATCGAGGCGATCTCGCCGGCCAAGGACGTCGACGGTTTCCATGTCGCCAGCGCGGGGGCCCTGATGACCGGACTTCCCGGCTTTGCACCATGCACCCCTGCGGGCATCATGGAAATGCTGCGCCACGAAGGGATTCCGATCGAGGGACGGCACGCCGTCGTGGTGGGGCGTTCAAACATTGTCGGCAAGCCGATGGCCATGTTGCTCTTGCAAGCCGGTGCCACCGTCACCATCTGCCATTCAAGGACACCTGATCTTGCTGCCATGACACGCCAGGCCGATATCCTGGTAGCGGCCGTCGGAAAGGTGAACTTGATTACGGCAGACATGGTC
>CAYUEG010000041.1:13093-27616 GCA_964443245.1 uncultured Burkholderiales bacterium | reverse complement strand
CAGCATCTGCGTGAAGCGCAGGTAGTCGGGGGCGGTCGACACCATGCCGCCCCCGCCCGAGAGGAAGTTCGGCTTGATCGTCAGGTCACGCGCCATGGCCGGGCGGTTGCCGGTGGCCGGGTCGATCAGCGCTTCGGCGACCCGTTCGACGGCACTGGCGGGGATGTGAAAGCCGGTATCGCGCATGCCCAGGGGGCCGGTGATGCGCTCCGCGAGAAACACGTCGAGCGGCTGGCCGGAGACGGCCTCGACGAGGCAACCCAGCACGTCGGTCGACATGCTGTACTCGAACACCTCGCCGGGCTGGTTCTGCAGCGGCAATTGCGCCAGCTTGGCAATGAACTCGGCGCTGGTCTGCTGCGGGCTCATCATGTCGGCGGCGCGGTAAGCCTGCTTGACCAGCGAATCGCCGAACTGGCCGTAGGTGACACCGGAGGTATGACGCAGCAGGTCCTGCACCGTCATCTGGCGTCGCGCCGGTTCCAGCTTCAGCATCGGGTTGCCCTGCGCGTCGGTTGTTTCGACGCCGACCTTCAGGTTCGTCAATGCCGGCAGATAGGTGGCAACCGGGTTGACCAGGCGGATCTTGCCTTCTTCGGCCAGCATCATCACTGCACAGGAGACCATCGGCTTGGTCATCGAGGCGATGCGGAAGATGCTGTCGGTGGCCATCGGCAGCTTCCTTTCGGCATCCCGGTAGCCGAAGGCTTCCAGATAAGCCAGGCGGCCGCGGCGCGCGACCAGAACGACAGCGCCGGGGAGCGCGCCGCGCGCGATATCGGCTTCAAAGGCAGCCGCAATTCGCTTGCTGCGGGCGGGGTCGAGCAGGGTGGCATCGGGCTTCACGGGTCAATCCTTTTCAGGGAGCGGCAGGGTGGCGAGGGCACAGCGGCCTGACACCGTCGCAGGCGTTGCCGTTTACTGCGCGTTTCTCGGGGTGCGGTGTGATTCTAGCCCGGGTGCCCCGGGGCTTCGGCGCGCGTCGTGGTGCGCGGTGGTCGGGGTTTCTCAATGTGGCGGCGGATGTGGATGGCGCACCACCCACAGCACGTAGGCGCCGAAGGCCAGTGCGGAGGTGCCGAATACGGCCAGTTGGGCGGTAAACGGCAGAGCCGGAAAGAAGGCAAACAGCAATGCAAATGGCGCACCGCCGATTGCGGTGGAGACGGCATTCTCGCCGGCAGTGGTCTTCTTGCTGAACAGGCCCAGCACATAGGAGAGGATGTCGGCCGGAAATGTCATGCGCAACAGGATCAGCGAGGCCACGTGGTGGCGCGGGTGGATCAGCCGGTCGATGCGGGCGTATTGCAGCACCTTGGGAAAGCGCCGCAGCATCCAGTGCCGCATGCGGCGTGCGAGAGTGAACGACACGGCAGCACCAGCCATCCAGCCCAGCACCAGGATGAGTGCGGTGACCCACGGCCCCCACAGGAGCACGGCGAAGGGAATCAGCGGCAGGTTGCTGAACAGGGGCAGCACGACTGCCAGTGCGGTGGTGCCAAAGAAGATCAGGAAGCCCAGATTGCCGTGCGCCCCCAGCGCGCTGCTGATCGGGGCAGCGTACCAGTGCGTCAAGGCGATGGCGCTGGCGAACAGGCCGATGACCCACGTCAGCGACCAGGCCGAGGGCAACAGGTCGCGCCGCGTCAGGTTCGCTTCGATTGATGCGGTGAGGTGACTCATCCGGGTGTCGGGGTAGGTGCCCTGCCAACACGGGGCAGCGCGGGTCGCTGCGCCCGGAGCAACGCTTCGGTTAGAGTGTAGCCCCGATATCGCACAGTTCAAACCTGATGGCGCGTGCCTACCTGCTGGCCTTCTGCCTTTCACTCGGCGTGACGGTATCGAATTCGTTTGCGCGCTTTGCCTATGCGCTGGTGCTGCCGGCGATGCGCACGGAGCTTTCATGGACCTACGCCCAGGCTGGATGGCTCAATACGGCCAACGCCATCGGTTACCTGGCCGGTGCCGTGCTGACCCGTCTGGTGATCCGGGCCACCGGCAATCGCAGCCTGTTCATCGGCGGCGTGCTGTTGACGGCACTGGCGGTTCTCGCCACGGGTCTGACGCAGGACCTGGCATGGCTGGGGGGGTGGCGATTCCTCTCGGGTGTGGCCGGGGCAGCAGCCTTCATCAGCGGCGGCGCCCTGTCCGGCAATATCCTTCCGGAGCGGCCGCAGGTCGGGGCGACCACGATCGCGATCTATTTCGCTGGCGGGGGGGTCGGCTTCCTGCTGTGCGGGGTCGCGGTGCCGCTGTGGCTTGATGCGGGTGGCGTGGGCGCCTGGCAGCAAGCCTGGATCGGCATGGGTCTGGCTGGCGTGCTGATGCTGGTCGTGTGCGGCTGGGCCGCCTGGCAGATTGCCGAACCGAATCTGGAGCCACTGCATGCCGAGGGGGTCGCGCCGGCTGCACAGGATGGTGTCAAGTACCTGCGTGCAGGAATGGCGACCTACCTGTGCTTCGGACTGGGTTACATCGGCTACATGACGTTTGTGATCGCCTGGATGCGTGACCACGGTGCATCAACGCTGGAGGTCGTGGCCTTCTGGTCGGTGTTCGGCCTGGCCAGCCTGGCCGGGCCCTGGGTCTGGCGCATCCCGCTTACCCGATGGATTCCCGGTCGCATGCTGGCCGCCGCGATGGGTGTACTGGCGCTGGGTGCCCTGTTGCCACTCGGGTCTGCCGCATTCGCTTCGATGCTGGTGTCGGCGCTGCTGTTCGGCGCCTCGATGTGGAACATTCCCGGATCGGTCACCAACCTGGCCAAGCGGGCGCTGCCCAAACCGGCATGGGGTGCGGCGGTGGCCACCTTCACCGTGGTGTTTGCTGCTGGCCAGATCGTCGGGCCGGTCGCCACCGGTGCGCTGGCCGATGTATTCGGATCGTTGCGGGTCGGCCTGGGCTTGTCGGTCGGCGTGCTGGGCCTGGGTGCCCTCATCGCGCTGGCGCAACGCGACATGGTTCACCGTGCCGAAGCGGCAGCCTGAAGCCGCACGGGCGCCGGGCGCCCGCCCCCTAGCCGAGGGTGACAGCCTGCAGCAGATGCGGCGCCATGTGGTTCAGCTTTTCGCGCAGCAGCTTGGGTGAGACCGGCTTTCTCATCAGGTGCGTGCCCTCCGGCAGCGCGCCAAAGCGCCGGTCGATTTCTTCAGGGGTGTAGCCGGATACGGCGATGACCGGCAGATTGGCGGTGGACGGATCGCCGCGCAGGGTACGCAGCATTTCAAGGCCATCGAAACCGGGCATCGCAATATCCGTGATCAGTACATCGGGCAAGGCGCGCCCTATTGCCATCATGGCGGCAAAACCGCTGGTCACGCTGATGACGCGTGCGCCCGGCAGCACCATCTGGGCCACGGCGGCCAGGAACTCGAGGTCTTCAGCGGAGTCATCCACCAGCATGACGACATGGCCCTCGCGCTCCTGCCCGGGGCGGGGCGGCGCGCCCGCGCTGCTGGCCACGCGCAGCAGGCGCTGCACGCTTTGCGGATCGATGCGCCGGTGTCCGCCTGGCGTGCGCCAGCCTGAAAGATGCCCCAGATCCATCCAGCGCTGTACGGTCTGGACGGAGATGGCCAGGAGTTTGCTCGCCTCCTGCGTGGAGTAGGAGGCGGGCAGTTCGGTCAGGTCGGTGCCGGAGGCGGCACTGTCACCAGTCGACTGCGCTGCGCTTGATTTTCCCGCTCGCATTGTGTTGATCCAGATACATCATGAGGATGGACACCACCGGGTCTGAATGATCCTGGCACCAAAGCAGTTCACGAAAGTCGCGCAGGTTGCGTTGGAGGCCTTCATTGCAAAAGTCATCACCGTCCTGCCGCAACATGAAGAAGCCCATGCTCCAGTCTGGTGCCAGTCTCTTTTCGGCAAACCCTGCATGAAGGATTGTAATGCCATCGTGGCGCGGATCGGCCTGTATCCGGGCAAGTGTACGCAGGACGGCGTCCTTCTCTCCTTCCAGCACCTGCAGGAAGGTGCGTCCCGATGTGAGGAGCACGCCGGTGATGCCGTTGATGACGTTGTGCTTGCGCGCGCTGTTGACGATCGTGGAGCACATCTCGGCTTCTGCATCGAAGACGGTAAAACTCAGGTAAAGCAGCCGGTACATGGCATCCTCCTAGGCGCTTGCGGCAAAGCGGTTGATTTCCTGGGCGATGCGGTCGAGCGGCACGATGCGCTGGGCCGCTTGCAGTTTGATGGCTTCCTTGGGCATGCCGAATACCACGCAGCTTTTTTCATCCTGGGCCACGGTCGAAGCGCCGGCATCGAGCATCTCGAGCAGGCCGCGCGCGCCGTCGTCACCCATGCCGGTCATGATGATTCCCAGGGCGTTGGCGCCGGCAAATTGCGCCACGGAACGAAACAGCACGTCCACGGAAGGCTTGTGGCGGTTGACCGGGGGGCCGTCCGCGATCTTCACCTCATAGTAGGCGCCGTTGCGCTTGAGTTGCATGTGGCGGCCGCCGGGCGCGATCAGGGCGCGTCCGGTGCGCACGCGGTCACCGTCCTGCGCTTCCTTCACTTCGATCTGGCACAGGCCATCGAGCCGCTGGGCGAACAGGGCGGTGAACTTCTCCGGCATGTGTTGCACCACCACGATCCCGGGTGAGACGCGCGGCAGCGCGGTCAGGACTTCCTCCAGAGCCTGGGTGCCACCGGTGGAGGTACCGATGGCAATGACCCGGTCGGTGGTTTGCGCCATGGCCTTGGGCGTGGCCGCGGGGAGCGCGGCGCGCTCGCGGCCATCGGTTTCCGGTGCGGCGACCGATGCTGCCGCACGGGAGCGCGGCTTGGCGGTGGCCGCTTCGCGCACCGTGCGGGCAAACTCCGCCGCCGCATCAGTGAGGAAATCCTTCAGGCCGATCTTCGGCTTGGTGATGAACGTGGTGGCCCCGGCGGCCAGTGCCTGCATCGTGGTCTCTGCGCCCTTTTCGGTCAGGGTCGAGCAGATGATCACCGGGGTGGGACGTTGCGCCATGATCTGCTTGAGGAACGTGATGCCGTCCATGCGCGGCATCTCGACATCGAGCACCACCACGTCCGGCCACTCCACCCGCATGCGCTCCTGTGCCACGATCGGGTCGGACGCCGTGGCAATCACCTTGATGTCCCGGAACTGGCCGAGCATGGCGGCCAGCACCTGCCTGACCACGGCAGAGTCATCAACGATCAGCACGCGTATCGGGGCGGCGCTCATGACAGGGCTCCCGCCTCCGGCACCAGCACGGACAGACGCTGGGTGTTGAAGCGCATCAGGACTTCGCCGGTGCCGGCGTCAAAGTAGAGGCGGCGCCAGCCGACACCCCCGACGTTTTCGGCAGTGATGGCCAGGTTGCGCGCAGCCAGCCACTCACGGGCCCGGGCGATGTTGCGGGCGCCGACATCAATGCGGTGGGCATCGACATCGTAGACGCGCGCGCCGCCGAACAGCTTGGCCTGGCATTGCGCCAGCGCGACGCCCCGTGTCAGCAATGCGCGCTCCATCAGCTCGAACGCATCGCTGCCGTAGCGGCCATCCAGTGCGGCCTGCGGCAGGCGCTCGTCCCGCGCCGGCAACACGTAGTGGCACAGGGTGCCGATGCGCATCATCGGATGCCAGAGCACCAGCGCCACACAGGAGCCGAGCAGGGTGCCGAAGGTATCGTCGGCCCCGCCGATGGCCCACTCCCCCGGATTGAGGAACCGGGATTCGGGCCGGAAGGCGAAATCGGAAGGTCCGGGTGCATGCATGGCTCTGCTCATCCGATGGGCTTGGTATAGGCGCCAGGGCCGCTGGCTTTCAGGTTGTGTGAAATGCCGTTCAGGGTTTCGGCCAGACCGACGCAGAACGTGCCGCCCGGCTTGAGCCGGGTCAGCAACCGGGTGACGACCGCGGCCTTGGTGGGCAGGTCGAAATAGATCATGACGTTGCGCAGGAAGATCATGTCGAACATGGGGGTTTCAGGCAGGTTCTCGATCAGGTTGATCTGCTCGAAGGTCACCTTGTCGCGCAGGGCGCGATCCACCAGCAGGTAGCCGGCCTGGGGGCCGGTGCCCTTGCGGCAATACTTCTTGAGCAGTGCCGGCGGCAATTGGGTGGCCCGGTCGATCGGGTAGAGCCCGCGCCGGGCAGTTTGCAGGACGCGCGTGCTGATATCCGAACCAAAGACGCTCCAGTCGACCGGCCGGCCGCTGGCGCGCAGGTTGTCGAGCACCATGGCAAGTGTGTAACCCTCTTCGCCCGAAGAGCTGGCAGCACTCCACACCCGGAACGGCCGGCGCTCTTCGACTGCCTTCACGGCCAGCTGCTCGGCCAGTTCGAAGTGGCGCGCTTCGCGCCAGAAGTAGGTTTCATTGGTGGTCAGCAGGTCGATCGCCACCTGCATTTCGCCATCCGCAGGATCGGTCTGGATATGGTCGAGGTACTCACCATAGCCTTCGGCATTGACCACCGCGAGGCGGCGGTACAGCCGCCCGGCAACCAGCGTCTTCTTGGCTGGTGTCAGGGCGATGCCGGCCTGCCGGTAGATGAATTCGCTGATGCGCGCAAAATCCTTGTCCGAGATTTGCGACACCGAGCTGCCCGCCCCCCCGGCGGAGGAGGTGCCCGCATCGGAACCCGGAGGCGGCTTTCTGGGCACGAAACGGGCGGTGGCAGGCGGCGTGGTGCGCGTTGCGCTTGGTGGTGGTGTCACGTGGTGACCTTGAGGTTCAGGAGGAGAAACGTGCTTCGCCGATCTGGCTCAGCTCTTCGAGGGAAAAGATCCGGTCGACATCGAGCACGATGACGAACTCGTTACCGATGCGCGCCATGCAGCGGATGAAATCCGCGCGCAGGCGGGCACCGAAGGCCGGCGGCGGTTCGATGTTGGCAGCGTCGACCTCAAGGACCTCCGATACGGAGTCGACGAGAATGCCGACGTCCTGGCGCTGGCCTTCCTGCGACACCTCGATGATGACGGTGCAGGCGCGTTTGCCGGGCACGGCAGCGTGGTTGCCGAAACGTGCCAGCAGGTCGACCACCGGCACCACCGCACCGCGCAGATTGAGCACGCCGCGAATGTAGGCGGGCACCATCGGCACCCGGGTCACGGCACCGTACTGGATGATTTCCTTGATGACGTGGATTTCCACGCCGAACAGTTGCTCACCGACATTGAAGGTGAGCAGCTGACGGCCTTGCCCGGTCATGGTGCCGGCCATCTGGGCGGCCGGCACAGGGGTTTCCTGCAGTTGGGCTGACATGGGTCTGGTCTCCCTTCAAAACTTCTCGAAGTGGGATTCGTCGACCGCGTCGTGGGTCGCCTTGGCACGGCTCGCCGCAGGGCGGGAGGGGCGTGCCGCTCCAGGCTGGCGTGCTGCACGCGACGCTTCGCCACCGGCAACCTGGAAGAAGGCAATCAACTGCTGGAGCTGTTCGGCCTGGCCCGACATCTCTTCTGCCGTGGCCGCAAGTTCTTCGGAAGCCGAGGCGTTCTGCTGGGTGGCCTGATTGAGCTGGCCCATCGCCGAGTTGATCTGGCCGACCCCGGTGGATTGCTCCTGCGAAGCCGCCGTGATTTCCTGCACCAGATCGGAGGTCTCGCGGATCGAAGGCACCATCTCCTCGAGCAGCTTGCCGGCTTTCTCCGCCACGGTCACGCTGGAGCCGGCGAGCTGGCCAATCTCCTGTGCCGCCACCTGGCTGCGCTCGGCCAGCTTGCGCACTTCGGCTGCCACCACCGCGAACCCTTTGCCGTGTTCACCCGCCCGGGCCGCTTCGATGGCGGCATTCAGGGCCAGCAGGTTGGTCTGGTAGGCAATGTCGTCGACGATGCCGATCTTGGCGGCGATCTGCTTCATGGCAGTGACGGTCTGTGCCACCGATTCACCCCCTTCGACTGCTTCCTTGGCCGCTTTGGTGGCTTTGGCGTCAGTGACCTTGGCGTTGTCGGTGTTTTGCGCGATGGATGCAGACATCTCCTCGACCGAGGCGGTGGTCTGCTCCACGCCGGCCGCCTGCTCGGAGGCCGATTGCGACAGCGATTGGGCGGTGGCGCTGACCTGACCGGAAGCGCCGGTCAATGCGTCGGCAGCGGTACGCACCTCGCTGATGACCTTGGACAGCTGTTCACAAGTGGTGTTGGCATCATCCTTCAGTTGACCGAACAGGCCCTTGTAATCGCCGGTGATGCGCTGCGACAGGTCTCCTTTGGCCAGGGCGCTGAGGACGCGCACCACGTCATTGAGGCCGACTTCGCTGGTGTCCATCAGCTGGTTCATGCCGTTGCCCAGATTGGCGAAGAAGCCCTGCTTGCCTTCCATTGCGATCCGGCGCGTGAAGTCACCCATGACGGCGCCGTCGACAATCCCGGCGATTTCGACTTCAGCGGCCACTTCGGCAGTGCGATCCTTCCACTCGACCACGGTACCGACACGCTTTCCATCCGGGTCGACAATCGGGTTTGCGATCAGGGCAAAGCTCAGCTTGCCGACCTTGATTTCGGTCTTGTAGGTGCTGCGCAACCCGGCCAGCATGTTGCGCTGGTGGGCCGGATTCTTGTGGAACACATCGATGTTGGCGCCGATCAGCTTGCGGGCGTCGAAATGCGGCAGTGACTTGCGCAGCTCGGCTTCGTTCTCGCCGAGCATGGCGGCCACCGATTCGTTCATGTAGACGATCTCGCAGTCGCCATTGGCGATCATGACGTTGGTGCTGCACTTGTCCAGCGCATTCTTGATGCGCAGGTTCTCCGCTGCGAGGGTGAGCTCGCGCTCGCGGGTGGCCAGCTCTTCGGTCATGTCCTTCCACTCGACCACGGTGCCGAGACGCTTGCCGCCGTTGTCGACGATCGGATTGACGATCAGGTTGAACGTGCGGCCACCGATGCGCAGGGTTGTCTTGTGCGTGCCACTGAGTTTTGCGAGCATGTTGCGCTGATGCGCCGGATTCTTGTGGAAGGCATCGATGTTGGTGCCCATCACGGCACGTGCGCTGAATGCAGGCAGATCCTTCTGGATATCCTTCTCGGCCGTTGCCAGCATTTCGCGGATGGAGTTGTTGACGTAGGCGATGTTGAGGTCGGCATCGGCCACCATCACGTTGGTGGCAGCCACATCCAGGGCGCTGCGGATGCGGCCGTTCTCGATCTGGGCGGCAGCCGCTTCCTGCATGCTGGCCTGCACGCGATCGATGGCGGCGGTGATCTGGGCCTTCTTGCCCGGCAGGCGATCCATCGGTTCGGAGAAATCGCCATTGGCGTATTGCGTCACTACCTTGACGACCTTCATCTTGACGGCGATGTGGGCGGAAACCAGGTCGTTGATCGCCTGTCCCATCTGCCGGTAAGGCCCGGCCAGTTCTGCCACCGGCATCATGTGGTCGATCATGCCCGCCTCATGCTGCCGGGCCATCTCGGTCTGGGCCGCGATGAACTGCGCCGGGCCTTCCGCCAGCCGCCTGGCCGAAAACCAGGCCGCTGCCGCCGTTGCGGCCAGACCCAGAACGGTCAGGCTTGCCATCATCGTGGCACTGTGTGATTGCATGCCGAAGAGCAGTATGGCAGCAAGGGCAGCGAGCGGGACGGCAAATCCCGTCCAGACCTGCATGGAAGTGGTGTGGCTTTGGGTGGGCATGGCATTTCCTTTCGCGGGAGAGATTGCGTTGGAGGTGTTTGAATGTGCGGCGTCCTTCATGGTGTTGGCGAGCACTCCGTACACGGCCGTCCAGGCGGCGCGCACGTCGGGGGTAAATTGCGCCCCCAATCCTTTTTCAAGCGTCCAGAGCAGTGCTGCCCCGACGGTGTCGTAGTCTTTTTCCTTGACGCCGTAGCCGGTGTGACGTACCCCGAGCTGTTGCACCACGGGGACCAGCGTCTCCAAATTGTCGAGTCCGCGCACGGCGGCGCCGATCATCTGCATCAGCTTTCTGCCCTGGGCCTGCATGTCGCCGCGGAACAGGGAAGACAAGGCGGGGTCGAGTTCGAACAGGCGGGTATAGAACATGGCAGCGGCGGCATCGGCAATCGGTGCCACCTTGGCAAAGCTTTCCTGTACCAGGCGAATTTGTTGTGGGGTCATGGGTGCTCCGATCAGTGGGTGCTGGCGTGAGGGTGGCAACTGGCTTGCGGCAGGGCGCTGCCCTGGTGGCCGGCCATCGTGGCCGGTGTCTGGTGCACGAGGGCCATCAGCCCCGGGTCGAGCCCCAGACCCAGCATGGACAGGACTTCCATCCAGGGGTGCGGTGGGGCGCTGTCATATGGCCGGGTGGCCGCAGGTGCAATGTGTGTCTGCATGGCGCGCTCGGTTCAGGCGGCAAGCGCCGCAGCCGCCGGGGTTGCCGGCGCCGCAGCCTTGCCGGCCAGCGCGGTCAGTGAGGTGATGTCGAGTATCAGGCCCACCTCACCAGAACCCAGGATGGTGGAGCCGGCAATCCCGCGCACGTTGCGGAACATCTTGCCCAGGGGTTTGATGACGGTCTGGAACTCACCGAGCAGATGGTCGACGACCAGTCCGGCTTTCTCGTTGCCGAAGCCGACCACCACCACGCTTTGCCGCGTCGAGTCGCTGCCTTCCATGCCAAACATGCGGCGCAGGTAGACCACCGGCAGTGCGGCATTGCGCAGGCTGAACATGCCGGTGGTGGCGTCTCCGGTGGCGGCGAGGGCCGGTGCGCCATCGATGCATTCGATGACATGGTCCAGCGGAATGACGAAGAAGCACTCTCCGACCCGCACCAGGAAGCCATCGATGATCGCCAGCGTCAGGGGCAGGCGGATCTCCACCGTGGTGCCGGCACCGGGGCGGCTGGCGATGGTCACGGTGCCGCGCAGGCCCTCGATGTTGCGGCGGACCACATCCATGCCCACGCCGCGGCCAGACAGATTGGTGATCTGTTCGGCAGTGGAGAAGCCGGGCTCGAAGATCAGGTTGTCGATCTGGCTTTCGGACAGAGTGGCACCTGCCTCCACCAGGCCTTTTTCGATCGCCTTGGCCAGCACCTTGTCGCGGCGTATGCCACGGCCGTCGTCTTCAATGCGGATCAGGATGCCGCCGGAATCGTGGCAGGCCGACAGCACCACGCGACCGCCACGCGGCTTGCCGGCCGCTTCGCGTTCGTCCGGCGTTTCCATGCCGTGGTCCAGCGCGTTGCGCACCAGATGCATCAGTGGATCGCCGATATGTTCGACGACCGATTTGTCGAGTTCGGTTTCGGCGCCGATGATTTCCAGCGTGACGTCCTTGCCCAGTTCGGTCGAGACGTCACGCACCACGCGCTTGAACTTGGCGAAGGTTTCCCCGATCGGCACCATGCGCAGGGACAGCGCGCCATTGCGGATCTCTTCGATCAGGCGGCCCATTGACAGCGTCGATTCGACCAGGGCGGAATCGCGCGTCTTCTGCGCCTGGATCGTGGTGCCGGAGCTGGCGATCACCAGTTCGCCGACCAGATTGATGAGCTCGTCCAGCTTGTCGGAACGCACGCGCACGAAGCGCGCTTCCTCGCTCTTGCTGTCGCGGCTGCGGTTCTGTTGCGTCAGGGCGGCATCGACGGCGGTTGACGGGGCAAGCTGCTCCTTGACCAGCAATTGACCCAGCAGCACGCGGGTGCCGTCGGCCGCCGGCGCGGCGTTCTGCGCGGCGAGCGCCTGTTCAAGTTCGTTGCGGGTGATGGCACCGGATTCGACCAGGATGTCGCCCAGGTGTGCGGCGCCATTGCCGGAAGATTCGATCAGGGCAACGATGTCGGCCACCCTGCGCTCCGGCGGGATGATGCGTACCGTGCAGCTCTCCCGCACGAGGTCGAACGCCGACTCGATCTGTTCCTTCGAGGCGCTGCTCTGCAGGCTGATTTCGAAGCCCATGTAGCAGCTTTCCGGATCGAGAGCGTCGAATGCGGGAATCGGTTCGGTCAGCAGCCGCACCGATACCACCTCGCCGAGCGTGACCAGATAGTTGATGATGGCAAGCGGATCGAAGCCGTCGCGAAACGTGTCGGTGCCGAAGCGCAGGGAGAGGTGCCAGTTCCGGTTGTCGGTGGGAGCGGGACCGGCGGCCGCGCCGGCTACGGCGGCGGCCGGGGGTTCGGCTGGCACTGCGGTACCGGTAAAGGGGGCGAGCCGGTCGACCAGACCGCGCGAGCCCAGATCCACGGCCGGGTCGGACGCCTCGCCTTCCCGGGCATTTTCGGCGTCGCGCAGCATCAGCTTGATGTGGTCACTGCATTCGAACAGCAGCGAAGTGAGCGTGATGTCCAGGTTGATCAGGCCGTCGCGCAGGCGGTCGAGCGCGTTCTCCACGTGATGGGTGAAGCGCACCACCGCATCGAGCCCGAACAGGCCCGCGGAGCCCTTGATCGTGTGGGCGGCACGAAACAGTGCATTCAGCAGTTCACGGTCAGTCGGGTCTTCCTCCAGCTGCAGCAGGGAGGACTCGATCTGTTCGCACATCTCGCGCGCCTCCGCGAAGAACAGGGCGCGTGCCTGGTCGAGGATGGCGTCGCTCATGATGCGCCCGCGGTGGTCTTGCCGGTGGCCAGCAGGCTGTCGGCACCGATGATGTGGAGGCGTTCGGCGAGAAAGTCCGGGATTGATTCGAACTCGATCGGGCGGCATTGCTGCCGCGCGATCTTGTCCAGCGAAAGCAGCAGCTGGATGCCGGCGGCATCGATCTCACGCAACTGGGTGCAATCGATCGTCAGCGCCTCCTTGCTGCCGACCGCTGGCAGAAGGTCGCTGATGCGCTGGCGAGTGTCGGCAACCGCGTAGATGGTCAGTTCTGCCGGCAGATCGAGACGCGTGCTCATGGCAGCACCAGCTTGGAAACCACATCAAGCACCTGCGGCGGCATGAATGGCTTCATGATCCACGCCTTGGCGCCGGCCTCCTTGCCTTCATTCTTCTTGGCATCCTGGCCTTCGGTGGTGAGCATCACCACCGGGGTGAACTTGTAGCTGGCATGGGCCTTGACCTGCTTCAGGAACGCGATGCCATCCATGTTCGGCATGTTCACGTCCGAGATGATCAGGTGGATCTTGCGGCCATCGAGCCGGCTTACGCCTTCCTTGCCGTCACCGGCTTCGACGACGTCATAGCCGGCGCCTTTGAGGGTCAACGCCACCACTTGCCGGAAGCTGGCGGAGTCATCAACGATAAGAATGGTTTTTGCCATGTTGGAAGGTCCTGTGGTGGGGCGAGCGGGTTTTCTAAAAGAACGTGATGGCGGAAGACGCGGCGGCCGACGGCCCGGATCCGGGTGCGTGCAACTGGCGTTCTTCCTGCATGGTGTAGGTGCCGGCAAGGTGGTGCATCCACTCTTCGGCGCTCGGCAGGGCGAGCTGTGGATCGGTCAGCGATTGCTCAAGACGCGCGATGTCGTCGTGCACCACCGAAATCATCTGGGACGTGCGGTCCTGGAACTGCGAGGCCACCATCATCTGCTCGACGCTGGCCTTGAGGCTGCGTGCCTGCTCGAGCAATTCCAGCTTCTCTTCGCTCAGTGCAGACATGGCTGCGTGCATGCCCGCAAGGACTTCGTCCACGGTACGAGCGGACTCCTCTGCCATGTCGCGTTCCCGGCTGGCGATGGAGCGGGAGGTGGCCAGCGCGCTCTCGCCGATCGAGACCACATTGGCCACGCTTTGCGCGATCTGGGCGCTGGTGACGCCCGAGCTGTTGGAGAGCTTGCGCACTTCGTCGGCCACCACGGCGAAACCACGGCCGGCGTCCCCGGCGCGGGCCGCTTCGATCGCCGCGTTCAGTGCCAGGAGGTTGGTCTGTCTGGCCATGGCCGACACTTCGTTTGCCATGGGCGCCAGCTCAGAGGCAATGCGCGCGAGTGATTCCATTTCCTTGAGCAGGAATTCCTTGCCGAAGATGACGTCGGAGAAGGCCGAGACCACCGGTTTGAGTTTGGCCTGGGTATCCGCCAGCGCTACCTCGGCATCGGACGCTGCGCTTTTGGGGCTGCCGGTGCCGTTCATGCTGAAGCCGGCCTTGTCGAACTGCGCCAGCAGGTTGCCCAGGCTGTCCAGCAGCCGGAGCACGGCATCGCTCGACTGCGCCTTCACGGCATCCAGGTGTGAGCGCCAGACGGGCGTGGCTTGCGCGAGGATGGCGTGCAATCTGTCGTAACGCTGTTCCTGCTCCTGTCTTGCCTGTGCCATCTGGGCTTCCAGCGAGGCCAGTTGTGTGTCCAGGCGTCGGGCTTGTCGTTGCAGATGGAAGATGTACCCGAGGCCGGGCAGGGCGAAACCCCCTACGAGGCCGGCGGCAGGCAGGCCTGCGGCCTGCATGGTCACGCCAACGGCGCCCAGGGCGCCGAGCCAGGGCAGCACGCTGCTGGCCCGGCCCGAAGGGAATGCTGCTGCGAATATGCCTGCCGGTGTCATGACGCGAGTCCTGAGTGGTGGAGTGGAATGGGTTGTGAGATGAATGGGCGTTTTCATCAGTTTGGGTAGTATGGTCATATCGAATCAAATCAAAAGGGCGAATAGCGACGGATTCCCGGGTCGTCTTTTTCCGGGACGTGCTCTCCCGGTCCACACCGGGCCGGTCTTGCGGGCCG
>CAYUEG010000041.1:0-12993 GCA_964443245.1 uncultured Burkholderiales bacterium | reverse complement strand
CCGGCCCCGGCTTGTGGGGTACCATCCCGTTCCTGCCAGATTCGCAGTCCGTGCCGTTCGGCGCGCTCAATACATCGCATGCCCGACCCTGAACCGATTCGTCTTTCCAAGCGCATGAGCGAAGAGGGGTTGGCTTCGCGGCGTGAAGCGGATGACTGGATCGAGCGCGGGTGGGTCCGCATCGACGGACAGGTGGCCGTGCTGGGCGCCAAGTGGTCGCCAGGCCAAACCATTTCGATTGACGAACGCGCGCGCAAACAGCAGGCACGCCGCCTGACAGTGCTGCTGCACAAGCCGGTTGGCTATGTCAGCGGGCAGGCCGAGGACGGCCATCAACCGGCCAGCGTGCTGGTGCTGCCGGAAAACCAGTGGCGTCCGCCGGCAGCGAAGGTGATCGCCGAAGGACGCCTTGGCCGCAAGGATCTGCTGGGCCTGGCGCCGGCCGGCCGGCTCGACATCGATTCCACCGGTCTGCTGGTGTTGACGCAGGATGGCCGCATTGCCAAGCAGTTGATCGGCGACGATTCGGGGGTCGAGAAGGAATACCTGGTGCGCGTGCGCCATCTCAAGCCCGGGCGCTTGCCCGATGCCGAGCTGAAGCGGCTGCAGCACGGCCTTTCGCTCGACGGCAAGGTCTTGCGGCCGGCCAGGGTGACGTGGCAGAACGACGACCAGTTGCGCTTTATTCTCAAGGAAGGCCGCAAGCGGCAGATCCGCCGCATGTGCGAACTGGTCGGGCTGCAGGTGCTGGGCTTGAAGCGCGTGCGCATCGGGCAGGTCCGCCTGGGTGAACTGCCGCAGGGAAAATGGCGCCTCCTGGGGCCGGATGAAAAATTTGCTTGAACCACGCTGAACGGACGACATGGACCACGAAATCACCTGGCATGAAGGCGAGACGGCGCACCGGGCACGCTGGCATTCGGAGGCGCAGTTGCCGCCGCCCAGGCGCGTGGTGGTGGCCGACGACACCATGAGCGCCGACCAGGCCTACCGCCATGCCTGCGAAGGCACGGCCTTGTTGTGGCGTGGTGATTTCCAGAATGCCCGCCAGCTGACACAGGCCCTGGCGCGCCGGGTGGACCAGACGGCCGGCAAGGGCGCGGCCCATACTGGCAAGGGCGCGGGCAGGGGCCGCGGCGGCATGCGCGACATGCGCCGCGAACAGCAGCTGCCGACGCAATCGGCGGCCGACGCGTTTCACCGCTATCGCATGGGTCAGGCCCAGCGTGCGCGTGTGCTGGGCATGGTGTTGATCCCGTTCGAGGCCGATCACACGATTCCGCTGCGTCGCGCACCGGATGTGAAGACTGCCTGCTCGCAGGCCTATGGCGTGGCGCCCGGCCGGTATGTGGCTTCGCTGCGCGAATTGCTGGGAGTGATCGGTGCCCACGAGTGGCGGCGCAAGGGCCTGGAGATTGCAGCACTGGGGGCCGGTACCCGGATCCATGCGCACTATGGTGTGTTTGCCCCGGTGCGTGGCGAGTATCTGGGACTGGTGGCCGAGGCGCCCATGCCGCTGGCAGGGAACGTCGCGCTCGCGTTCGACATCGGCACCGGCACGGGCGTGCTGGCCGCCATGCTGGCCCGGCGCGGGGTGGCGCACGTGGTGGCCACCGACAACGAGCCGCGCGCGCTCGACTGTGCGCGCGACAACATCAAGCGCCTGGGGCTTGCCGGCAAGGTCGAGGTGATGAAGGCGGATCTGTTTCCGCCGGAGACAGCCGGCCGCGCCGGGCTCATCGTGTGCAATCCGCCGTGGCTGCCGGGCAAGCCGGGTTCACCGATGGAGCACGCCATCTACGATCAGGAAAGCCGCATGCTCAAGGGCTTCCTCAAGGGGCTGGCGCAGCGGCTGGCACCCGGTGGCGAAGGCTGGCTGATCCTCTCGGATTTCGCTGAGCATCTTGGCCTGCGTACGCGCATCGATCTTCTGGCCTGGTTTGAAGCAGCCGGCCTCACCGTGCTGGGCCGCCACGATGCCAAACCCAGCCATCCGAAAGCCGGTGATGCAGGGGATGCGCTGCACGAGGCACGCAGCAAGGAGCTCACCTCGCTGTGGCGCCTGGGTGTGCGACTGCCGTCGTCTGCTGCAGTCGCCCCCGCCTGAAGCGGAGGCTGCCCGCGCCGTTTTGACGAATCGGCCGGAGAGGCGCTCCCACCAACGCTTTCCGGCCTTTTCGCAGTGTCTAGAGCGGCAGTTCCGGCCCGTGGTACTCGTGGGCCGGCGTCAGGCTGCCGTCGATCAGCCGGGCACGACATTGCTCGATGATCGCGCGTGCGCTGGCGCTGACCTTGGGGTGCAGGGCCAGGCGCACGTGTTCGGCAGCCTCCAGGCCGATCACTTTTTTGCTGGCGGCGGCAAATTTGCCGGCGAGGAAGTCGGCCACGGCCAGTTCGATGCAATGGCCCGAATCGGCGATGGCCGAGGCGATGAACACCTCCGGCTCGCGCGCCGTCCAGTCGAACACGTTGCCGATTTGCGCGACGCCCCGCTCGCGGCAGGCGCGAATCGCGCCGTCACGGCCACCGTCAATCATGGCGAACAGCACGTCTGCACCTTGATCGGCTTCGGCGCTCACGACCCGATAGGCCAGTTCGACATCATGCTGGTTGCCGCAGAAGGTGGTGATGAGGCGTACCTTGGGGTCCTGATGGCGCACGCCATCGGCGAAGGCGGCGCGCCCGGCCAGCCCCGGCCGGACACGCTCTCCCGACATGTGGGCCACCACACCGGTGCTGGTGGTCACGGCTGCCAGCACGCCGGCCAGAAAGGCGGACTGTTCCTGCAGCACTTCATAGCAGGCGATGTTGGGGGCGAAGGTGTTGCCCTGGGTGATCGCAAAGCGGGTGTCGGGGAACTCGCCGGCCATCATGCCGACCGGTGCGTCGCCCTGGCCACCATGCGCGATCAGGAGCTCAAGCGGTGGTTTCCCCGCCGCAGGGCGCGCCAGCTGCCGCAGGAACGCGGCGCGCGCTTCCGCCTCGGGTGGTTCGCACCAATAGACTTCCAGGGCGGGCGCCAGTGTGCGGGCCCGCTCGGCCCCTGCCAGGCCGGCCTGGTTGAAGCCACCGCGCCCGGGCGGCCCGAACAGGACAACAGCAATGCGGGGTTGTGCCATCAGTTCAGCTTGGCGCCAGAGGATTTGACCGCCGGTGCCCAGGCGTTGACCTGGTTGGTCACGAAGCTGGTGAACTCGGCCGGCGACATGGCGCGCGGGGAAATACCCAGGTCATCCAGTTTGCGCACCATATCCGGGCGCTTGATGATCTCGCTCATCGCTGCGTGAATCCTGTCCACCACTTCGCGCGGCACGCCGGCGGGAGCCGAGATGCCGAGAAAGTTTTCCGCCACCAGGTTCGGGAAACCGGTCTCGACCACCGTGGGCAGGTCGGGCGCGGTCGACATGCGTTCACGCGAGGTCACCGCCAGCAGACGCAACTGGCCGCCCTTCATGTATTGCAGGTTCTGCGGCAGGCTGTCTACCGCCACCTTGATGGTGCCACCGAGCAGGTCGTTGTGCATCGGGCCGGAACCCTTGTAGGGCACGTGGGTGAGCTGGGTGCCAGTATTGTTCTTGAAGATCTCGCCGACGATATGGCCAATCGAGCCGACGCCGCCACTGCCGAACGGCACCGGATCCTTCTGGGCCTTGAGCCAGGCGGTGAATTCGGCCATATTCTTCACCGGCACAGAGGGGTGAACTGCGAACACGTTGGGCACGGCGCCGATGTAGAAAATGTGGGTGAAGTTTTTCACCGGATCGTAGGTCATCTTGTCGAGCATGAAGGGCGAGATGCTGATCGGTGCGGTGTTCGACAGCATCAGCGTGTAGCCATCCGCCGGGGCGTCTGCCACGGCCTTGGCGCCGATGGTGGCGCCAGCACCCGGGCGATTTTCAATCACGATCGATTGCCCCAATCTTTCGGCAAGAAGCGGCGCGACCACGCGCGCGATGATGTCGGAAGAGCCTCCCGGCGGGAACGTCACCACCAGCTTGATCGGCTGGCGCGGCCACGCCTGCGCGAAGGCGCTGCTGGTCAAGGTTCCCATGCAGGTAGCCGCAGTGACGGCGAGGGCGGGAAGGGCAAGGGTGCGCAGGGCGAGGCGGCGGGATGGACGCATGACAGATTCCTTCATATCAAGAGGGTTTGCGGAGGCATTGCAGGTCGCAACAGGAATAAATGGAATGTTACAGGGATTGTCGGTAGACCCCCATGGTGCATGCAATATCCGGGCCTGCCTATTGGGCAACGGGGAGCGCGGCAGCTGCCTGTGCGCAGGCGGGCGATAATGGGGGGTGCCGCAAGATCGGCGCCGCTCCATGCAGAAAGCGGGGCGGCAGCGAGGCTGCGGCACCTTTGTGCCATGACCCCATCGATCCTGTTTCCCGCCCCACCCGTGCCTCTGGGCACGAGGCTGCGCCAAACCTGGCGGGAGGTACCCATGCTCTGGCGTACCGTGGTGCTGTCGCTCCTGTTTCACGCGGTGCTGCTCTGGGGCTGGGTGCCGCGCGTGGACTGGCAACGCAAGGACAGCCATCCGTGGGGTGACCCGACTGGTCAGCTGCGCGTGCGCATCGTCGAGCCATCCATACCTGCCGCACCGGCCGCGCCGCCGCCCGCTGCGGTACGCCCGGTCCCACCGCGTCAGCAACCGGCCGCCGCGCCGTCACCCAGGGTCCCGTCACCGGCGGCTGCGGCATCGTCTGCGGCGCCACCGCCCAGCATCCTGACCGCCCCGGTGCCGGTACCCAATGCTGCGTCGGTACCGGTGCCACCACCGCGCACCAGCCCGGACAGCGATTTTTCGGCGCAGCTCGAAGCACGTCGGCGCGCCCGTGGCGAGCAGCCATCGACGCCGGCGCAGAGTGCCGCACCGGCTGCAGCGCCAGCCGTACCGGCCGAGGATGACGCGGCGCGCCGCAATCGCATCATTGCTGCCAACATGGCAGCGCTCCAGTCCCAGCCGCGCGCCGAACAACAGCGTGGCGGTGGCGTGTTCGATGTCCGGCGCCTCGGAACGGTGGACGCCGAGTTCATGTTCTACGGCTGGCGTGCGGAGACCGGGCGGCGTGCCCCGCAAATGGTGGAGGTGCGTCTCGGGCAAAACGCCGACATGCGCATCGCCGTGGTGCGCCGCATGATCGGCATCATTCGCGAGCACGAGCGCGAGGATTTCGATTGGTATTCGGCGCGCACCGGGCGCACCCTGCGGTTGTCAGCGCGGCAGGCCGACAATGCGATGCTCGAGGCATTCCTGTTGAGCGAATTTTTTTGAGCTGCCGGTTTGTGCCGGCAGAGCCGCAGGATGCGGCTATAGTGCAGCTAAGTGAGGAGGAGCAGGGTATGGCGCAGGCGTGGCCGCAGGTGGCGGTGGTGGGAGGCGGTGCGGTCGGCTGTTACTACGGCGGCCTGCTGGCGCGAGCCGGTGCACCGGTGACCCTGATTGGTCGCGCCCAGCATGTCGATGCGATCAACCGGGACGGACTCGATTTCGAGGCCCTGAGCTTTCGCGAGCGGGTGGCGATGCGCGCGTCGACCGAGATGGCTGCCGCACGCGGAGCCGGCCTGGTGCTGTTCTGCGTCAAATCCACGGACACGGAGGCAGCCGCGCGCGAACTGGCAACCTGCCTGGATGCCTCGGCGTGGGTGGTAGGTTTGCAGAATGGCGTGGACAACCTGGAGCGCCTGCGGGCGGTGCTGCCCAAGCCGGACCAGGTCGTGCCGGCAGTGGTGTATGTCGCCTGCGCGATGGCCGGGAACGGCCACCTGAAGCATACCGGCCGGGGCGATCTGGTGATCGGCGCTGCCAGCGGTGCGGCGCCTGCCGCAGCCGCCGGTACGATTGCCGCTGGCCTGCAGCAGATCGCCCGGTGGTTTGAAGCCTCGGGTGTGCCCTGCGTCGTCTCCGACAACGTGATGGGCGAGCTGTGGGCCAAGCTTCTGATCAACTGCGCCTACAACCCGATGTCGGCGCTGGGGCGGGCGCGCTACAGGCGCGTGACGGCCCTGCCCGATGCGCGGGCGGTAATGGAGGCGGCGGTGCGGGAAGTGCTGGCGGTGGCCGAACGCGAAGGCGTGCGCATGCCGCCCGGTGACTGGGTCGCCAAAGCACTGGCGCTGTCTTCCGCCATGCCCGAAGCGACCTCGTCGACGGCGCAGGACCTGGCGCGCGGCAAGCGCACCGAGATCGACCATCTGAACGGTTATGTGGCGCGCCGTGGTGCTGCCCTGGGCGTGCCGACACCGGTGAACCAGACGCTGCATGCGCTCATCAAACTGGTGGAGGATTCCCTTGAATGACGTTTCATCAGGCTGTGAAGCGCTCCCACCAACGGTTTCGGCCGTTTTTCCCTGCGGCGACAAGGCGTTGAAAGCGTGAACCGATGAACACCGCTGCACCCGATACCCTGATCGATTCTCCCTACGCCGCCCTGCGTCTGATGGTCACGCTGGCGCTGATGACCCTGGGTGGTTGCGCCATGTACGTGGTGGCGGTGGTGTTGCCGGCCGTGCAATCGGAATTCGGCGTCGCCCGTGGCGCCGCTTCGCTGCCCTACACCCTGCTGATGATCGGCTTTGGCACGGGAGGCGTGCTGATGGGCCGGCTGGCAGATCGCTTTGGCGTGATGGTGCCGCTGGTGATCGGCGCATTCGGCATCGGCATCGGTTTCCAGGTGGCGGCGTGGTCGCCGAACATCTGGGTGTTCGTGCTGGCGCACGGCATCCTGCTGGGCTTGCTGGGCAGTTCCGCCACCTTCGCCCCGCTGATTGCCGATACCTCGCTGTGGTTCGTCAAGCGGCGCGGCATTGCGGTGGCGGTGTGCGCCAGCGGCAACTACCTGGCGGGCGCCGTGTGGCCGCCGATCGTGCAGCACTTTGTCGAGAGCATCGGCTGGCGCCAGACCTACATGTGGCTGGGCCTGATCATCGGCGTGTCGATGCTGGGGCTTTCCGTGCTGATGCGGCGCCGGCCGCCGGCGCTGCAGATGCCCGTTGCGTCGCCGGGCGCAGCCAGCGGCTTCGGCTCGGACCGGCCCTTCGGGCTGTCGCCGCGTGCGGCGATGGTGCTCCTGTGCATCGCCGGCACCGCCTGCTGTGTAGCGATGTCGATGCCGCAGGTCCACATCGTCGCCTACTGCAGTGATCTGGGTTACGGCGCCACGCGTGGTGCGCAAATGCTCTCTCTGATGCTGGCCTTCGGCATTGTCAGCCGTCTGATCTCCGGGGCGATTTGTGACCGGATCGGCGGCCTGCGCACCCTGTTGCTGGGTTCGCTCCTGCAGGGTACTGCCTTGCTGCTGTTCATTCCCTTCGATTCGCTCTGGTCCCTCTATCTCGTGTCGGCGTTGTTCGGCCTGTTCCAGGGTGGCATCGTGCCGGCCTACGCGATCATCGTGCGCGAGTACTTCGCGCCGGCGGAGGCCGGTGCGCGGGTCGGCACCGTGATCATGTTCACGCTCCTCGGCATGGCGCTGGGCGGCTGGATGTCCGGCGCCATCTTCGACTGGACCGGCTCGTACAATGCGGCCTTTCTCAACGGCATCGGCTGGAACCTGATGAACCTGGCCATCGCGGTCTGGTTGCTGCGGCGCGTGCGCGGCGCCGGCGCGCCGCCATTACGGCCGGCGGCCGCATGACCTTCCCTGCTGCCCATGCTTGATCAACTGCTCAACTGGTTCGTGCCGCCCTCCGTGCGTGCGGACGCGCGGCTGGCCGGGCGCTACCACGGCATTGCAGCGGCGCTGCTGTCGATCACCGCCGTCACTTCGGTCATGCCGTTCGTCATCATTGCCGTGCGCGGCACCGTCGGCTGGTTCGATGCCTTGCTGATGGCGGGCGCGATCGTGTTTCCGGTGGCGGGCGCGTTCTACATCCGCCAGACCACGCGCATTACCAGCGGGCTGATCCTGACCAACCTGGCGGGGATCGCCGTGGTGGCCGGCTGGGCCTGGATTTCCGGTGGCATCCTCTCGATTGCGCTGCCCTGGCTGATCGCCAACCTCTCGCTGATCCTCACGTTCGGCAATGCCACCATTTTCTGGGCGATCGGCAGTGCCGTGCTGGTGACCCTCGTCGGACTCTATGTCGCCACCCGCGCCGAGCTGCTGCCGCCCTCGATTTTTGCGACGGCCACCTTGCCCGAGATGGCTGCACTGGCGCTGATCACCAGCGCCGTGCTCGTGATTGGTGCTGCGCTGGTGGTGGCGCGCGAGCGCGCTGCCGCCAAGGAGCGCCTGCATGCGGAGCGCGATCGCGCCGAGATTGCCAATCGCACCAAGTCGGTGTTCCTGTCTTCGATGAGCCATGAGTTCCGTACGCCCCTGAGCGCGGTGATAGGCTACGCCGAAGTGCTGCGCGAAGATACCGAGCAACCCTTGAGCGAGACGCAAAAGGCTTATGCCGATCGCATCCTCACCGCGTCCGAACACCTGAACGAACTGGTCAACGAAGTGATCCAGATGGCGCGCCTGGAGGCCGGCGACGTCGAGCTTTCCATCGGCGCCTTTGATGCGGTGCGGGTGATCCGCTCGGCGCTGGCGATGGTGGAACTGGATGCCAGGCGGGTCGGGGTCAACGTGGAATTCGAGCCCCCCGCAAAGGCGCTCAACGTGATTGCGGACGACACGCGGGTGCTGCAGGTGCTGATCAACCTGCTCTCGAATGCCATCAAATTCAACCGCGCCGGTGGCCATGTGAAGGTGCGTGTGCGCCATGGCGACGCGGTGCCGGGGCGGCCCAGTGCCGTGCGCTTCGAGGTGGAAGACGACGGGCCGGGCATTCCGGCCGAACGGCATGCCGATGTGTTCGTCGCCTTTTCCCGGCTCGGTGCCGAATCCGGCGCCGTTGCCGGCTCCGGCCTGGGCCTGGCCATCTCCAAGCGCCTGCTCACCCTGATGGGGGGCGACATCGGCTTTGCTTCGGCCGCCGGGGAAGGGGCATTGTTCTGGTTCG
This sequence comes from uncultured Burkholderiales bacterium, assembly GCA_964443245.1. Classification (GTDB taxonomy): domain Bacteria; phylum Pseudomonadota; class Gammaproteobacteria; order Burkholderiales; family JAEUOS01; genus CANJDH01. Next base: position 4,038 of record CAYUEG010000041.1, on the reverse strand, counting down.
AGGTGCCAGGGATGGGGAAGGGATGATGAGCGCGTCAGCAAGCCATACCGACGGGAACACAACGGGTCATTTTGATGCCGTGACCGGCTTCTACGACCGGCACCCGATCAACGAAACGCAGATCATGGACGCCCTCGCTGCACGCGGCGTGGCGCCTGAGGAAGTGACCGAAGCGCACCTGGCCGAATTTGACCAGGACCACTACGGCGGCATCCCGGCTTTGGAGGCGCTCGCTGACGACGCCGGAATCAGCGCCTCCCATCATGTGCTGGATGTGTGCAGCGGCATGGGCGGGCCGGCGCGCTACCTTGCCTTCAAGCGCGGCTGCCGCGTCACCGGCATTGACCTGACCGCCAGCCGCGTTGCCAGCGCCACCCGCCTGACGGCATTGGCGCACCTGACGCATCTGGTCGATTTTCGCCATGGCAATGCCTTGGAGATGCCGCTAGGAGACGGCCTCTTCGATGTGGTGATTGCGCAGGAAGCATGGGCGCACATTCCGAACAAGCCACAGCTGGTGCGCGAAGTGGTGCGTGTGCTCAAGCCCGGGGGCGTGGCGTGCTTTACCGACATTCTGCGCGTCGGTGACCTTGATGCCATGACCAGCAGGCGCCTGGCCGAGGGTATGACCTTTACCGAGATCGAGAGTGTGGCGGGGTATCGCGCCCGGTTCGAGGCCGGCGCCTGCACGGTAGAGCGCTGCACCGACCTGGGGGAAGAGTGGACGCGCGTGCTGCAGGCGCGCCATGCGATGTACCGCAGCATGCGCGATTCCACCGTGGCCAAGTTCGGCGAAGAAGGCTATCGCCGCTATGACGATGCCTATGCGTTCTTCGTCGGCCTCTACGAGAAGCGCGTGTTGACGGGCGCGCGCTTCGTCATTCGCAAGCCGGCGTAGCGTGTCGCCGCCCCTTATGGTCTGGTGTCAGGCCGATGCGGTTGCCATGCTGTCACCCTTTCCCCAGCCTTCCCGTATCCCTACTTCACCCCGTCCTTCGTTTGCACAACATGAGCATCTGGCACAAACCTCCCAGCCTTGAGCAGATCAACCGCAGCCACGACAACACCGCCGTTTCCCAGATGGGTATCGAATTCATCGAGGTGGGCGAGGATTGCCTCGTCGCCCGCATGCCGGTGGACGCCCGTACCAAACAGCCGGCCGGCCTGTTGCACGGCGGCGCCACACTGCTGCTGGCGGAGACCCTGGCCAGTTGCGCCTCGTGGCAAACCATTGACCGTGCGATCACCACGGCAGTGGGGTTGCAGGTCAGCGCGAACCATTTGCGTTCGGCGCGGGAAGGGTGGGTGACCGGCCGCGTCTCGCCGATTCATCTGGGTCGCTCCACCCAGGTCTGGGAGGTCTCGGTGAGCGACGATGCCGCGCGTCCGGTGTGCGTGACCCGGGTGACGCTCTCGCTGATCCAGCGCACGGCCTGAACCGTGGACCGGGGCGCCGCTGAGGCGCCCGCGGTCGTTCACTGGCGCGCCGTATTGACCTGCGCCTTGGCGAAGCCTGCCGTCTGCTTGTAACGCGCCGAGATCGCCTCGAGTTCTTCCTGCGCGATCACGTCATTCACGTGGGCAAAGCCCTGCGGTGCCCGCTCTTCGGCCAACTGCATCACCTGGTCCGGGCCGTTGCCGCGATTGGCCAGGACGATCTTGCCGGTGGCTTCCCTGCGTTCGCCTTCATAGCGCAGCAGCGCGGCTTCCACGGACGCCTCGCCTGCCAGTGCGGCGGCCAGGCTTTCGGTATCCAGAATCGCCTGCGAAGCGCCGTTCGAGCCGATCGGGTACATCGGGTGTGCGGCATCGCCCAGCAAGGTGACCCGGCCGCTGGACCAATAGGGCAGCGGGTCACGATCACACATCGGGTATTCGTAGGCATCGCCACCGTGCTCGATCAGTGCGGGCACATCGAGCCAATCCCACTTCCAGCCGGAGAAGGGGCCGGCAAAGACGGCCTTGTCCACTTTCTTCGACCAATCCTGTTTCGGCGGGGTATCTCCGGGAACTGCCAGCTCCATGATCCAGTTGGTCAGGTTCTTGCCCGTCTCCTCGAACACCTTGCGCGAGATCGGGTAGATCACTGCCTTTTGCGTCGCGTGTCCGGCTTGCATCATGCTGCGGCCGGTGAGAAACGGATCAGCGACACAGGTGCCGCGCCACAGCACACGGCCCGAATAGCGCGGCGGCCCTTCGTTCGGAAACAGCGTGGCGCGCACGGTGGAGTGGATGCCGTCAGCGGCGATCAGCACGTCGGCGGCTACCTTGGCCACCTCTTCGCCGGTGCGGCGATTCTCGAACACGGCGCTGGCAAGTTGCGTCGACGCGGGGCCTCCCGCGTCGAAACGTTTGACCGCGTGCCCGGTCAGGATGCGATCCTGGCCGAGGCGCTCGATCGCGTGGCGCAGCAGCAGCAAATGCAGTTCGCCGCGGTGGATCGAGAACTGCGGAAAATCGTAACCGGCGGCCAGGCCGCGCGGTTCGCGCCAGATGGCCTGGCCATGCTTGTTGAAGTAAGCCAGCTCGGCCGTTTCAATGGCGGTGGCGGCGAGGTCGCCCAGCAAGCCAAGGGAGGCGAGGATCTTGACACTATGCGGCAAGAGGTTGATGCCGACCCCCAGGGGTTCCAGCTTTTCAACCGCTTCGAAGACCATGCAGTCAATGCCGCGCTGGTGGCACTGCAGGGCCATGACCAGGCCGCCGATGCCGCCGCCCACAATGGCGACGCGTGTGGAATGGGATTGCATGAAAAGAATGTGCGGGACCAGAGGCGGGCGACTATATCAGAGCCTTCCATCATCCCGGATTGAGGGTCCCGGCCGCAAAATTGGCCGACCGATTCGGGTTATCGTTGCGCCTTTGGTCCACGCGAAAGACGGCTGCAATGCGCACTCTCCCTTTTCCTGAATCAGTGGCCAGAATGCCTGCTTCGCGCCGCCTCTTTTTCACCGTATCGGCGAGCCTGATGGTGCTGGGCGCCATCGGTGCGTGCCCGGTCCAGGCACAGACGCCCGCTCCGGGCTATCCGGCCAAACCGATTCGCCTGGTGGTGGGCTTCGCGCCGGGCGGGGCGGCGGATTATGTGGCGCGGGTGCTGGCCGAGCCCTATAGCCGCGTTCTGGGGCAAAGCGTGGTGGTGGAAAATCGTGCCGGTGCAGGTTCCTCGATTGCGGCCGAGCATGTTTCCAAATCGGCGGCCGATGGCTACACGATCCTGATTGCCAGCCCGAGCAGCATTTCGGTGAATCCTGCGATCAACCCGAAGCTGGGGTATTCCCCGCGCGATCTGGCACCGGTCTCCAAACTCACTTCGTCCCCTTTGGTGGTGGCGGCCAACACCGCCCTCGGCATCAATTCACTCAAGGATCTGATTGCCACTGCGAAGCGTAGCCCCGGCAAGCTCAACTTTGCCTCCTCCGGCAACGGCTCGGCGCCGCATTTGTCGGCCGTGCTGTTCTCGCGTGTGGCCGGGGTAGAGATGGTGCACGTGCCGTTCAAGGGAGGCGCACCGGCGGTGCAATCGGTGGTGGCCGGTGACACGCAGGTCACCTTTGGCACACCGCCTTCGGTATTGCCGTTGATGCAGGCCGGCCGTCTCAAGGGCCTCGCCACCACGGGCCGTGCGCGCTCGCCGCTGGTGCCGGATTTGCCGGGCATGCAGGAAGCCGGCGTGCCGGATGCCGAAATTGCGTTCTGGTACGGCTTGTTCGTGCCGGCGGGTACACCCCCGGCCATCGTCAAGCGCCTGTTTGATGCGAGTGCACAAATCCTGCTGCTGCCGGAAGTCAAGGCGGCCCTGGCGCGCGAAGGCACCGAAGTGGCGAGCTCGCGTTCCACCGAAGAGTTTGCCGCCTTTCTGGCCGATGATGCAAAATTCTGGGCACGCTTGGTCAGGGAGGCCAAGGTGACCGCGGACTAGCAGCGTGATGGTGGGAGGCGGGTTCTGCGCAGGGAAACGCAGTTCACGCCGCAGTGCAGATCGCAGTTCAACAACCATGGAGGGGGGAAACATGCAGTTGGGGGAGAGTGCAGGGC
>CAYUEG010000040.1:26445-27872 GCA_964443245.1 uncultured Burkholderiales bacterium | reverse complement strand
CGCCGGGCTCGACGGCATCGCCCACAAGCGCACGCCGCCGCTGGCGACCGAGGCGCCTTATGCCGAGACTGCACCAGCCGGCGTGGAGCGCATCCCCACCAATCTGGGTGCCGCATTGCAGGCGCTGCAGGCCGATGCGGCCCTGTGCGAAGGTTTTGGTGCCGGGTTCATCCGCTACTACCAGCGCCTCAAGGCAGCCGAGCACCAACGCTTTGAAGCGGCAGAAGACAAGCTCGAATTCCAGCGCCGCGAATATTTCAGCCGCATCTGACGCGGCGGTTTCAGGCTTTTCACATCATGATCAAGATCGTTTTTTTCAAAGGCACTGCCGATACACAAGGCACGGTCGTGACGGCCAAACCCGGCATCAGCCTGATGCGTGCCGCGATTGACGCAGATCTCGACGGCATTGCCGCCGATTGTGGCGGTGCCCTTACCTGCGCCACCTGCCATGTAATGGTGCGTGAGCCCTGGGCCAGCCAGTTGCCCGCCATGGAAGGTGATGAAGACGACATGCTCGGCTTCACCGCCTGTGGCCGGCAACCCAACAGCCGCCTGTCATGCCAGATCACCCTCACCGAGACACTGGATGGCATGCAGGTCGAACTGCCCGACAGTCAGTACTGATCACTCTTTCAAGGAATGTGCATGCGCATCGCAATCATGGGCGCCGGTGCCGTTGGCGGCTATTTCGGCGGCCTCCTGTCACTGGCCGGTAATGACGTCACCTTCATCGCGCGCGGCGAACACCTGCGTGCGATGCAGCAGCATGGCCTGAAGCTCGACACGCCCAAGGGCCCTCTGCATGTCACGAAGGCGCGCTTTGTTGCCGCACCAGACGAAGTCGGTCCCTGCGACATCGTGCTGTTCGCTGTCAAAGCCTACGATATCGAAGCCGCTGCGCGACCCGTCAAGCCACTGGTCGATGCCGGTGCAACCGTTGTGTCGGTACTCAATGGCGTGGACCATCAGGATCGCATCGGTGCAGTGGTCGGCTCCCAAAACGTCATTGGCGGCCTCGCCATGGTGTCGGGTGTGATCACCGCACCGGGTGAAATTCGCTACACGTCACCAATGTCGAGCCTGCGTTTCGGGGAAGCAGATGGCAGTCTGAGTGCGCGCACCGTGGCGTTCCGCGATGCCTGTGTCGCCGCCGGCTTTGGTGCCGAGGCGGTGACGGACATTCGCCTGGCCCAATGGAGCAAGTTCGTCGGCCTCGCCACCAATGCCGCGTTGACCAGCCTGTTTCGTCTGCCGGCCGGTTACATCTACCACGACCCGGAGATCATTCCCATGGCGCGGCGCGCGTTCGAGGAAGTCGCGGCCGTCGGGCGTGCCGCCGGCATCGCCCTGCCTGCCGATATCGCGGCACGCGCGCTGGAAATGCACCAGACGTTTCCCAAGACCATGTATGCCTCGATGTACCA
>CAYUEG010000040.1:0-26345 GCA_964443245.1 uncultured Burkholderiales bacterium | reverse complement strand
GGCTCAAACACCGCCATCGACTCGACATGCGAGGTGTGCGGAAACATGTTGACGACGCCGGCGGCCTTGAGCACATAACCATAGTGATGCACCAGCACTTCGGCATCGCGCGCCAGCGAGGCCGGACTGCATGAAACATAGACGATGCGCTTGGGCTTTCGCGCGGGGTCTGCCGTTCCCAGAGCCCCAATCGACTTGACCAGTTCCATCGCCCCGTCACGCGGGGGATCGATCAGCATGCGATCAAAATGGCCCAGTGCGGCGAGCGACTCGGGCGTGGCGTCGAACAGGTTGGCCGTCTGGAAGGTGGTGTTGGCCGCAAGACCGTTGTACGCCGCATTCTCGCGGGCGCGCGCCACCAGCGACGCACTGCCTTCGATCCCGACGACTTGGCGCGCCCGACGTGCGAGGGGCAGCGTGAAATTGCCCAGCCCGCAGAAAAAATCGCCGATGCGTTCGTCTGCTTGCGGCTCGAGAAGACGCAAGGCCCGACCTACCAGGACCGCGTTGATCTGGTGGTTCACCTGGGTAAAGTCAGTGGGCCGGAACGGCATGCTCACGCCGAACTCCGGCAGTTCGTAGGCAAGTGGTGCGACATCCGTAGGCCAGAATGGGTAGGCCGTATCCGGTCCCTTGGGCTGCAGCCAGAACTGCACCTGGTGAGTTTCGGCAAACTGCTTGAGCTTGACTTCATCTTCGGCCGATGGTGGTTCGAGAACGCGCAGCACCAGGACATCCACATGGCTGCCGACGGCCAGTTCGAACTGCGGCATCCGATCACGGATCGACAAACCCGCGACGAGTTCTCGAAGTGGCAGCAGCAACTTCGAGATGCGCGCGGGCAGCACATGGCATTCACGCATGTCGGCCACGAAGCTGCTCTTGCGTTCGTGAAAGCCAACCAGTACACCGCCCTTCTTGGCCACATGGCGCACCGACAGCCTGGCCCGGTACCGATAGCCCCAGCTGGGACCATGAATCGCCCGCAGCATCGATTCAGGCTGCGTCTTGCCGATGAAGCGCAGATTGTCTTCCAGGACGCGTTGCTTGATCGCCACCTGGGTACGCACGTCGGCGTGCTGCATTGAACAGCCGCCACAGGTACCAAAGTGAGGGCACTGTGCGTTGATCCGCGATGGGCCGTTCTGCAGCACCTCGACCAGTTGAGCATTCTCGAACTTCGGTTTCTTGCGATAGGGGGACGCCAGCACCACTTCGCCCGGCAAGGCACCGTCGACAAAGATCACCTTGCCGTCATGGTGGGCGACCCCACGGGCTTCGTGGTCAACCGATTCAATCGTCAGTTCGTAACAGCCGGACATGGGGAGCGTATTTGCATGATGGGTCGGCAATAGCGCCGAAACCCTTGTGTACCAACGGTTTCAGGCCTGCCAGGCGGCCAGGTATTCGTGCCAGTGTGACTCTCTTGCGGCAGACAGGGTCTCGCGCACCAGTGCGACTTCGCGCGCATAGGTGGCGTCGTTCAACACGCCGCGCATCTTCTGGAACCGCAGGTAGACCAGATAGGTGTTGACCACATCGGTCTCGCAATAATTGCGAATATCGTCAAGCTTGCCCGCCTGGTACGCACTCCACACGGCGGAACCATCCATGCCCAGCTTGCCGGGAAATCCGCACAATTTGGCCAGTGCATCAAGCGGTGCCGCCCCGCGCGGCTGGTACATCGCCATCAGATCCATGAGGTCAGTGTGACGGGCGTGATAGCGGCTGATGTAGTTGTTCCACTTGAATTCCTTGTCGTCCTCGCCCTGATCCCAGAAGCGCTCGGCGGTCACGCCGTGAATCAGGCCGCGATAATTCAGGACCGGCAGGTCAAAGCCGCTGCCATTCCACGACACCAGCGTTGGCGTGAACTTCTCGATACCGTCGAAAAAGCGCTGAATCAACTCCTTCTCCGGATCATCCGGCTTGCCGATCGACCAGACTTTCCAGCTCTCGCCGGAGCGCAGGACGCATGAAATCGCCACTACCTTCTGCAGGTGCAGCGGCATGAAATCGCTCCCGGTCCTGGCACGGCGCTCGTGAAAGGCAATTTCGGCAACATCGGCATCCGAAAGCGCATCACTCAGTCCATGCAGGGTGCGGTAGCCGGCGACATCCGGAATCGACTCGATGTCAAATACCAGAACAGGCGTCAAGAAAGCCCTTCCTTCAACGCGGCGATCGCCGCGTCAAGATGACGCGCCGCCGCACCACAGACCGGCCCCAGGCGGGCAAACCCGTGCGCCATGCCGCTGGCGCGAATCACGGTAGCCGCTACCCCGGCTTGGTCCAGCAATGTGGCATACCGTTCCCCTTCGTCACGCAAAAGGTCGCATTCTGCTGTCATCACATAGGCGGGTGCCAGGCCTGCCAGCGAATCTGCGCGATCCGGCGCATAGCGATAATCCTGAGTCGTCGTGGCGGTGCCCAGCTGCTGCCAGAACCAGCGCATGTCATCTGCCGTCAGGCCGGGACCGGCGCCGAATTGTGCCCAGGAGCTCTTGGAGTCGTCCGGTTCGATGGTCGGATAGATCAGCCACTGCAAGGCCAGTTCCGGATGGCCACGATCGCGTGCCGCAATCGCCGCCACGGCTGCCAGATGCGCTCCGGCGCTGTCGCCGCCGACCGCAAGACGGCGCACATCGCAGGCCAGCTCATCCCCATGCGTAGCGGCCCAGAGCACCGCATCACACGCATCTTCGGCAGCAGCGGGAAAAGGATGCTCAGGGGCAAGCCGGTAATCGACTGACAGCACGGCCACCCCGCTCTGCGCGGCAATCTGGGCGCACAGTTGGTGATGGCTATGGATCGAGCCCACCACCCAGCCGCCGCCGTGGAAAAACACCATCAGGCCGGGGGTGCCGCCATCCTTGCCGCCGCCGGGATGGTACAGGCGCGCGGCGATGCTGCGCCCGGCCAGGTGCATCGCAAAATTGCGGACACCGACGTGGGCTGCCGGTGCGATCCTGAGCAGCAGATCCGTGATTTCTTCGTAGCGGGTGCGCCGCGCAGCGGGTGACGCGTCCGGCAACGGCCCGAACTCGCGTCCCAGACGAGCAAACCATGCAATCAGTTCGGCATCAAGCGCCATGCTAGCGTTCCGGCAAGAGCTTGATCGGATCCACCGGCTTGCCCTGGCGGCGAATCTCGAAATGCAATTTGGGCACGTCGCTATCGGTATTGCCGGCCTCGGCGATCTTCTGGCCACGGGTCACCGTCTGCCCTTCCTTGACCAGAATGCTGCTGTTGTGGGCGTAGGCGGAAAGATAGGTATTGTTATGCTTGATGATCACCAGCCGGCCATAACCGCGCAAACCCTGCCCGGCATAAACCACCCTGCCCGGACCGGCTGCGACAACCGCATCCCCCACCTTGGCCGCAATGTCGATTCCCTTGTTGGTGCCAGATTCGGTGAATTGGCCGATGATGCGCCCATTCAAGGGCCAGCCCCAGGCCACTTCATCCCCCTCGGCAGCCGGTGGGGCGGGCTTTTCAGCCGGCTTGTCGGCCGGCCGCTCGGCGGGTTTGGCGGCAGGAGGTACCGGTTTGCCCTGTGCCTGCGCCAGGGCCTCGTCCGAATAGGGCCGCTTGGCCCCCGAAGGCTCCGTGACCACACCGGACTGCGGGCCAGGGGACCCGCCCGCGGGCGTCCCGGACGGTGAAATCGGGCGCACGATGACGCCACTCTCCGCAGCAGCCGGCGTACCAGCCGGCGGCGTGACACGCAGCACCTGCCCTACCTGAATCAGGTTGGGATTGGCAATATTGTTCCAGGCCGCAATCTCGCGGTAATCCTGTCCATGGTCCAGCGCGATGCCAAACAAGGTGTCGCCACGCTTGACCGTATAGAAATCGGTGCTGCCGGCGGCTTGTGCTGCAGCGGGAGCAGAGGTGGGAGCCGACGGCTTGGCAGCAGGGGTTGACGCAGGCGAACGGTCAATCACCGGCGCACTCTGCCGGGACGCGCAGGCAGCCAGCAAGAGCGTGGCCCCCAGTGCCAACAAAAGCGACCGGCCCGAGACACGGCACGTAGAGCGAAAGTTCATGCATTCATCCTATTTCACCAAGCCGTTCAGCATCGGCACGAAGCGCACCAGATCCAGCTCTTTTTCGATCACCGTCATGCCACGCTTGTCGAGCAGTTTCAGTTGCTGGCGGCTGGTCCCGACGGGGATGATCATTTTGCCACCGCGCTTCAATTGCTGCACCAGTGCTTCGGGAATCTGGGGTGCGGCCGCCGCCACAATGATGGCATCGAACGGCGCCGCGTCAGGCAGCCCCTTGTAACCGTCACCCAGGGCCAGACGCACATTGGGAATGCGCAGCGGCCTCAAATTGGCCCGCGCTTTGTCGTACAAGGGCTTGATCCGTTCGATCGAATAGACCTCATCCGCCAATTGCGACAGGACCGCCGCCTGGTAGCCACATCCGGTGCCCACTTCGAGCACGCGCGCAAGGCGCCCTTCCTTGCCCTGGCGCACGGGCAGAATCGCCTCGATCATGCGCGCCACCACAAACGGCTGGGAAATGGTCTGCTCGTGGCCGATCGGCAGCGCATCGTCTTGCCAGGCGCGGCTCCAGAGTGCCTCATCGACAAACCGGTCGCGCGGGATCCGCAGCATCGCGGCGAGCACGGCCTCGGACCGGATGCCCTTGTCACGCAGGCGTTTGACCAGGGCAAGACGCGGCGCACTGGGCGCCGCCCAGTCAGCCTCCGTGAGTACCCGGTTCTTGGGGGGCGGCGGCTTAGCGGCCAAGCCAGTCGCGGACATGGGTGATCTGGTTGAAATGTGTCAGGTCAATCTGCAAGGGGGTGACCGAAGCATATCCGCTGGCAACCGCATGAAAGTCCGTTCCCGGGCCGTCGTCGGCTGCAGCACCGGCCGGGCCGACCCACCATACCGGCTCACCATGCGGATTCTGCGAACGAACCGCCGGCTCGGCCTTATGCCGCCGTCCGAGGCGCGTGGCGTGGATGCCCTTGAGCTGATCGGCTGCGATGGCGGGGATATTGACGTTGTAGAGAATCGGCTCGACCGCCGGTTCGCGCTGGAAACGCGCCACGATCTCGGCTGCGACCCCAGCCGCAGTGGCGAGGTGCTCCCACGCTTTTCCCGCCAGTGAAAACGCGATCGAGGGAATGCCAAGCAGGAACCCTTCAGTCGCCGCAGCGACGGTGCCGGAGTACAGCGTGTCGTCACCCATGTTGGCGCCGTTGTTGATGCCGGAGACCACCATGTCCGGCTTGAAGTCGAGCAGGCCGGTCACCGCCAGATGGACGCAGTCAGTGGGCGTGCCGTTCACGTACATGAAGCCGCTGGCTGCCGTGCGTACCGAGAGCGGCCGGTTCAAGGTCAGGGAATTGGAGGCGCCGCTGTGGTTCTGCTCGGGTGCGATCACCATCAAGTCCGCCAGCGGGCGCATGGCTTCCACCAGGGCCGCCAGACCGGGAGCGCTGTAACCGTCGTCGTTGCTGACCAGAATTCTCATTGCGCATCCACCGCAGGAAAGCGCAATTTTAGCCTCAGGCCGGCCTCATGCCGCCTGGTGCGATGTCAGACGCTCGGCCAGCTGGGCGCGCCCGCCGGGCGTGGCCATCACCACCAGGGTGTGGCCGGGCTGGATATGATGATCCTCATCCGGGTTGAACACCCATTGGCCCGCCTCATGCGTGGCCAGCAGGATGAAGTGGCGCGACTTCAGGTTCAACTCACGCAGCGTGCGGCTGCCAAAGCCCGGTGGCACGACGACCTCCTCGACGCGCAAACCTTCATCGCTACGCAGCATCTGGTCCATGAAATTGACGACATGGGGCCGGATCATGGCCGAAGCGATGCGCATGCCGCCGGTAAAGTCCGGTGAAACGATTTCATCCGCGCCAGCGCGCCGTGTCTTGTCGGCATTGCGGATGTCGTGGACCCGCGCGACCACCCTCACTTCCGGATTGAGCTGTTTCGCGGAGAGCGAGATCACCAGGTTGTGGCTGTCTTCCCCGGTGACGGCGAACACCCCCGCCGCAGCGCCAATTCCGGCGGCACGCAAAAGGTCATCATCGGAAGCATCACCGTGCAGATGCGGCACGTCGTCATGGGTTTCCAGATACCCGTCGAGCACATGCTGATCGGATTCGATCACCACAAACTCGCGCCCGGTCTTGCGCAACTCCATCGCCACGTTGGAGCCCACCCTGCCGATGCCACAAATGATGTAATGGTCCGACAGTTTCGCGATTTCCTTTTCCATGCGCTTTCTCCGCAGAGCAACGTTAAGGTCTGACTCCAGAATCAGGGCGGTCACCACCGAGAACATGTAAGACATGACCCCGATGCCCAGGAACGCCACCGCCACGGTGAACAGCCGGCCGCCCGGGCTATGGTTGAGATCGATGACCTCCGAGTAGCCGATCGTGGCCACGGTAATGAACGTCATGTAGAAGCTGTCGACCCAGGTGGCGTTGGCACCGCCGATCCACTTGTACCCGATCGTGCCTACCATGTGGACGGCCAGCAACGCGACCCCTGCGAGAGCCAGGTTGCGTGTCTGCGCATGGCGCAACAGCTTTTTCACTCTCCAACCTTCGGGGGACAGTTTGCGTACGACGATTGTAGGCTGCAGTGGCCTGCGGCTATTGAGCCAGATCAAGCGGGATAGCGGCTGTGCCAGAATGCAGGCTCGCCAGTGCAAAACTGAATACGATTCAAACGAATCTGGAGCCGCCTGCAATGAGACTTGAAAACCATGTTGCAGTGATCACCGGAGGGGCCAGCGGTATCGGCCGGGTTCTCGCCGAGCGCCTGTCGGCGGACGGCGCTGCGGTCGCCATTCTGGACATTGCGGGCGCCGCAGAACGGGCAGCCGCCCTGAACGCCGCCGGGGGCAAGGCACTGGGCATCACCTGTGACGTCGCCAGCGAAGCCCAGGTGGCATCCGCCTTCGCCAGCATTGCGGCGCAGCTCGGCGGCATCGACATCCTGGTCAACAACGCTGCCCTGTTCTCTGCGCTGGAACCCGGGCCGTTCGAGAATATTGCCGCCGCTGACTGGCAGCGCGTCATGGCAATCAACACCATGGGGCCATTTTTGTGCGCCCGGGCGGCACTGCCCCATCTGAAAGCCAGGGGACGCGGCCGCATCATCAATCTGGCGTCGGGCGCGCCGATCAAGGGCGTACCCAACATGTTGCATTACGTCACCAGCAAGGGCGCCATGATTGCCTTCACCCGCGCCCTGGCCCGGGAGGTCGGCACTTACGGGATTACGGTCAATGCGCTGGCGCCGGGCTTTACCTTGAGCGAAGGCATCCTCGCCCATCCGGTGCATGTGGAAAAATTTCGCGATGTGATCATCGCCTCCCGGGCGATCAAGCGGGACGAAACCCCGCAAGACCTGGCCGGCGCCGTGAGCTTCCTCGCCAGTGCGGATGCCGCCTTCATTACCGGCCAGACGCTGGTCGTCGATGGCGGCTCGGCCATGGTGTAACGGGCCCTGAGGCGGGGCAATGCGCCCGGCAGATCGGGCCGCTCCAGCGCAGCCTGCAGCGTGAACCTTCAGCCTTGCGCCGAACCCCAGGCCAGGTAACGCTCGATGATGGCCTGCAAGGCCGGCTGGATGCGCGCAGCTCGTTCCCCATCGAAGCGATACAAGCCGTCCTCCTCATCCATGTAACAACGCCAGGTCAGCTCCAGCTGAACGGCATGCACGCGCCGGTCAGGCCGGCCATGGGCACGAGTGATGTAGCCGCCCTTGAAGCGTCCGTTGAGGACGCTGGAGAACGCGTCATGCCGGGCGGCGGTGGCTAGCAGTTCCTTCCCCAGTGCGGCCGGTGCGCTCTGGTCATCCGCGGTGCCGAGGTTGATGTCGGGAAGCTGCCCGTCGAAAAAGCGGGGCAATACCGACTTGATCGAATGGGCGTCGAACAACAGGGCATACCCAAACCGCGCCTTGATGGCTGCCAACACTTCTGCGAGCTGATCGTGATAGGGCTGCCAATAGCGTGCTGTGCGCTCGGCGATCTCGTCCGGCCCCGGTTCCTGCCCGGGGCGATACAAGCTCTCGCGCTTCGATGTGCTGGTCGGACACAGTTCGGTATTGTCCGCGCCGGCATAGAGGGGTTTGCCGGTCGGGTCACGATTCAGATCAATCACATAGCGCGAGTGGGTCGCATGCAGCATGTGGGCACCCAGACTGCCCACAAACGCATAGAGCTGGGGCATATGCCAATCGGTGTCTGCCCGCAATGCGGCCACCGGTGTCATGCGCGCCTCAAGATCGGCAGGTATGTGAAGGCCTGGGTGGGGCGCGCTCCAGAGCAGTGGCAACACGCCCGGCACATACTCGAACAGCTTCATGGTGTCACATCTTCGGCAGCGTCACGCCTTTTTGACCCTGGTACTTGCCGCCCCGATCCTTGTACGAGGTTTCGCAGATTTCGTCAGACTCGAAGAACAACACCTGCGCGCAGCCTTCGCCGGCGTAAATCTTGGCCGGCAGCGGCGTGGTGTTCGAGAACTCGAGCGTGACGTACCCTTCCCATTCGGGTTCGAACGGGGTGACATTGACAATGATGCCGCAGCGCGCGTACGTGCTTTTGCCCAGGCAGACCGTCAGTACCGAGCGCGGAATGCGGAAGTACTCCACCGTGCGGGCCAGCGCGAAGCTGTTGGGCGGGATGATGCACACATCCCCCTTGAAGTCGACAAACGACTTCTCGTCAAAATTCTTCGGATCAACAATCGTCGAATTGATGTTGGTGAAGATCTTGAATTCGTCCGAGCAGCGGATGTCGTAGCCGTAGCTGGAAGTGCCGTAGGAGACGATGCGCTTGCCATCCACATGGCGCACCTGGCCGGGCTCGAACGGCTCGATCATGCCGGTCTCTGCTGCCATGCGGCGAATCCATTTGTCACTCTTGATGCTCATTGCCTTACCTCATTGTTTGGCCTGGGTGCCAAGCGTCGACGCAGCCGATTTGCCCGCACCAATCGGCTTCCATGCCGTGGCATCGCTCTCGGCCTTGCTGATTTGGTCAGCACTCAACAGCGGTGCCAACTTGGCAAGGCCCTGTTGTGCATCAGCCACCCCATTGCGTCTGGCAATGAGCAGCCATTTGTAGGCCTGCTGGCGCAGCTCGCGCGCTTCCACATCGCTCTTGTTCAGGGCCGCGCCCTGTGTCATCAGGAAGCCCATGCTGTATTGGGCCTGCGGATGGCCCTGCTCTGCCGCCGCCCCGAACCACAATAATGCCTGGCCGGCATTGCGTCGCACGCCCATGCCTTCGGCATGGCGTACACCCATGATGTATTGAGAAACCGGATCGCCCCCCTCGGCTGCACGGCGCGCCCAGAACAACGATTTGGCGTCGTGTTTGGGCGTGCCTTGCCCTGTGCTGTACATGCCGGCCAGTTGCCCTTGGGAAGGGACATGGCCGGCTTCGGCGGCCTTTTCAAACCATTCAAAGGCCTGTCTGGCGTCACGCTCGACGCCGAGGCCTTCGTTGTAGAGCAGGCCCAGGGCTGCCATTGCCTGCACGTTGCCCCCCTTGGCGGCTGCCTCAAATTCCAGACCAGCCTGGAGGTAATCCTTGCGTGCCAGCGCTTCGCGCCCCTTGGCGTAGTCCGCCCAGACGCCGCTGCCAGCCAGCATCAGCAAAGCGGCAGCGCAGATCTGGCCCAGGCGCGTTACAGACATGGGTCAGGTGGTCTTGGACACCACAATCGACGGAAACTTGCCGGTCATGTCCTTCATGCTTTCGGCAATCTTCACCGCCACGCGGCGCGCGATGGCCTTGTAGATGTCGGCCACCGGGCCGTCCGGATCGGCCACCACCGAAGGTTTGCCCGAATCGGCTTGCAGGCGAATATCGAGGCGCAACGGCAATTGCCCCAGCAGATCGACCTTGTAGTCGCTGGCCATGCGGGCACCACCGCCTTCACCGAAGATCGGTTCGGTATGTCCGCACTTCGAGCAGATATGGGTGCTCATGTTTTCGACAATCCCCAGGATCGGGATACCGACCTTCTCGAACATCTTCAGTCCCTTGCGTGCATCGAGCAAGGCGATGTCCTGCGGGGTGGTGACAATCACCGCCCCCGTGACCGGCACCTTCTGTGAAAGGGTCAACTGAATGTCGCCGGTGCCGGGCGGCATGTCGACGATCAGATAGTCCAGATCCCGCCAGTTGGTTTCCTTGAGCAACTGTTCCAGCGCGCTGGTGACCATCGGGCCACGCCACACCATCGGCGTTTCGACATCGATCATGAAGCCGATGGAACTGGCCTGAATGCCATGACCCATCATCGGCTCGAGCGTCTTGCCATCAGGCGATTCGGGCCGGCCGGTGATGCCGAGCATCTGCGGCTGCGAGGGGCCGTAAATGTCCGCATCGAGAATACCGACCGTCGCCCCTTCGGCGGCCAGCGCCAAGGCCAGATTCACAGCGGTGGTCGATTTGCCGACACCGCCCTTCCCGGATGCCACCGCAATGATGTTCTTCACGTTGGGCAAGGGCTTGACGCCACGCTGCACTGCGTGCGAGACGATCTTGCTGGTCATGTTGACAGAGACGTTGCCGACGCCGGCAATTGCCTTGATGGCCTTGATCACCTCCCGTCGCAAGCCGTCCATCTGCGACTTTGCCGGATAGCCCAACTCAATGTCCAGGCTGACATCAGCACCGTCCACCTTGATGTTGCGGGCCGATTTGGTGGCAAGAAAATCCTTGCCGGTGTTCGGGTCGATCACGCCCTTGAGGGCCGCTTGCACGTGTTCCAGGGAAATTGCCATGTTGCCTTAATCGAAGTGAGACTGCCGTAAAAAGGCGAAAGTCTAACGCATTTCCCTCTGAAAACAGGCTAAGCCCTGATAAAATAAGGGGTTATCCCGTTGCGGCTACACCTGCTGCAACTCATCCAAGCAAAGCTGCTCTCCCCCATGTCCGTTACGCCATCCGGCACGTCACCTGCCCCCGCCCCCCGGCGGCGCCTGTTTGTTACCACCGCCCTGCCCTACGCCAATGGTTCGTTTCACATTGGCCACATCATGGAGTACATCCAGGCGGACATCTGGGTGCGGTTCCAGCGGATGCAGGGCCATCAGGTGCATTTTGTCTGCGCTGATGACGCCCACGGCGCGCCGATCATGCTCAAGGCCGAGTCGGAGGGCATCACCCCAAAAGAGCTGGTGAACCGCATCGCCGCCGAGCGGCCGAAATACCTGAACGGCTTCAACGTCGCGTTTGACCACTGGCATTCAACCGATTCGCCCGAAAACACCGAGCTCTCGCAAGACATCTACCGGCGCCTGCGTGACAACGCCAAGCTGACCTACAGCAAGTCGATCGAACAGTTCTACGACCCGGTCAAGAACATGTTTCTGGCCGACCGTTACATCAAGGGCGAGTGCCCCAAGTGCGGCGCCAAAGATCAATTCGGCGATGCCTGCGAAGTCTGCGGGGCGGTCTACGCGCCGACCGACCTGAAGAATCCCTACTCCACCCTGTCGGGTGCCAAGCCGGTGATGAAATCATCGGATCATTTCTTCTTCAAGCTGTCTGACCCGAAATGCGTCGCTTTCCTGCGCGAATGGGCACTCGACGGCAAGCTGCAGCCGCAGGTGGCCAACAAGGCGCGCGAGTGGCTCGAAGGTGAAGGTGACAAGGCGCTGGGCGACTGGGACATTTCCCGCGATGCGCCCTATTTCGGGATCGAGATCCCCGATGCACCGGGCAAGTATTTCTATGTGTGGCTCGACGCACCGGTGGGCTACCTGGCCAGCCTGAAGAGCTACTTTGACTCCGGCAAGGCAGCCGCCAAGGGCGAAACCCGCAGCTTTGCCCAGTTCATGGCTGCCGAAGACACCGAGCAGATCCACTTCATCGGCAAGGACATCATCTACTTTCACACCCTGTTCTGGCCGGCCATGCTCAAGTTTGCCGGCACTCCCTACAAGGTGCCGAACCGGGTGTATGTTCACGGCTTCATCACGGTCTCGGGTGAGAAGATGAGCAAATCGCGCGGCACCGGCATCAGCCCGCTGCGCTATCTTGACATCGGCATGAACCCCGAATGGCTGCGCTACTACATCGCCGCCAAGCTCAACGCGAACGTGGAAGACGTCGACTTCAACCCGGATGACTTCGTCGCACGCGTCAACAGCGATCTGGTCGGTAAATACGTCAACATCGCCAGCCGCGCGTCGAAATTTCTGGCGGATGGCCGTCTCGTGAAACCGGAGGTCGCATCCGACGCGCAAGTGGCGCGGCTCATCGGGACCGTGCGCCAGCATTTCGAAGACCGCGAATTCGGCAAGGCGATTCGCGACATCATGGCCTTTGCCGACGAGGCCAACCAGCGCTTTGACCGTGCCGCACCCTGGCAACTGGCCAAGGAGGGCAATACCCAGCGCGCGCAGGAAGTTTGCTCGGAAGCCATTGAAGCGTTCCGCGTCATCACCGCGTGCCTGAAACCGATTCTGCCTAACCTTGCAACGCATGCCGAACGGTTCCTCAACTGCGCGCCGCTTGACTTCGACAACGCCATGCAACCTCTCGGTGCCGGCCACGCGATCGGGAAGTACGAACACCTGATGACCCGCGTCGACCCGAAACTCCTGGACACCCTGTTTGACATGCCTGCCACCAACACGCCCCCTGCCGAGGCCCCAAAAGTCGCTCCCACCAAGGCCGCTCCCACCAAGGCTTCTGGCACCGATGCTGACAAAAAGCCCGCCCCGAGCGCCTCTCCAGCCGATGCAGTATCAAAAAATGCGCACATCAGCATTGACGACTTCACCAAGGTGGACCTGCGCATCGCCAAAATCGTCAATGCCCAACACGTCGAGGGTGCAGACAAGCTGATCCAGCTCACGCTCGACATCGGCGAGACTGTCGACGGCCAGCCGAAGCATCGCAATGTGTTTGCCGGCATCAAATCGGCTTACGACCCCGCCAAGCTGATCGGCAAAACCACGGTGATGGTGGCCAATCTGGCGCCGCGCAAGATGAAGTTCGGCTTGTCCGAAGGGATGGTGCTGGCGGCCAGTGATGCGGACGGCAAGTCACCCGGCCTGTATCTCCTCTCGCCGGACGAAGGTGCCCAACCTGGAATGCGCGTAAAGTAGGCACATGGATTTTCGCGCCGACCGACACCACCTCCACCCGTGCCGCATATCGCGCCGGCGGCAATTCATCGCGCGCATCCACCACTGCGGCCCTCCCGGCACGCCCTGAAATGCACGGCTGATGAGCCGTCCTTCATGTTGCGACCGGGAGTATTGGCATGGCGTTTCCGTTTCACCCTTTCAAGCCTTATCTTTTCAAGAGCCTCAAGGGCTATTCCGGCGAGCAGTTCTCGTCTGACCTGATCGCCGGCATTACCGTCGGCGTGGTGGCACTGCCGCTGGCGATGGCGTTCGCCATCGGGTCGGGTGTCAAGCCAGAGGCGGGCATCTTCACCGCCATCATTGCGGGCTTCATCATTTCCGCCCTCGGCGGTTCACGGGTGCAGATCGGCGGGCCGGCGGGCGCCTTCATCGTGATCGTCTACGGCATCATTGCCAAGTACGGCCTGGCCAACCTGCTGATTTCAACCATCCTGGCCGGGATGCTGCTTTTCATCATGGGGCTGACGCGCATCGGTTCGTTGATCCGCTTCATTCCGGTTTCGATCATCATCGGCTTTACCAACGGCATTGCCGTACTGATCGCACTGTCACAGGTCAAGGATTTTCTCGGCCTGAAGGTGGAGAAGATGCCGGCGGATTTTTTCGGCATGATGGGCGCCCTGGGTGCAGGCCTGCATACGGTCGATCCCACCACGATTGCCGTGGCAGTCAGTGCGCTGGCCTTGATCGTGGCCTGGCCGCGCCTGATGATACTGCTTGCAGTACCGGGCAAGGTCCCTTCCGGCCCCCTGCGCTTGCTCACGCGCCTCCCGGGCAGCATCCTCGCGCTGGTGCTGGCGACCTTCGCCGTGGCTGTGCTGCATCTGCCGGTGGAGACGATTGCTTCGCGCTTCGGCGGTATTCCCCAGGGCCTGCCGACGTTTGCCTTGCCCGATTTCAGTTGGGAGTCAGCGCGCAACCTGGTGGCCCCGACCATCACGATTGCCCTGCTCGGGGCGATCGAATCGCTGTTATGCGCGCGGGTTGCCGACGGCATGATCGATGACCGGCACGATCCCAACCAGGAACTGATGGCGCAGGGTGTCGCCAACATGGTGACCCCATTCTTTGGCGGCATCCCTGCCACCGGCACGATCGCGCGCACCACCACCAACGTGCGGGCGGGCGCTGCCTCGCCAATTGCCGGCATGGTGCATGCACTGACACTGCTGGCGATCGTGCTGATCGCGGCGCCACTGGCCAAGCATGTGCCGCTGGCAGTCCTGGCCGCCATTCTCATGTTTGTTGCCTGGAAC
Organism: uncultured Burkholderiales bacterium; assembly: GCA_964443245.1. Lineage (GTDB taxonomy): Bacteria > Pseudomonadota > Gammaproteobacteria > Burkholderiales > JAEUOS01 > CANJDH01. The sequence goes on along the minus strand of CAYUEG010000040.1, from coordinate 11,929 downwards.
ATGGGTGAATGGCGCGAATTTGGCAAGCTGCGCCAGTTTTCGCCCCCCTATCGCATCACGCTGGTCACCACTTTCGTGCTGACGGTTGTGATTGACCTCACCGTAGCCGTCGAAGTGGGGCTGGTGCTGGCCTGCCTTTTCTTCATCTATCGCATCTCCAGCCTCACTGCGGTCGAACCGGTTCGGGATCAGTCCCTCCCCGCCGGCTGTCAGGCCTATCGCGTGTTTGGTTCCCTGTTCTTCGGCTCGATCGGCAAGATTGAGGCCCTGCTCGACGCGGAATCTTCCCCGTCAGCAGAAGATCGCGCCACCGTGATGGTGCTGGACTTGCACCACGTGATCAATGTCGATACTACCGGCCTGGATTCACTGGACGTATTGCGGCGCACCCTGGCAAAACGCGGCGCACAACTGGTGCTTGCCGACGTCGGCGCGCAGCCGCTTTCCCTGATGCAGCGCTCCGGCTTCCTGCCTGCATTGGGCGCGGAGAATCTGACAGCCGATCTACCGTCTGCCCTGGCCAGGGCACGGCAATTGCAGGCCGCCGCGTCATCGACGAGTGCTGCCTGACACATCAGAGTGGCCCTGGTAGCACTTGCTCCATTTCGCTGAGAGCCGCTCCCACCAACGGTTCTGACGATTCCTCCCGCACCGCCCGGAAGTTCGCGCCTAAGCCGGAAACAGCGCCTTCAACTGCGCCAGATACGCGGGGGCCTCGGCAGAACCTTCTGCCGGTGCCCAGGGGGCGCGTTCCGCGGCCGTGATCGGCACATAAGGCCCGGCTTTCGCCTCAAAGAACACCGAACCCGACTCCAGTGCAAAGATGGTGTGATAGGTTCCTGCAGGCAAGTCGATGCCCATGTCGGCGCCCGTCGGGGCGAGCACCGCTGTTCCCGTGACGCTCCCTGCGTCATCAAACAGCACCACCCCGAAACGGCCACGCAGGGCCACGATCGATTCCGCCTTGGCCGGATCGAGATGCCGGTGCGGCGCCACATAGGAATCCGGCTCCAGTGCATTCAGCAACCGATGCGCGGCGGCATCGTCACCCGCATGAAAGTTGCGGTTCTTGCGGCGGCGCGGGCTGAGCCGTGCTTCTGAGCTCACTTCGTCAAGCAGGGATTGGGAGATGAGAGTCATCGGATTTCGGTCAACAGGGATCGCATGTCGAGATGTTGTTCAAAGGTATCGGCCAACCGCTCCAGACTGGCCTCACGTAACGCATTCAGATCGAGCAACTGGGCGTCGGACAGCCCGGCCCAGCGCAGCAAGGCACGGCAGGCCGAAGGGTGGTCAAACACCCCGTGCAGGTAAGTGGCGAGCACCTGCCCATCCTCCGAGATGGCACCGTCAGGACGATTGCCGGCCAGAATCGATGAGGGCCGACTCAGAGCCGGCCCGCTGGTAACGCCCATGTGGATCTCGTAGCCGGTCACCGGGGGCTCGCCTTCCAGGCACAGCGCCCCGCTCACCTGGCCCAGCTGCTTGTCGCGACCAAAGGTCGTTTCGTAATCGAGCAAGCCCAAGCCCGCCATCGAACCGGCCGGACCCTCCGAGCCATGCGGATCATGCAGCATGCGCCCGAGCATCTGCATGCCACCACAGATGCCGATCACCTTGCCGCCATAACGCAGGTGCCTGCTGATGGCCTGTCCCCACCCGGCTGCGAGGAGCCCAGCCAGATCGGTGGTCGTGGCCTTGGTTCCCGCCAGGATGATCAGGTCGGCAGCGGGCGCGCGTTCACCCGGCCCTACGAACCGGAGATCAACCTGCGGGTGGGCGCGCAACACGTCGAAGTCGGTGTGGTTGGAAATGCGCTGGGTAACTGGCACGATCACCTTGAGCACGTGCGCCGATGCCGCTTTCAAGAGAGGGGCCTGCTCGGTCCGGACGGCATCTTCGGCATCCAGATGCAACCCGAACAGGTACGGCAGTACGCCAAACACCGGTTTGGTGGTCTTGGCTTCAAGCCAGGCCAGACCCGGATCAAGCAGGCTCTTGTCGCCCCGAAAACGGTTGATGATGAAGCCGCGTGTGCGCGCCACTTCGCTGGCCGACAGGCAGGCCAGCGTGCCGGTGAGGTGGGCAAACACGCCACCGCGATCGATGTCAGCCACCAGCATCACCGGGCAATCAACCGATTCGGCAAAACCCATGTTGGCGATGTCACGATCGCGCAGGTTGATCTCGGCCGGGCTGCCGGCGCCTTCGACCAGCACCACCTCGTATTGACGCTTGAGTCGCTCATACGATTCGAGCACCGCCGCCATCGCTTTGGGCTTGTATTCGTGATAACTGCGGGCGTCCATGTCGGTGCGCACCTTGCCGTGGATGATGATCTGCGCACCGGTATCCGAACTGGGTTTCAGCAACACCGGGTTCATGTCGGTATGCGGGGTCAGGCCGGCGGCCTGTGCCTGCAGCGCTTGCGCGCGGCCGATCTCGCCGCCGTCGGCGGTCACCGCGCTGTTGAGCGCCATGTTCTGCGGCTTGAATGGCACCACCGATACACCACGGCGTTTGAGCAGCCGGGCCAAACCCGCTACCAGCGTACTCTTGCCGGCGTCACTGGTGGTGCCCTGAATCATCAAGGTGCCGCGCATCGAGAGCATTCCATTGCCAAAGCCGTTGATTATCGCATCGCCCCCGATGCGATAATGACTTCCTGGTTGGATCAACTTGATCGCTTGATCATGGGTGCCACACACCCCTGCAAGGCAGCCGTTGCCGAACGGCTGATGAACCATACCGCGCGCTGCTTGATGCGTCCTGGAGACTTTGACGTGCTTCGCCTCTTCACCACACTCGCCCTGACTCTCCTTTGCAGTACCGCCTGGGCCAATATCGCGGTGATCGACGATGCTGGAAAAACCGTTACCCTCAGGAGTCCCGCCAAGCGCATCCTCAGTCTGGCGCCACACGTCACCGAGCTGCTTTTTGCAGCCGGCGCCGGCGACCTGATCGTCGGCACGGTGGAATACAGCGACTTTCCCGAAGCGGCACGGAAAATACCGCGCATCGGTAATCATGATTCACTTGACCTCGAACGCATCGTCGCACTCAAGCCTGACCTCGTCGTCGTCTGGCTGAGCGGCAATTCGCAAAAGCAGCTCGACCGGCTGCTTGCGTTGGGCATCCCGGCGTTCTATAACGAACCCACCAGACTCGACCACATCCCGCGCGCCATCGAAACTCTGGGCACCCTCGCCGGCACCAGCCTCCAGGCACATGCAACGGCAGTGGCGTTCCGCAGCAGGATAGACGCCCTGCGCTCGCGTTACGCCAACCGCATGCCGGTGTCGCTGTTCTATCAGGTATGGAGCAAGCCGCTCACAACCCTGAACGGCCAGCATCTGGTAGCCGACGTCATCAGCCTGTGTGGCGGCAAACCGCTGTTCGCCGACCTCAAACCCAAAGCGCCGGTCGTGGCCATGGAAGCCGTCATTGAAGCTGACCCCGAAGCGATTGTGTCGACCAGCCTGCTTCAGGACGGACTGGAACTGTGGGCCAAATGGCCGCGCATGCGCGCCGTGAAGAATGGCCATCTGTTTGCGATGGACGGCAACCTCATCAACCGCCACGGGCTGCGCATTGCCGACGGCGCCGAGCGCATGTGCGAGATCCTTGAAGCTGTGCGCAAGCAGCGGCTCGGACAACCCCGGAACGGAGGCTGAACCCTAGTTGTCCGCTTGACCTTGGCGCAGTGCCAGATGCGCCGCCAATCCGCACAAGGTAAAGCCCAGCATTAGCAACCCAAGGTTGCGTGAACCGTCGTGCGACACCAGACCAACGCTATAGGCACCCGCCGCTCCCATCAGCTGCTGCATGAGCCCTGCGAGCGCTGCGGCTGAGCCTGCCAGTGCCGGCACCACGCCCACCGTGCCCACCAGCGTAGGCGGCACCAGAAAGCCGTGCCCTACACCCAGCAACATGAGGGGCATGGTGAAGGCCAGCGGCGAATCGAGCCCGAGCAGTGCGAGGCCGAGCATCAGCAGCACGCCGGCAACCGTGGCAATTTGCCCCAACGCCATCGCCCACCGTTCCCCCTTGCCGTGAATCAGGCGGCTGGTGAGGAAATTGCCTGTCATGTACGACAGAGGAACGAGCATGATGTACCAGCCAATCCCGTCAGGGCCCACCCCGTAGCTGCGCAGCACAATGGGCGCGCCGGACAGGAACACGTAAAACGCCGCTGTGGCAGTACACAGGATCATGACGTACAGCACCAGGGTCTGCTGCCGCAGCAAGGTCGCATACGCTGCGAGCATCTCGGCGAGCCAGTGACCGCGCACCGGAGATGATGCGGTGCGTGCCGGCAGGGTGCGCACCGCCGCTACCAGCAGTACCAGGGCCACCACCGTGACAAGGATGAAGTTGCTTTGCCACCCGAACCGCACGTGCAATTGGCCACCAATGACGGCGGCGAACGGCGGTGACAGGCCCATCGACATCCCTACATAGGCCATGACCTTGGTGCGTTGGGAGCCGAGATAGAGGTCCTGCACCATGGCACGCCCCACCACGGCGCCGGCGGCACTACCCACGCCCTGCAGCACGCGCCCGGCAATCAGGATACTGAGGTTGGGTGCCAGTGCCGCAATCAGCGACCCCAGCGCCAACAAACCGAGGCCGATGACCAGGATGCCTTTGCGGCCGTACCGGTCCGAAAGGGGACCATAGATGAGTTGACACACGCCATACGCCACCACAAATCCGCTGAAGGTAAGCTGCACTTGGGCCTGGCTGGCGCCAAACAGCGCTCCCCACTCCTGCATCGAGGGCAGGCAGATGGTCATGGCAATCAGGCCGAACGCGAGTTGCGCGAGGAGGTTGGTGAGGAGCATGGAGGGAGTTTACGTGCCTGAAGCGAGGCGGGTGCGGTACCCACATTGCGGCTTGGCCTGTGGCTCGCCCTGATTCAACAGCCTGGGCTCAGAATGTCGGCAATCGCGCCGGGGTTCGAAGCGAAATAAGCATGAAAATACGACCCCGTGATCGACCCTTCACGATAGACCGCCTCGCACGGCTGCGACGGACTGGCACTGGACGTATGTTTCCAGGGAATCAGCGTGGTCTCGAACCGCGAATAGTGAAAGGCGTGACCGCGAACCGGTTCCAACTGGTCACTCAATGTCAAGCCCGTCATGCCAATGGCGGCGAGGCGCTTCTGCATCACCGTGCGGCCCGGCAGCAGGCCTGCCATGGTGTACGTGTTTCCTTCCAACGTTTCCAGTGTTTCCGCCAGCGCCATCATGCCGCCACACTCGGCCAGAATCGGCTTCCCGGCGGCACGGAAGCGGCGCAGCGAGGTGAGCCAGCGGGCGGATGCAGAAAGCGTGCGTGCATGAAGTTCCGGGTAACCACCGGGTAACCACAGTGCATCTGCGGGTGGCACAGGCTCGTCGGCCAGCGGGGAGAAAAAGGCGAGTTGCGCGCCCATACCCGTCAGCGTCGCCAGATTGGAGGGGTAAATGAACGAGAACGCCGCATCGCGTGCCACCGCGACGGTCTGCCCTGAAAGCCTTGGTGGGAGCGGTTCTTCAGCCGATGGGAAAAATTGCACTGCAGCCGGAAGCGCGGTGAACCCCCCTGCCTCGACCAGTTCGGCCAACGCGTCCAGTCGCTCCAGCAAGTCCGGCAATTCGCCCGCCTGCACCAGACCCAGATGTCGCTCAGGCAATGGCACGACGGCGCGCGCAATGGCGGCAATGAGTGGAATGTCGGGAGGGAGGCTGTGCATGAGCATCTCGCGGTGGCCGGCGCTGGCGACACAGTTGGCAATGACGCCTGCGAACGGCAGGTCACGATAGTGCTTCAGGCCCACCGCCAGAGCGCCAAACGTTTCAGCCATGGCGCCGGCGTCAATTACCGGGGCAACCGGTACACCATATTCCCGCGCCAGATCTGCCCCCGATGGGTTGCCGTCGTACAGACCCATGGCCCCTTCGATCAGGATGAGATCCGCTTCTTGCGCCGCCTGATAGAGCAACGTTCGACTGCGCCTGGCGCCGACCATCCACAGATCAAGATTCTCCACCGGATGGCCGGAGGCGGCCGCAAGGATCATCGGGTCAAGAAAATCGGGGCCGCTCTTGAAGACGCGCACACGTCGCCCCTGCTGGATGTGATATCGCGCCAGGGCGGCCGTGACGGTCGTCTTGCCTTGCCCCGACGCAAGACCAGCCACGAACAATGCCGGGCATCGCACGTTGCGCGCCATCATCGGCTGACGATGCAAGACGCGACTGCCAGCGTGGCTTTGTCGCCCGCCTTGAAGATGAATTGCCAGAGACCGTGTTGCTTGCGTCCGGGCTTGGATTGCCAAACGTAGTTCATGCTGATCCTCGCTGCAGGCAAAGCGTGGCTGTCCGGAACCGACTACTCTGCAACAAACCAGGCCTTGCCATTGTCATCGATGCGCCGCACCGGATGATGAAAAATGCGCGACAGGCGTTCGGACGTAAGCATCTCCCCGATTGGGCCCGCATCTGCCCCACCCTCCCCGTCGAGCAACAAGGCGTGCGTGCCAAAGCGCGCAGCCAGATTGATGTCATGCACGGCGGTCAGCAGCAGACGTCCCTGATCGGCAAGCGAGCGCAGCAACGTGAAGATCGTCACCTGATGTTGCAGATCCTGGTGGCTGCCCGGCTCGTCGAGCAGCATCACAGCTGGCGACTGCGCCAGCAGCATCGCCAGGGAAACGCGCTGGCGTTCCCCTCCCGAGAGCGTCAGCACATCACGCTCGGTAAAGGCTTCCATGCCTACCGCCCGCAAGGCCGCGTGCGCCAGCTGTAAGTCTTCTTCGCTTTCCCAGTCCCAGCGGCCCAGGTGCGGATGTCGGCCGAGCAGAACGGTGTCGAGCACGCTGGCCGAGAAGGCATCGTGGACGTGCTGTGGCATGAAGCCGCGTACCAGCGCCAGTTCATGGTGTTCCCACATCGACAGTGCTCGACCGTTGAGACTGACCCCGGCGGATGGCAGCACACCAGCCAGGGCGTGGAGCATGGTGGTCTTGCCCACGCCGTTCGGTCCGAGCAGGCACCACAACTGCCCGCCTCGCGCCTGCCAGTTGAGGTCTGTCAGCAGCATGCGTTCGCCACGGGATAGCTTCAGCCCGACAGTCTGGAGCATGGTAGGGTTCACCACCGTGTCAAGCGTGTTCATGGCGTCTCAACAATAGATAGAGGAACGCCGGCACGCCCATCAAGGCCATCACCACACCCACTGGCAACTGCACCGGTGCCACTACCGTGCGCGCCAAGGTATCGGCCGCTACCAGCAACGTACCACCGCCGATGGCTGAGGCCGGCAAGAGAATGCGTTGATCATTGCCGATGACCAAACGCACTGCATGCGGAATGATCAGGCCGACAAAGCCGACGGTACCCGCCGTCGTCACAGCGAGCGCCGTTGCTATCGACGCCACGACATATAGGCGAAAGCGGAGCGCGCGTACATTGACTCCCAGGGTCTGTGCCGCCAGCGCACCGCGTGACAGTGCGTTAAGGCCGCGTGCATCAGGCAACATCAGCATGAGGGTCAGGGCCGCCCCACACAAGGCCGGCTGCCAGCGGTCGACACCGTTGAAATCGCCCATCAGCCAAAACAGCATGCCGCGCAGTTTGTTGTCCGGCGCAATCGACAGGATCAGGGTGACGATGGCGCCGCAACCTGCCGCGATGATCACCCCGGTAAGCAGCAGGCGCGGGCTGCTGTCGTACCCCGCGCCCTGCGCAAGATCATGCCGCGCCAGGCCGAGCACCAATAACACTACGACCGCCGCACCCACCGCCGCGGCAACATGCACCAAGAGCAAACTGGCACCCATCAGCAGCATTGACAATGCCCCCACGGCGGCACCGCCCGAGATGCCCATCAGATAAGGCTCGGCGAGCGGATTGCGCAGCAGGACCTGCATCATTGCCCCTGCGAGCGCCAGCAGCGCACCCACGCCAAACGCTGCCAAGGCACGTGGCAGCCGCAGATTGAGCACAATGTCGCCGGCGGATCCCGCATCCGCACCTGCCAAGGCACGCCATGTTTCATGCAAAGACACATGTGCGCTGCCCGATAACAGCGCCAGCGCGAGCACCCCCAAGGCTCCCCCTGCAAGGAGAAGAAGGACGGCAACCCCAGGTCTCGGCTTCACGGCAATCCTACTTGGGCTGGTAGCCCAGCGTGACAAACAGGCCCCGCCGCGGCGTGTTGTACCCATGCACCAACTGATAACCGGCATCGGTCGCATTCTCCAGACGGGCTGCGATGAAAGTCTCCTTGCTGATGTTGTAGCGAGCGGTGAGGCTTAACAGGTTGTATGAGCCCAGCGTCACCTTCTGCGAGGGAAATGCAGTGATTTCCGTATCCACCCGTTTGCCGCTGGCATACAGGTCGGCCCCGAAGCGCCAGGCCCCTACACTGCGCCCGACCCCGAAATTGCCATAGGCCCGCGCCCGCCTTTGTAACTGTGGGCCGAGCGTGGCACTCGGCGGCATGGCGACCGGATCCTGCCAGGTCAGGTTGGCGCGCAGATCAAATCCCATCATCTGGCCGGTGTAGTTGGTTTCAATTCCTTTGACCCGCGCCTTGTTGATGTTGGCCGCGCGGGAAGGCGTGCCAGCACCCACGATCAGATCGCTGTAGTCCGTGTGAAAGTATCCCAAACGGAGCAGATGCGCACCCGCCGCCCATTGCAAACTCAGTTCACGGCTCCTGGCTCGCTCTGGCTGGAGGGACAAGGTGCCGAAATTGGGGAAATACAGGTCGTTGAAAGTCGGCGCACGGAACGCGGTGGACTGCTGGACAACGATCTTCCAGGCATCGGTCAGGTTGTATCCGGCTGCTGCGAAGTAGGATTGGGCTCGCCCAAAATCCGAGTACCGGTCGCTGCGCAGATTCACTTGCAGCTCGGTCCGCTCGACGGACCCTGTATAGCCGGCCAGGACCGATCCTACCTGCCGAGCGGGATAGAACCTGCTGGTGGTACTCGCACTCTCCGCGCGCTGGCTCAGGCTTTCCAGACCGAACAAAAGCTTGTGACTTGACGCGATTCTGAACTCGTTTTGCCACGTGAACTGCCGCTGGTCCGTGCGGATGTGGCCGTCCCAGCGGTAATTTCGTGTTTGGTCACTGCTGTCCACACTCTTGGAATAGGTAAGACTGGAGCGCCATGCATCCGTCACGCGATTGTTGGAATAGGCCGAGAACGACGAGGTGAAGTTGGCGGTCTGATGTACATCGGTCACTGCGCCAAATGCATTGTCGAAATTGATCAACCCGCGCGTCACAAATGCACGCGCCCCCAGCTCATGGCCTTCCTGTACGGTATGTGCCAGGCTGGCATTGACCGTGGTATTGCGAAATCCGTCCGTGTCCGGATTGACAGCGGTGCGCGTGGTAGCGCTGGTATTCGGGTCAATGGCGCCAAAACCGGACGTATGCAATGCGCCAAGACCAACGTGAAAGCGCGTCCTGCCGACAGTACCGCCAAAATCAACGTTGCCCGCCAGCATCCCGTTGGCGCCCGTCGTCAGTGAGCCGGAGACTGCGGGGGCACCACGTCCCTGACGGGTAAACAGCTGGATCACGCCACCGATCGCTTCCGAGCCGTAAAGCGCTGACACGTTGCCACGCACAATCTCGACTCGCTCGATCTGCTCGAGCGTCAAGCGCTCAAGAGCGGTAGTGCCAACCGTGGACGAATTGATCCGCATGCCGTCGAGCAAAATCAGGGTGTGATTCGAGTTGCTGCCCCGCATGAAAACGGAAGACACCGACCCCGTGCCACCATTCTGCACAACCTCGATACCGGCTGCACTGCGCAACAGTGCGGGCAAATCCACGATCTGCGAGTTTCGTAAATCCTCACTGGTCAGGATGGTGGTGTTGGCCAGCACCTCAGTGATGGCCTGCTCCATTCTGCTTCCGGTCACCAGGACCTGGGCCGGCTGTTGGGCAATGGCTGATGCAGAAATGAGAATAGCGGCTGCCGAGAAAATCGGAAGCCGCGCGGGCGCGACAAAATGGGACATAAACGCTCCAAAAAGGTCTGCATCCCCGCAGACGTGAAAGGGAAGTTCAGTCCTGGCCGGTCTCCGGGCTGGCGCATACAGGTCTTGAGAGCCTTCCCATCAGTCCATCAAAAGCGGACCAACAGTGGCTTGTGGATCTCAATCCGGTCCGGTCCCGCCCTGAATACATCTTCAAGACAGGCCGGCAGCGCTTACCGTTGCGGGGGCAGCTCAGGTTGATGCCGCATGAATTGCTTCATGCACCGGCACTCCTGATTCCCGATTAACCCCCACCCAAGCAATGGGTGGGGAGCACCAAAACTGGCGCAAGTATAGCAAAGCGACTTTTCCGACTTGACACAATCTAACGAATTCACATTCAAATGAAAGGTTAGATGCTTGACTTCACGAGGTTTTTCAACCAAGATTGGCACCATGACCGAGCTAGAAGCCCTCGAGAAAAAGTTGTTGCAGCTGGTGGAGTTGCACCAGATTGCCCGTGCGGACAATCGTGAACTGCGCAATCGCATCACCACGCTGGAAGGCGAAAACCGGCGCCTGACCGAGCGCGCAACCGAGGCACGCACGCGAATTGAAGCGCTGATCGAGCGTCTGCCCGCCACTCTTGAAAGTGAATCATGAGCGCAGCCAAAACCCCGGTCAAGAATGTCGATATCACGATCCTGGATCGCCAGTATCGCGTAGCCTGCCCTGACGAAGAACGCGAAGTCTTGATGGCGTCAGTAGCCTACCTGGACAAAAAGATGCGGGAAATCAAGAGCGCCGGCAAGGTAGCCGGTGCAGATCGGGTGGCGGTCATGGCCGCCCTCAACATTACCCATGAACTTCTTTCGGCAAAAACGGGCGCAGGATTTGACTTGGGCGAGTACAAGCGTAGAATGCAATCCATGCACTCGGTGGTGGACGAGGCGATTGCCAGCCAGGAGAAGTTGTTTTAGGGTCAGGCAAATGTTGGAGGCAGTTGAGTTCATTTAGGCGAGCTTTGAAAGGGGTGGCTTCCTTAAATGAAATTCCCTGCGGTGTTGGTTAAGGCCTGTACATTCCTTGAACCAATATGCAACTTGCAAGGTTGCTGAAGAATCGACTGCTGTTGTGTGCGTTCTCTGACTTCACAGTGCCTCGGCACTCCCTGTTGCGCTGCTGAATGCCCTGATGCGGTCTTCGGAGGTGGCCGACCTGAACCCCAGGTTCAGGATGAGGGCCTGACGGCACACGCGGGGAACCCTTATTGAAGCGGCGCACCTGGTGCGCCGCTTGTCATTTTTAAAGCCGGAGCTGACGCGGATGAGGAAAACGCAATACTGGTTGATGAAATCCGAGCCGGATGAAATTTCGATTGATGACCTGCTCGCCATGCCGCAGAGCACGGTGCCATGGTTTGGCGTGCGCAACTATCAGGCGCGCAATTTCATGCGCGACAGCATGCAGATTGGGGACGGCGTGCTGTTCTATCACTCTTCCTGCCCGGAGCCTGGCATCGCCGGCCTGGCGGAGGTGGCTAGCCATGCGTATCCGGACGCAACCCAGTTCGATCGCAAAAGCAAGTATTTTGACGCCACCGCGACGACCGAGACACCACGCTGGATGAATGTCGATGTCAAAGGTTTGCGCAAGACGCGCCTGGTGTCATTGGCCGAATTGCGCGAGCAGCCGGCTCTCGCCGACATGACTATCCTGAAACGCGGCAACCGGCTTTCCATCACGCCGGTGACGCCGCGCGAATGGAAATTCATCACTGAAAAGCTGCTGACCCGGTGATCTGGTTCGCTGGCTACCTGCTGACCGGCGTGGTGGTCGGGTTCCTGGCGGGCTTGCTGGGAATTGGCGGCGGCATGACGATGGTGCCGATCCTCTCGGCTCTCTTCGCAGCGCAAGCGTTTGCACCTGACCACATCGTGCAC